>NZ_DBNHDN010000046.1:0-187282 GCF_057139185.1 Rudaea sp. | reverse complement strand
CCCCCCCCCAGGCCACGGTCGCGTCGCCACGACCCGGCGTCATCGTCGTGGCCATCCTCGCGTTCACGCTGGCGCTGCCCGTATTCGCCCAGCCCACGCAACACGGCGGCAACATCTATGCTGCGCTGGTGCGCGGCGACATCGACAACATGGCGACCGCAAGCATCGTCGGCGTGATCGATCGCGGCAGAAACCTGGGCGAAACGATTCCCGAAGAATTCGTTCGCGGCATTCCGATACTGGCCGCGCATCGCGTCGCCCAGTTCGCCACACCCGCCGCCGCCACGATCGGCAAGACGCTGCCCGCGCAGAGCGGCATTCCCGTCGTGGATGTCACGCTGGAAACCCGACCGGTCGACGCCAACCTGCTCGGCGAGCCCGGCACCGCTGTCGCACTGCGTACGGCGCAACCGTCGCCACACGACGGTTTCCTGCTGATCGACCGCGACCGTCGCGTCGTCGGCTATGCGGTGCGCGATGCGCGCATGCAACCCGCGGGCTACAGCGGTTACGCCCGCGGCCTGCGCTCCCCCGACGAATTGCAGGCGATACCCGTCTCGACCGTCGCAAGCGGATACGAGCGCTGAGATCGCGCGGCCCGCCGCATCGAAACAAGGTCAGGATCAGGGCGGCGATCGATTTCGTCGGCGAACGATGCGCCGCTTTCAGCGCGCGCGCTGTTCTTCCAGCGTCAGCGCCACCTTGTCGCGAAGGTAGACCGGCAGCGCGGCTTCGGGCGCGAGGCCTTCGCCACGCGCGAAGCGCGGTGCCGCCAGACGCAACACGGCTCGCGCCTGCGGGTAGCGCGCACCGTCGGCGAACACCGGAGCTGCCGGCAAACGCGCGGCGAGCGCAGCGCGATGCGCATCCCAGCCGCTGCCGACCACGCTCCAGCGAACGCCGCGCAGCCCGGATGGAGGCGCGTCGCGCCGCAATCCCGGGGAATGCGTCCCGGATTCCGCTGCCGCTTCATCCGGGTTACGCGGCCGAATCCACGTTTGCGCCGGACCGACGCTCTCGTCGGCGATCGCCTCGACCAAACCATCGGTCGTGCGCTGGAACACGCCCGCGTAGATCTCGCCCATGCGCGCGTCGATCACGGCGAGTATCGCGTTGCCTCGATGCGCCTCATCGTCCGGTGCATCGATGGCAAGCGCGGCCAGCGAGGAAACCGGCACGACGGGCAGGTCGAGCCCGAGCGCGAGGCCCTGCGCGACTGAAATCGCCAGGCGCACTCCGGTGAACGCGCCCGGCCCGCGCCCGACCGCGATGCCGCCGAGATCGCGGCGCGACAGGCGCGCCTCGGCGAGCAGCGACTCGATCATCGGCAGGATCAACTCGGCGTGCCGGCGCGGCGCGATCTCGCTGCGTTCGATGACATGTCCGTCGACGCCCAGCGCGGCCGAGCAGGCTTCGGTAGCGGTGTCGATGGCGAGAATGGCAAGGTTGGACATGGGCAGCGAGGTCTCGGGAAATACCCTCTCCCCCGACGGATTCATCGTCGCAAGAGGGTGGTGTGAGGGGGCGCTTTGCAGGCGATATCGAAGTCCGGAGCGCGCGCTTACCCTACCCTCTCCCCCATCAAAAAGCGATGGGGAGAGGGGCTCTCGATGCGAATTCAACTCTGCCGCACCACGCTGGAGTACGCATACCAGTCGACCTTGCGCGTGAGGTACATCAAGGCCGCGACGACGGCGAGCAGCGCGAGCGCGCCCATCAGCAACGAGTACTGCTCGCTGACAACGAGGCCGTAGAGCAGCGCGTAGATCAGCGCGAGCGCGGCACCGAGTACCGCTCCCGCCTTTCGTGCGCGCAACACCGCCGCCGCGTAGCCACCGACGAGCACTGCCACGGAAGTTGCGGCGGCAAGATAGGCCCAAGCAAAACCGATCTGCTCCGACAGGGCGAGCAGCACGACATAGAACGTCGTCAGCGCGAGGCCGACGAGCAGGTATTGCACCGGATGCACGCGCAGCTTCTTCAGCACCTCGAACAGGAAGAACGCAACGAAGGTCAGGGCGACGAAAAGTACGCCGTACTTGCCCGCGCGTTCGTTCCGCTGATAGAGGTCGGCCGGCTGGTACAGGTTGACGCCGAACGCCGCGGCGGTCGGATCGATGCCGCCCTCGCCTTCCTGCCAGTGCTGGCCGTAGCTGCGGTTGAGATCGAGCACCTGCCACTGCGCGGAAAATCCCTTCGCGTCGAGCGCGCGCTGCGCGGGCAGGAAGGCACCGCCGAAGCCGGGATTCGGCCACGGCGCGGCGAGGCTGGCCTCGGTCCGCCGCGCGAGCGGCAGGAACTGCAGGCTGCCGGTGCCGGCGAGAGTCAATTCCAGCTCGAAGCGATGCGCCTCGTCACCCGGCGCCTTCAGCCAAGCGGACAAGTCGAGTGGCAACGCGATCGCGCGCAACGCGCCGTTGCCGTTGACTGGACCAAATGCATGTTCGCCGCCATCGACCTTCAGCGCCGAGATGCGGCGGATGCCGCGCACATCGGTAATCGGCAGGCGCAGTTCGGCCTGGTCGAACAGCCAGGTCGTCTCGCGCGTTTCCTCGGCCGCGCCCGCGCGCCCCGCGAGCGCGCGCAGATCGCGCGCACGAAATTGCCCGGACAACTTCAGCTCAGCCAGATACACCGGCGTCGAATAGATGCCGTAGCTGCGTACTTCCGGCGCGAGCGTGCCGGTGATGTCGAGCCGGTCGGCGAGCACGATCTCCGTGCCCTCCTGCGTGATCCAGCCGTTCGACGTGGACACGCGCACGCGCTTGGGAATCGCTAGTACCGCGCCGCCGACCTGCTGCGCCGCGCCCCAGCGCCGGGCGATGTCGCCGATCGCCTGCGCGCGCAAGCCACTGCGCTCACCGATCAGGCCTTGCACCTGCAACAGCGGAATCAGCATCAGCAGCGCGAGCAAGCCGATGCCGAGCACCTTGAGCGTGATCGATTGCCCGATTGCAGTGAACATGGTGTGTTTTTCCGAGGGGCCGATGTTGAGCACCATTGCAGCAGCTCCAACGGGCGTCGCGCGGCAAGACGCAGGTCGGCACGCGGGCGTTCACTGGCTTTTGAAGGGCAGCATCGGCACAGTCCACCATCATGCTTGTCCGTCTTAGCGGTGTTCGCGCGAGTTGGTCATCGTGGAAAACCGGAGTCGGAACGAGCAGTATCTGCCGCGCACGCTGTTGATGTACGACAATGGCTTTCGCGTGTTGTTCGATTGCAGTTACGCATGCTGGCGCTTGCCCGAACTGGTACGTGGTGCGCTCGCGCATCCGAATGGTCACGCATTCGCCGGCGGCGGCTTCTGGATCGAGCGCTGCTGATCACCATCACCTCGCGCATCGCCCACCGCTGTCGACGCGCCATGCAGCGAGTGGCGCAGCGATCAGGGCAATTGCAACGACTCGGATCCGTGACAGCGCCCCAGCATCGCGAAAGCGTCGTCGTCGACGTCGAGATCATGCGCATCGATGCTCGCGATGGATCTCACCGGTGTCGTTGCATTGGTGAAGAACGCGGCGCGGAATTCGCCCAGATCCGCGAGTCGGATCGTGCGCGTGATGCTGCGCATCCCGGCCCGCGCCAGCCCGGCCTTGAGCAACTGCATGGAGACGCCGTCGAGCTGCGGTGCATCGGGCCAGACGATGCCGCCGTCGCGGTCGACGAAGCCGATGTTCCAGACCGAGCCCTCGCTTATGCGGCCGTCCGCGTCTACGAACAGTGCGTCATCGCAGCCCGCCTGCCGGGCACGGCGGCGATGGTGGAACAGCGGCAATGTGCCGACATGCTTGATCGCCGGAAGGTCGCGCGTGTAGCGGAACGACTTCACGCGCAGCGGCGTCGTTGCGGGCGTCGATGCGGGCGCGACGATCACGAGCACGTCGGCAGCGACCGGTTGGTCGAGGCGTTCGCGGTCGAGCGCGCGCGCGAAGACATTGACGCGCACCGACAACTCGCGCGTCTCGCCGGCAACCGCGCGGCGCACCCAGGCGCGCACGCGCTCGCGATCGAGTTCGCTGGCGAACAGTTCGCGCGTCGCGTGCTGCAGGCGATCCAGATGCAGATCGAGGCCGCGCACCATTCCGTTTTCCACGCGGAACGCGGTGAAGTGGCCGTAGTTGGTCTGCACGAGATGACGCAGGTCGTCCGCGCTTGCGGCTTCGCCGTTCAATTCGATGCGCGGAAAAATCGCGGCACTCATCCGGCGGCCGCCGCGACATCGAAAAACCGCTGCACGTCGCCCAGCTCGCGCGTCAGCGGCATCGGCGGCAGGCTGCGCAGGAACAGCTTGCCGTAGGCCTTGGTCGTCAGGCGCGGATCGCAGAGCATGAGCACGCCGCGATCGGCGACGTCGCGAATCAGGCGGCCCGAGCCTTGTTTGAGCGCGATCACCGCGGCCGGTACCTGCCAGTCGAAGAACGGATTGGCACCGCTCTCGCGCAGTGCGTTGAGGCGCGCGACCAGCACCGGATCGTCGGGTGCGGCGAACGGCAGCTTGTCGATGATGACGCAGCTCAGCGCCTCGCCCGACACGTCGACGCCTTCCCAGAAACTCGCCGCACCGAGCAGCACGCCGTTGCCCGATTCGCGGAACTCGGTGAGCAACTGGTGCCGCGGCGCGGTGCCCTGGATGAACAGCGGAAACGGCGCATCGGCAAGCAGTTCCGCCGCGCGACGCAGCGCGCGATGCGAGGTGAACAACAGGAACGTGCGCCCGCGCGCCGCGTCGAGCACGGGCCGCGCCGCCGCGATCACGCGCTCGGTGTAGTCCTGTGCATTCGGATCGGGCAGGCCCTTCGGCAGGTACGCCAATGCCTGGCGCGCATAGTCGAACGGGCTGTCGAGCGAAAGGCGCACCGGATCGTCGAGCCCGAGCTGACGCGAAAAATGCTGGAAATCGCCCGCGACAGACAGCGTCGCCGAGGTGAAGATCCAGCTCGCATGCGAAGCCTCGCGCAGGGCGCGCATCGGCGGCGCAAGGTCGAGCGGCGTCGCGTGAAACGAAAAACCCTGCTGGAACAGCTCGTACCAGTGCACCGCGTCGTGTGCGGCGCCGTCGAGCACGGCGTGCAGGCGCTGGCACAGGGCCTCGGCACGCTGCTGCAGCGAGTCCATGCCGCGCGAGCGTTCCGCGTGCGGAGCCAGCGCCTCCGCGAGTTTCCGCAGCACCTCCTCGAGATCGTGCAGCTCACTCTGCGCGATGCTGTCGGTCTCGATCAATGCGAACGCGCCCTTCGCCGGCAGCTTGTCGAGCGCGAGGCGGGTGCGGCGCAGCGCGGGCGCGACCGCCTCGATCGGCTCCTTCAACGTGGCCAGCGCGCCGGCGACCGAAGCGCATTCGGCCAGCGCGTCCTGTGCGAGTTCGGCGATCTGGCGCGAGGTAACGCTGGTCGAGAAGAACACGCCGGCCAGCTCGGGAATCTGGTGCGCCTCGTCGAGAATGAAGGCCTGCGCGCCGGGCAGGATCTCGCCGAAGCCCTCCTGCTTGATCGCCAGATCGGCGAACAGCAAATGGTGGTTGACGACGACGAGGTCGGCCTCCTGTGCCGCGCGCCGCGCCTTGACCACGAAGCAGTCGCCGAACATCGGGCACTCAGCACCGAGACAGTTCTCCGCGGTCGAAGTCACGCGCGGCCACAGCGGCGAGTCTTCGGGCACTTCGGCAAACTCGCCGCGATCGCCCGAACCGCTGCGCTTGGCCCAGGCGCGGATTGCCTGCAGATGCGCGACCTGCTCGCGCGAAGCCAGGCGGCCGTCGCGCGCAACCTGGTCGGTGCGGTACAGGCACAGATAGTTCGCCCGCCCCTTGAGCAGGCTGGTTTTCAAACGCGCGCCGATCGTCTCGCGCACGCGCGGCAGGTCGCGATGGAACAGCTGGTCCTGCAGCGTCTTCGTGCCGGTCGACACGATCACGCGCTTGCCCGAACGCAGCGCGGGCACGAGGTAGGCGAACGTCTTGCCCGTGCCGGTGCCCGCTTCCGCAATCAGCGTTTCGCGATCGGCGATCGCTTCCTCGACGGCTTCGGCCATGACCTGCTGCGATTCGCGCGTGGCGAAGTTCGGAACTTCGTGGGCGAACGGGCCGTCGGGGCCGAGCAGTTCGCGCGCACTTTGGTTGTGAGTGTTCATGCGAGCGCGACCGTGCGTTTGCTCGTCATTCCCGCGAAGGCGGGAATCCAGTTTCTTCTTCGGCCTCTCATTTCATTGTTGCCGCGTCCATTCGCTTTTCCGCGCGCGTCCGGCGCGCGGGTCACTTTTCTTTGCTTGCACAAAGAAAAGTAACCCAAAGAAATGCACCCCGGATGCCGCGCCCTGCGCGCTTCGCGCTCCGGGTACGCGAGGTCGGGCCGGGGTTCGTTGACTGAACTTCCCTGTCCAGGCAACGAACTCGGCGCGATCCATCGCGCCGACCCTGCGGGCGTTTCCGTCATGCCCTCGCCGCGGCAAACGGGGACCCGGAGATCAAGAGCCACAGCGTGCAAGGCTTTTCTGCTTTCGCTTCTGCGCGCAACAGCGCGCTGCTCTTGCCCTTCCGGGCCCCCATTGCATTGCGGCGGCAGCGGTCGATCAGGCCCGCAGGGGGCGCGCGAGGACCGCGCGCATTGCGCTGTTGCACACGCAGGTGCAATCAGCGGAACCCGACCGCTGGCGCGGACCCGGAGCGCAGGATGCGCGCAGGGCGCAATGCTCTGGGGTGTGTTCTCTTTGGTTACTTTCTCTTGCACAAGCAAGAGAAAGTAACCCGCTCGCCGCAGGCTAGTGGAAGCTCTTGCTCTGGAAAACCGAAAAGCAAGAACTGGATTCCCGCCTTCGTGGGAATGACGGGCGAGAACAGAAGCCAAGCGCAGCGCCAACGTGTCAATAGCGCGCCGGCGCCGCCTGCCGACAGGTCGCAACCATCTGCTGCGCCTGCGCTGCGCCTGCGGCGTCGCCGAGCGCGCTGCGCACCTCGACCAGGGTCTGCTGGTTGCGCGCGCAGATCGCGCCAACCTTGGGACCGCTGTCGTAAGCCTTCTGCGCGACCTCGCCGGCCTGGCGCCATGCACGCGTCTGGATCAGCAGTTCGGCCTCGAACTGGAGAATGTCGGGCGCGGGACCGGCGATCTTCTCCGCCTTGCGCACGGCATCGAGCGCCGGCGCCGGCTGGGCCTGCGCTTCGAGGTCGCGCGCCTGCTTGAGCAGGCCTTCGGCGGCGGGGTCGCGCAGCGGCTTGACCTCGAGCGCGGAATCGACCTTGGCACCGGCCGCGCGGATCGCGGTGACTGCGGCGACCGGATCGCGGTCGGGCCGCGCCGCGGCCTTCGCCGGCGGCGCCGGCTGGGAACAGGCGGCGAGCAGCGCGCCGCAAACGACGGCAACAATCACAGACAGGAAAAATTTCATTTGTATACTCTTGGGCGGAATGCAGTTCATTTTGCCCGTCGTTCCGGCAGCGAATGCCGGGACGACAGCGACTGCATAGTTTACTGATTTCCCGAAAAAATCGATCGTATTTCCTGCATCACGCAATGGTCGGCCGCGGTCGGCGCGAAACCGGCCATGAACGGCAACTGGCGCGCACCGGTGCATTGCTCGTCAGTGCGCTCGCCCGATTGCGGGTTGACCGTGACCATTTCGATGCCGTCGAGCGGAACGGTCAGCGGCGCGCTCGGCAGTTTCTTGAACAACGCGACCCAGGTGGCGACGCCGCCGCTCCAGCTCCACAGGCCGGTCACTTTGTTGTCGTCGCGGCCGACCCAGATGACGGCGAGGTGCGAACCGGTGAAACCGGCGAACCAGGCGTCGCGCTGCGAGTCGCTGGTGCCGGTCTTGCCCGCGGCGTGCAGACCGCCGAGGCCCTGGTCGGAAATCGCATGCGCGGTGCCGCGCTCGACTACGTCCTGCATCGCGAACGTGACCAGCCGCGCCGGCTGGATGTAGTTGCCCGCGCCGGATTTCACGCCATAGCGCGCGAGCGGTTTGCCGTGCGCGTCGACCACGCCGCGCAGCGCGCGCAGCGGCAATGCGTGGCCATCGGCAGCAAAATACTGGTACATCTGCGCGACCTGGAACGGCGACAGGTCGACAGCACCGAGCAGCAGCGACGGATTGGGGTTGATCTCGGCATCGAGGCCGAACGATTCGAGCAGGCCGCGGATCTTCGCAAGACCCAGGGCGAGGCCGAGGTGCACGGTCGCGAGATTGTACGAATGCGCGAGCACGTCGATCATCGGCACCTGGCCGTGGCTTTCGTGGTCGTCGTTCTGCGGCGTCCAGCGCGAGCCGTTCGGCATCGCCATGTCCACCGGCAAGTCGTCGAGCAGCGTGGCCAGCGAGTACTTGTCCGGCTGCGCGAGGGCGACGAGATTGACGAACGGCTTGACCAGCGAACCGATCGGCCGGCGGGCGTCGAGCGCGCGGTTGAACCCGGGATCGGCCGGATCGCGCGCGCCAATCAGTGCCTGCACCTCGCCGTCGCGCGCGCCGGTCACGACCATCGCGCCCTGCGTCTCCGCCTGCTTCTTGCCGAGGCCGTCGAGCGTCTTCGTCAGCGCGGCCTCCGCGAACGCCTGGGTCGACGGCGCCAGCGTGGTGTAGACGACGAGGCCGGCGCGCTGCAGTTGCGCGTCGGGATAGTCGTTGGTCAATTGCTGGCGCACGAGGTCGAGGAACGCCGGATAGCGGTTGCGCGGCAAGCCCGGGGTGTCGGCCACGCCGAGCTTTTCCGCGCGCGCCGACTTGAGTGTGTCGGCGTCGATCAGGCCGGTATCGTGGAACGAGGCGAGCACGACGTTGCGCCGGTTCAGCGCAAGCTCGGGGTTGCGCCGCGGATCGTACAGACTCGGCCCCTTGACCATGCCGACCAGCAGTGCGATCTCGGCCGGCTTCAGGTCCTTGGCGTCGCGGCCGAAGTAGAACTCCGCCGCCGCCGCGAAGCCGTGCACCGCCTGACCGCCCTGCTGACCGAGGAAGACCTCGTTGCAATAGGTTTCGAGGATGCGATGCTTGTCGTAGCGCGCCTCGATCAGCAGCGCGATGATCGCCTCGTTGAACTTGCGCGTGAACTTGCGGCTATTGTCGAGGAACAGGTTCTTGACCAGTTGCTGGGTCAACGTGCTGCCGCCCTGCACCGCGTGCCCGGCGAACAGGTTGGCGAGAAGCGCACGCGCGATCGCGAACGTGTTGATGCCGTGGTGATGCTTGAATTCGCGGTCCTCGACCGCCTGCAGGCCGGCAACGAGCAGCGGCGGCAGCTGTTCGAGCTTGACCACGCGCCGCTCTTCCTGCTCGGAGCCATACAGGGTGGCGATGCGCGCGGGATCGAGGCGCGCGTAGTCGAGCGTGGCGCCGGTGTCGGCATCGCCGACGCTGGCGACCGCGTTCGCGGTCAGCACCACCGCGACGCGGCGCGGCTTCTGCGCCCCCTGCGCATCGACGAACGCGCGGCGCGCGATGACGAACTTCGCGCCGTTGCGCGCGTAGGTGCCGGGCACCTTTGCCGCCGCATCGGCCTCGTAACGCGCGGCGTCGAGTTCGAGCAGCAGCGTATCGGCCGACATCGGCATGCCCGCGCGCAGTTCGAGCGGGCGCGCATAGACGCGACTGGGCAGGTCCCAGGAAAAATCATCGAAGCGACTGCGCAGTTGCGCGTCGAGATTGTGCACGTACAACGGCAGGAATCCGGGCGCGAAGCCGAGGCCGAGCCAGAACGGCACGCGCAGCCAGCGCCAGAGGAAACCCGGGGTTTGCAGGAGACCGGACAGGAAGGACAATGCGGGTCGAAGTCGGTGGAATCGCAAAAAGTCTACCCGATCCGCCTGAATGCCGAGCCGCCGCGATGACTTTGCGCGCCTCATCCGCGATAATTTCGCCGTTTTGCCACAACTGGCCCCGGATTCCGCCCTCGCGCGCCGGTTGCCGAGCCAGGGCACGCAACGGACCTTGCTTTGACCGAATCGAATTCCACGAACCAAAGGCGCCTGTGCGTGTTCGGCGCGCAGGCCGCGAGCGCGACCTGGCTGGCGCGCGTACGCAACGAGATCGCGAACGCCGGGCTCGAGCTGTTCGGCCCGTCCTCGGCGCTGGCCGGCGCCTCCGCGCACGGCGCGTTCGCCGCAATCGCCGATGACGACGCCGTGGCCGTGTTGCGCGCCGCCGCCCGGGCATGGCCCGGCGACGACCTGATCATGCTGCGTGCGAATACCGTGCTGCCGCCGCTGTGGTTCGTCCGCCTCGTCAATGCCATCGGCGACGACGTGCTCGTCGCCTCGCCGCTGGACAACGTCGACCCCGCGCGCGCACCGCTGGCGACCGGTGAACACAGCGACGCCGACGCGGAATCGATCGACGCGCTCTGCCACGCCTACGGCCGCGGCCAGGCGATCGCCACCTCGGCCTGGTCGCCGCTGCTCAGCGCCTGGAACGGCGCGAACCTGCGCCGTATCGATGCGGAAAAAGTGCGATCGCATACTTTGCCGCAGACCCTGGCGCCGCTGCGCGGCGTGATGTTCGACCACCTCTACGTCGCCGACCCGGCGCGCGCGCTGCGCGGCCCCGCGCCAGTTCCGCCCGGCGGCGACGCGCGACCGCTCTCGCCGCTCGGCGAAATGCGCGAGAAGGTGTGCGCCGCGCTGGCGGCGATGGAAACATCCGCCACGCGCGATGCGTGTGAACTTCCCTTCGCGCGGGACGGGCGAAGGCCACGCGCGTACTACGGCCTCGACGGCAAGCCCGTCGTGCTGCACGTGCTGCACGGCTGGGGCGGCGGCGCCGAACGTTTCGTGCGCGATCTCGCCGCAGCGGACACGATGCGCCACCACCTCGTGCTGGTCGCACGCGGCAACTTCCCGCGCCGCAGCTACGGCGAATCGCTGGAACTGCTCGATGCGGAATTCTCCACGCCGGCGCTGCGCAGCCTTGCATTGCCCGATCCGATCCGCAGCACCGCGACCGGGGATGCGACCTACCAGGCTTTCCTCGCCGAAGCGCTGCGCGATTTCCAGGTCGATGCGCTGATCGTCTCCTCGCTGATCGGCCACAGCCTCGACGCGCTGCGCACGGGGCTGCCGACCGTGCTCGTCACCCACGACTACTATCCGCTGTGGCCGATCCTGCATCGCGATTTCGGCAATGCCGGCCTGGCTTTCGACGACGCACAGCTCGTCGCCGACCTGCGCGCCGCAGGCGACGGCTTCGAGTTCGCCGAGCGCGACGCCGACTACTGGCGCAGCCTGCGTGCGGCCTATGTCGCCGCGGTGCTCGCCGCGAAAGCGCAGATCGTTGCGCCAAGCCGTTCCGCGCTGGCCAACCTGTTGCGCATCGAGCCGCGCCTCGCGTCGCTCACCGCGAGCGTGATCGCGCACGGCCTCGCGCCCTGGCCGCCCGCAGCGCCGGTGCCGACGCCGGCACCACCCCCGCGCGACCGCCTGCGCCTGGTCGTACCCGGCCGCGTGCGTCGCGGCAAGGGCGCCGAATTGCTGCGTGCCGCGCTGCCCGGGTTGCGTCGGCATGCCGACATTTTCCTGCTCGGTGCGGGCGCCGAAGGCGAGCAGTTTTTCGGCGAGGCGAATGTCCACGTCGTACTCAACTATCGACGCGAAGACCTGCCCGCACTGTTCGCGCAACTGCGTCCCGATGCGGCGCTGCTGCTGCCCACCGTCGCGGAAACCTTCAGCTACACCTTGTCGGAACTGGCCGGTCTCGCCGTTCCTGTCATCGCCACGCGACTGGGGGCGCTCGCCGAGCGCATCGACGACGGCATCAGCGGGTGGCTGGTGGCACCCGACGCCGGCGCCGTCGTCGGGCGCGTCGCGACACTGGCCGCACAGCCGGAGGCGATCGCGGCGGCACGGGAACGGCTGATGGGCACCCCGCCTCGCGATCTGACCCGGATGGCCGCCGACTACGCCGCTTTGCTGCCGCAGGTGGCACGGCAACGCTCGCCGATACCGGCACGCGATCCCGCTCCCGCTGCGCTCAGTGCGCAGGTGCGGGCCGGGCAGCTCGGCGAGGCACAGCGTCTGAACGCCGGACTGCACGCCGAGATCGCACGACGACAGGAGGAATTGTCGCAACGCATCGAATGGGCGCTCGGCCTCGAGCGCGATGTGCGCCATGGCCGCAAAGTCATTGCCGAGCGCGAACAGACGATCGTCGAACGGACGAAATGGGCGCGCCAGGCCGCCGCGCGCGAACGGATCGCGCACAAAGCCATGGACGAGCGCACGCGCTGGGCACAGCAGCTCGACGCCGAGCTGCAGGACACGCGCGCCGAGTACGGCAAGCTCGACAACGCGCATAGCCGTTTGCAGCAGGATTTCGACGAACGCACGCGCTGGGCGCTGCAGCTCGACAACCAGGTCCAGGAAATGTTCGCAAGCACCTCATGGCGCATCACCCGCCCGCTGCGTTTCGTGGTGCGCACGTTGCGCGACGCGCGCGCGCGCATCGCCTTCCAGTTCAAGCGCGTGCGCAGCGCCGGTGCGCGCACGCGCGGCAGCCTGGCACGCAGGGGTTTGCTCGGTACGGTCCGCCGCATCGGCGACGAGTTCGCACGCAAGCGCGGCGCGCCGGTGCCGACGCCGATCATCGACGCACATCCGCAGCCGGCTGCCGCGGATGCGCCGTTGCAGACTTTCGCCGTGCCGGGTTCGGCGCAGCCTTTGGTCAGCATCGTCATCCCGGTCTACAACAAGATCGAATACACGGTCGCCTGCCTGCGCTCGCTCGCCGAGCACGCGGGCACGGTCGCGTTCGAGGCCATCGTCGTCGACGACGGCTCCAGCGACGCGACGCCGGCGCAACTCGCACGGATCGAAGGCATCCGCACGTTGCGCAACGAGCGCAATCTCGGCTTCATCGGCTCGTGCAATGCCGGTGCAGCGATCGCACGCGGCGAGTACGTGCTGTTTCTCAACAACGACACGGTCGTAACCCGTGGCTGGCTCGAAGCGCTCGCCGCCTGCTTTGCCGAGGAACCCGACGCCGGCCTGGTCGGCGCGAAGCTCGTCTATCCGGACGGGCGCCTGCAGGAAGCCGGAGGCATCGTGTTTCGCGACGGCTCGGGCTGGAACTACGGCCGCTTCGACAACCCGGGCGATCCGCGCTACGAATACCGGCGCGAGGCCGATTACTGCTCCGGCGCCGCGATCATGCTGCCGCGCGCGCTGTTCGAACGGCTCGGTGGATTCGACGTGCGCTACGCTCCCGCCTACTACGAGGACACCGATCTCGCCTTCGCCGTGCGCGCGGCGGGCAAGAAGGTCTACTACGAACCGCGCGCGGTCGTCGTCCACTTCGAGGGCGTTACCTCCGGCACCGACACGAGCGGCGGGATCAAGCAGTACCAGGTCGTCAACCGCGAGAAATTCCTCGCCAAGTGGAAGGATGCGCTCGCGCTGCAGCCCGCGCCGATAGATTCCGCGAAACTCGCGCCGGCGGCGGCGAACTTCCGCCATCCGCGCCACGTGCTCGTGATCGACGCCTATACGCCGACGCCGGACCAGGATTCCGGTTCGCTGCGCATGACCAACCTGATGCGCCTGCTGCGCGAGGCCGGCTGGCGCGTGAGCTTCCTGCCCGACAACTGGGCGCATGCGGGAAAGTATACCGAGAGCCTGCAGGCTCTCGGTGTCGAGGCGCTGTACCACCCGTTCTTCGGTGACCCGGCCACGTGGCTGCGCGAGAACGGTGCCTCGCTCGACGCGGTGATCCTTTCGCGCCACTACGTCGCGAGCAACTACCTCGACCTCGTGCGCGTGTACGCGAACCGCGCCCAGGTCATCTTCGACACCGTCGACCTGCACTATCTGCGCGAACAGCGCAGCGCCGAGCTCGAAGGCAACGCCGAGCTCGCGCGCCAGGCCGCGGCGACGCGCGAGGCCGAGTTCGAGCTGATGCGCGATTGCGACATCACTCTCGTCGTCAGCCCGGTGGAAAAGGCGATCCTCGCGCACGAAGTGCCCGAGGCGCGCGTCGAAGTGCTGAGCAACGTGCACGAGATCCACGGCCTGCGCCGCGGCTACGCGCAACGCAGCGACCTCGTCTTCGTCGGCGGCTTCCAGCACCCGCCGAACATCGACGCGATGCAGTGGTTCGTACGCGAGGTGTTCCCGCTCGTGCAGGCGCGCGCGCCGCAGATCAGGCTGCACGTCATCGGCAGCAAGGTCGTCGAAGAAGTGCTCGCCCTCGCGACCGGGAGCGTTATCGTGCACGGCTACGTCGAAGACATCGCGCCGTACATGGACGGCTGCCGCATCTCGGTCGCGCCGCTGCGCGTCGGCGCCGGGGTCAAGGGCAAGGTCAACATGGCGATGAGCTACGGCCTGCCCGTAGTCGCGACGACGACCGCGGTCGAGGGCATGCACGTGCGGGCCGGCAGCGACGTGCTTGTCGCCGACGCGCCGGCCGAGTTCGCCGACGCGATCGTCCGCCTCTACGCCGACGAGGCGCTGTGGAACACGCTGTCGGCGAACGGCCTCGCCAACGTGCGCGCGCATTTCTCGTTCGACGCCGCGCGCGCGGCGCTCAAGGCCATCCTGTCGGGCTGACGGACTCGCGCCTCGCTCGGGCCCAGCGTCCTCGACGGCCACCCCGACCAGAACACGGCCAGCTCAGAAATCGAGCGCCGACTCTCCGGTCACGAGCGCGTCCGGCCCGTAGCGTCGCTCGCGCAACGCGTGCGAACCATCCGCCCTTGCATAGGCAAGCGTGCTCGCACGCGTGCCGTAGGCATCGCCGCGCACGCTCATCGGCATGACGAAGATCGAGGCAAGACGACGCTCGAGTTCGAGGCCGATGCCCGTTTCGGGCAGGTCGCTGTCGAGCGGGTACGTGTCGTCGCAGAGCAGATCGAGGAGTGCGGCATCTTCCACTTTTCCACTTTGCAGCAACGCGGAAAACTTCTCGCGCAGGCGCCGCATCTTCGGCCATTCGTCCTCGAGCGAGCCGTTGCTGAAGGCGTGCACACCCCGGGCAAGCGTGCGCACTGCGCCGTCGATGCTGCTGACGAAGCAGGCGCCGTGCGTATCGCCTGCGACGAGGTTGAACGGACCGTACTCGGCGCGCTCGCGCGCAACGGTCGCGGCGTAGGCCGTTGCGCCGACCGTGCCGCCGACGAATCCGCCGACCAGCGCGCCGCGCGAACGCCGCGCCGGCGGCGCGCCGGACCGGCGCAGGTTCGTCACCGCAGCGTAGCGGCCGTTGCGGTTGAGCGCGAGCCAGAAGCCGCCGGCCTGCAGGTCGCGTCCGCCGAAAACATCGCCCCATTCCTGCGCCGGCGCGGTCGGCCGCGCGTGGAACTCGTCGCGGTTGCCGAGCAGCAGCCACGGCCTCCCGGGCACGGTGTCGATGGCGAGCAGCAGCAGGCACATGAGCGACGATCGTCCTCGGTCAACCGCCCGGAGGCAGGCCGCCGATCTTCGCCTCGAGCGCGGCGTTGCGCGGATTGCCCGGACTGAGCTGGCGCGCCGCGTTGAGCGTGCGCAGCGCATCACCACGCAGGCCGCGGTCGGCGTAGCGGCCGGCCTGGTCGAGGTAGACGTTGGCAAGCCGCTCGCGCAGACCGATCAGGGCCGGGTTGCCCGGATCGGTGTCGGCGATCGCATCCAGATAACCGCGCGCGCTGTTCGGCCGGCCTTCGGCGAGCGCCGCGTCGAACAAGGCGCGCGCGCGCGGCGCGATGCGTCTCAAGCCTTCCAGCGCGAGTGCGTTGTTGCCGTCGATGCCGAGCACGGCACGGTATTTGTCGTAGGCGCCGCCAGGGTCCATCAGATTGCCAGCCGCCAGCGCGCGGTCGGCGTCGGCAAGCATCTCCTCGATGCGCGCGCGCTCGGCGAGGCTGGGCTCGCGTGCTGGCGCGGTTTCGGGTTCGGCCGCGTCGCGCGCCGGGCGCCCACGCGGCGGCGTGGGGCGTGGCGGCGGTTGCGGCGTTTGGCGTGCCGCAGCCTGTGCGTCGGCCGCGCGCCGCCGCGCCAGCTCGCTGCGCAGCCCGGGAATCGCCGCGTGGTCCGGCGCAAGTTCGCCGAGCTGGATGATGCGCTGGCTGGCCAGCTCGACATCGCCCTGCGCAAGCGCCTCGCGCGCAAGCTGAGCCTGCGCCACGGCGACCTTGTCGAGCCCGTGCTTCGCCACCGCATTGGCCGCGTCGGCCTCGAGGATCTGCCGGTACAATGCCGCCGCGCCGTCGGCACCGAGCAGGCGCTTGTCGGCCAGCGCGGTGTCCGCGCGCGCGAGCAGGTTTTCGATCTGCGTACCGCGCGCCTGTGCTGCGTCGATCGCGCCCTTCAATTCCTCGACTTCGGTGCCACCGCCGAGTATTTCATTTGCGGCGTCGAGAGTCGCGCGCGCGTTGGCGAGATCGTTCTTCCCCAGGCTCGCTCGCGCCTCGGCGAGCAGGCGTTCGCCGACCTGATTGAGCCCCTCGCGGGCGCGTTCGTCGTCGGGGTCTTGCGCACGCACGCTCTGGAACAGCTCACGCGCCCCGCCCGCGCCGAGCAGATTGCCCGCGGCGAGCGCCTTCCGCGCACGTGCGATCGTTTCGTTGAGCTGGGTGTTCGGCACCAGCGCGCGCAGGCGATCCTGCCAATGCCATGCCGCCGCGCCGAGCACGGCAAGGGCGAGGGCGAGCGCGGCAGGAACGAGCCAGCCGAGCCTGTCGTGGCGTCGCCGTGCGGCGCGCCGCGCGGCAACGCGGCCTACCGCGCGATAGCTGCCGGTCTCGCCGAGGTCCTCGATGCGGCCCAGCGACGGGTCGGCGCGGTGCTGGAACGCCGCCGCGGGCGTGGTCGGCCGCACCGAGCCGGGCACCGGCGCACCGTCGGCGCCGAGATCGATCGCGTCGATGCGGAATTCGCCACTGTCGCCGTCCGCATCCGCGAGCTGCGCATGCTCGCCGGCGGCGATCGCGCGTTCGAGGCGCTCGATCGTCTCGGCCAGCTGCTGGCCGTTCTGGTAGCGGTCGTCGGGCTTCTTCGCCAGCATGCGCGCGAGCACGGGCTGCAGCGCGGCGAAGCGCCCGGGCAACACCGGCACCGGCTCGGTGATGTGCATGATGCCGACCGCGAGCGAATCCTCGGCGTGATACGGCACACGCCCGAGCAGCATTTCGTACAGGACGACGCCGAGGCTGTACAGGTCGGCACGGCCGTCGACGGTCTTGCCGCGCGCCTGCTCGGGACTCATGTAGTGGGGCGTACCGATCACCGCGCCGGTGCGGGTCATACGCGTAGCCGCATCGGCCGCGCGCGCGATGCCGAAATCGGTCAACGCCGAGGAGCCGTCCTCGCGCAGCAGGATGTTGTCGGGCTTGACGTCACGATGGACGAAACCTTTCGCGTGCGCATAGTTCAGCGCGAGCGCGATCTCGCGCGTGACGCGCAACACGAACGCAAGCGGCCGCGCCGAGCCGTCGCGCGGCAACACCGGGCCGCCGCCAAGGTATTCCATCGCGATGTAGTTGTGGTCGCCATGGCGGCCGACGTCGTGGATGCCGACGACATGCCGATGATGCAGCTGCGCCGCGATGCGCGCCTCGCGCAGGAAACGCTCGGAGAAATCGGGATCGGTCAACAGCGCTGTCGACATCACCTTGAGCGCGACCTCGCGCTGCACCGATTCCTGCGTCGCCAGGTACACCGTGGCCATGCCGCCGCGGCCGAGCTGGCGCAAGATGTGATAACCGGGAATTTCGATCAAGGGGACTATCCTGCCGCCGCCGGGCCGGGTCTATCGCCGGGGCGTCATTGACTGGCCTGTTCAAGCATAACACGCGCGTCTTCGTGTCTCGCCTGGCTGACCCGGTCGCGGCCTTCCAGGTCGGCCAGCGTCGCGACTTCCGCGTAGCCGAGTGCGGCGAGAATTCCGCGTGCGGCGGCGCCCTGATCCCAACCGTGCTCGAACAGCAGCCAACCGCCGGGCGCGAGGTGCCGGCGCGCATCGCGCGCGATGATGCGGATCGCGTCGAGGCCGTCCGCGCCCGAAGACAGCGCGAGTGCGGGTTCGAAGCGCAGGTCGCCTTGCTCGAGATGCGCATCGCCGAGCGCGATGTAAGGCGGATTGCTCACGATCAGGTCGAACACGCCTGCGCCGAGCGCGGCGCACCACTCGCCTTGGGCGAACTCGACGTTGCCCAGCGCAAGCCGTTGCGCATTCGCGCGCGCGACGGCGAGCGCAGCCGCGCTCGCATCGGTGGCAAGCACGCGCGCATGCGCGCGCTCGTGCGCGAGGGCGAGCGCGATCGCGCCGGAACCGGTGCCGAGGTCGGCGATACGCGCCCGCGCATCGTGCGCGATCCTCTCCAGCGCGGCCTCGACCAGCAGCTCGGTTTCCGCGCGCGGCACCAGCACGTCGGGGGTAACGACAAGATCGAGTCCGAAAAATTCGCGCCGCCCGGTGATGTAGGCGATGGGCTCGCCCTCGGCACGGCGCGAAACATGGCAGCGAAATTGTCCGGCAAGTACCGCGGCGACCTCGTCGTCGGCGTGCGCGAACAGCCAGGCGCGATCGACGCGCAACGTGTACTGCAGCAGCAACTCCGCTTCGCGCCGCGCCTCATTCCATTCCCTCTCGCCCAACGGCTCTTCCATTGGGCGAAAGGATCGGGACGAAGGAACGCTTTCAGCGCTTCCATCACCGGAAGAGCACACCCCACCCTGTCCTCCGAAGTCTTTTTGCGGGACAGGGCTCGAAGCCGGCGTCTGCAATACGCGCACGGCTTGCGCGATCAGGTCGCGCACCCTTGTCGTAGTCACGTTTTCTCCGTGCCGGTTTGCACGCCGCCCGTCGACGGCGTGCGCGGCGCCTCGGGCCGCGACTGCCAGTAGCCGCCGCGCGTCCACGCCGTCCATGCTTGGCGCAGCCAGACTATCAACGCATTCGCCAGCCACAACGCCCAGGCCAGCATCAGCACGTTGTAGATCCACAGCGGCAGCGAGAATGCGCTTGCCTGCGGCAACGCGTCGACGGCGCGATCGGCGAACCAGTTGAGCGAGGCGGCGCTTGAAGCGTTGCCGGCGACGTGCATGTCGGGCACGCCGAGCAGGCCGAGCTGGATCGTCGAGACCAGCGCAACGAGCGCAATCACGGTCAACACGGCCAGCCCGATCTGGACCAGATCGAAGCGCCACCACGGCGCTCCGGTCGTGCAGCGCGCGCGCCAGTCGAACGCGAACAGCCAGGCGACGAAGACAATCAGCGCCAGCCACGACGAGGTCGAGAAACCGAGGCCGAGCAGCAACCAGTCGCGGAAGCGCAACTTCATGCGTCGCGTGCGCGCGAGCGCCCAGGCGAGCGCGGCCACGACCGCGAGTTCGCCCCAGTAGAGCACGGCCGGGCCGACCGCGGGGCCGGAGGTCGCAAGCAGCCAGCGATCCGCCGGCAGATGCGCGACGAGCCGGATATTCGCCGCAGGCAACCCCAACTCCACCTGCGGGGTGCGCACGGCGAAACCAAGCGCGCTGTCGTCGCGGAATACGACGCGGTAGCGCTGGCTGCCGGGCTTGACCGGCAACGTCATTTTGCCACCCTGCGCACGCAGGCTCAGCACCTCGCCGTCGCGCTGCACGGCGGTGACCTCGGCGGCTTTCGGCAAACCGATCGCCTGTTCGCCACCCTGGCTGGCGCGCAAGGTGAAATCGAGCGTGTGCGTCGCGCTACGCTGGCCGGCCTCGCTGACCAGGCTGACCGCGTCGATCGCGCGCGTCGCACCGGACGCCGGTGCAGGCCGCGTGATCTTCACCATCAGCGTCTCGCCCGGCAACGGGTGGAACTCGAAGTTGCGATAGTCGTTCGCGTCCTCGCCCGGCTCGAGGCCGACCGCGGGCACGCCGGAAAACTCCACATGCCAGGTCGGGCTGACGAGCACGCGCCAGACCTCGGCGCGATCGGCGAGCGCGGGCGCGGTCAGGGTCAGCGTGTCGGCCTTGTCCAGCGTGCCGTTCCACGAGGCCTGCGCCTCGCCATCGGCGATCGCGACAGTTGCGGTGGAATTCTGCACTTTTATGCCCGGCGTCGACACATGCTCGCCAGCGAGCACGGGCAGCGCCACGGTGATGCCTCCCGCTGCAGGAGAAACACGCAGAACCTGAGTCTGCACGCCCCAGTCGAGGCCGAGCGAGAGCGAGCGAACGACCCGCACGTACGGCGGAAACTGCTGCGCACCGAGTTCGGGCTTCGCGCCCGCACCCGCCTCGTCGCGCACGCGCGCGAGGTTGAGCGAGCCGCCGAGCAGGCGCTCGTCCTCGATGCCGCTCGCGCTCCAGCCTGCGCCCGAGAACAGCGCACGCGCAGGCGCAAGGACGAAATTCAGCGCGAGGCGGTCGGCATGCGCGACGTAGGCCGCCTCGACGCGGTGCACGCCGCGATCGAGCGCGACCCAGGCGCTGCCGTCGGCGGCGCGCGCGACCGCAACGTCCGCGATGGTGTCCACTTTTATACTTTTCAGCGTTGCGTTCGCATCGGTGCGCGGCAGGGGCACGGCGAGGCGTTCACCCGCATGCACGTCGAGGACGACGTCGATCGCATCGCCGCCGGCAGCCACCTGCATCTGCGCGATCGCGGCGCAGGCCGGCGCGCACTTCGGCGCCTCGGTCAGACGCTCGCGCAACTGGTTCAGCAACTCGTCGGACGGAATGCCCTGTGCCTGCGCACGCGGTGCCAGCACGAAGCTGGTGGCAAGCAGCAGGCCGGCGAGAGCCACGGACGCTGCCCGCCCCGGCCGTGCCGGCGTGGCCGGCCGGCCACGCCAGCTGCTCCATGCCAACCACGCCAGCAGCAGCGCGAGCACGATGCGCAGCGGCCGCACCAGCCACGGTGAGGCGATCACGAGATGCACGTTCTGCGCCGGCGTGACCGGACCGCTCCAGCCGAGCTGCGCGGTGCTGCCGATGCGCCAGTCGGGTTCGCCCGCGCCGGTTTGCATCACGGTGGATTGGCTGTAGTGGTCGACCAGCGTCGATTTCGGAATGGCGCTGCCGGCCACCGCCTGCAATGCGCCGGCGTTGAGATGTACGCCCGGCGGCGCGCGTTTCGCCACGATCCCCGCCACCGGCCCCGGCGTCGGCGCGGCCATTGGCACAGCCTCGCCCACCATGGCCGGCGCGGGCGGCGCGGGAGCGTTCGCAACCGCTGGCGCTTCCTGCGCCGGCATGGTTCGATGCTGCTTGTGCCGATAGAGCGGTCCGTAGTTGGCGGCCGCGCCACCGGCGTCGCCCTCGGCATCGGCGGCGGCGTAGTACGGGTAGCCACCTTCCTCCAACTGCGGATGCAGCGCATAGCGCACCTGGTTCGCCGCAAACGGCAGCGCGACGACAACGAGGGCCAGCATTGCCGCGCGGCGCAGCCACAGTGCGGCGGTTTGCAGCTTGCCCGCTGGCAGCACGCGCACGATCAGGGCGAGCGCGAGCACGGCGACCAGGGTCCACAGCGGCGAACCCGGCTCCTGGTAGCCGAGCGCGAGATAGCCTAGCGCGGCCAGTGCGCCAAACGCTCCCAGCAGGCGCCACGCCAGCAGGGCGAGGATCGCGCAAACGAACACGTCGAGCAGGGTCCAGCGCGACATCCAGCTGCCCTGCACGCTGTCCGCACCCGGCGCGCCAAGCAGTTTGTAGCCGTACGGAAAATGCAGGGTCGTGTCGATGCGGTCGAAGCTTTGCTGCCAGCCGGCCGCCGGCAGGTTCGATATCGCATCGATGCGCACGGTGCCGGCGAGTTGCACGTTCGGCGTGCGCCACTCGATGCCGGACCACATCTCGTTTGCGCCGTGCGTGACCAGCAGCGCTTCGCCGCTGCCCGCATTCGCCTGCGCACGCTCGAGCTGGAACGGCGCGGCAACGTCGAGACGCCAGCCCTGCACCATCGAACCGGACACGAGGTCCTTCGCGGACCAGCCGGTGCCGGCGAAATCGAGCCAGGCTTCGCGCTGCAGGTTCAGGCGATTCGCCTCGCCGGGGGCGAGGCCGCGTGAGCGCTCCTCGATCGCGATTTTTTCTCCGTCACCCAGCGCGAATGCAGGCAGGCCCTGCCAGTGCGCCGGCACCTGCGCCTGCCGCGGATCGACCGCCAGTGCCGCCGTGGCGTTGGTCACGCGCAGGCGCGGCGCCGCCGCGTAGCTCCAGATTTCCTGTTTCGGCCAAGGCGCCGCGGGCAGACGCGCGGCCACCTCGACGAGCGGCGCGACCGCACGCGCGGTCAGGGTCAGCGTCGCGTCGCCCGGCTGCACCTGTACGCGCAGACGGCCGTCGTTGCCGAGGCGCGCCGGCCAGCCGCCGCCGAGCGCGGTGGCGACGAATCCGGCCGGCAGCACCGGCCCCAGCGTTTCCTCGCGCGCTTGCCCCGCCACGTTGAAACGGATCTGCGTGGTCAACAGCGCCGGCACGCCATCGGCCAGTTCGCGGAACACGTGCAGCTCGATGCTGTCGGCCTCGGGCGCCACCGCGGCGCTGCGCCCCAGCGTGACCGTGTTGCCATCGCGCTGCACCGGCGCGACAGCCTTGCCGTCCACGCTGAGTGCGACGAGGCCGATGTTGTCCGGCAGCGCCAGCGACTGCGGCCGCTCATGCCAGGGAATCGTGCCGGCAACGTCGTAGCCGCCCGTCGCCAGCCACAGCATCGGCGTGCCGCCGCGGTCGAGCACCGGCTGCGTCTGGCCGTTGACCTTGACCTGTTGCGGCCAATGCCGCGCGTCGCCCGGCAGCGCGATCCACGAAGGCGCATCGACGCGCCAGTGCAGCGCGAAGCTTGCACCATTCGCGTCGGCATCGAGCTTGAGGCGCCCGGGCCAAGCGCAGATGCGTCCGTTCGCGTCGTCGGTCATCTGCGTGGCCAGGAACGGGCAGGCGCGGAAATCGAGATCCTTGAGCACCCAACCGCGCCAGTCGCGCAGCACGGACGGAATCATCGCATCGTCCGGCGGCGCGGCGAACGTGAAATTGCACAGAACCAGCAACGCGAGGCAACGCAGCGACGATCGAAGCATGGTTTGTTCCCTGGACGGCAGTCGATGCAGCTTGCAACGTACGATGACCTGTCGCGGGGTCAGGACCGGTCGACAGATCCCGATCCCGCGTCGCGCGATGATATTGCCAGCGTCGACGCACGCATAGCACGAAGCTCAACCGCGAACCGCAAGTTCGTACGCAGCCCGTTCGAGACGCAACGCGTGTTTCGCCGAAGCCAGCGATGCCGGCACCGTAGCGTCGCGCGCAACCAGAGCCGCGGCGCGCGCAAACGGCAGCCGCGAGACGGCCACATCGATGCGCCCGAACACGCCCCAGACCGGCACGCGCATCTGCCGCGCATGCAGCGCCAGACGATACGGCGCCTTGCCGGACAGCGAGGTGAGGTCGAACGCGCCTTCGCCGGTGACGACGAGATCGTGTTCGCGCAGCAGCGCATCGAGGCGCATTTCGCGGCGCAGGATCTCGAAACCCGATTCGAGGCGCGCGCCGAAGAACGCCATCAGGCCGAAGCCCGCTCCCCCCGCAGCGCCGGCGCCTGCGACCTGCGCGACATTGCGGCCAAGATCACGTTCGACGATGCGCGCGAGGCGGCGCAGGCCGCGGTCGAGCGCGCGCACCGCCGCGGCGTCGGCGCCCTTCTGCGCTGCAAAGCGATACGCCGCGCCGTTGCGGCCGAACAGTGGATTATCGACATCGCAGGCGGCGACGATGCGCAGGCGCGGACGCGGTTTCGGCGCGACGATGCGGTCGAGCTGCAACAGGCCTGCGCCGTTCAACTCGATCTCCCCGCCGCGGCGGTCGAGAAATTTCCAGCCCAGCGCCGCGGCGAGGCCGATGCCACCATCATTCGTCGCGCTGCCGCCAAGGCCGATCACGATCTTCGCCGCGCCCGCGTCGATGGCCTTGCGCAATACGAGGCCACTGCCGTACGTCGAAGTGCGCAACGGACTGCGCAGAGCCCGCGGCAACTGCGCCAGACCGCTCGCGGCGGCGAGATCGAGCACCGCGCCGCGGCCATCGCCGAGCCAGCCCCAGACTGCGCGACACGGGTATCCGCTCGCATCTACGCTCGCGCAGCGACGCGACGTTCCGCCGGTCGCGCGCACGAGTGCAGCGGCAAATCCTTCGCCGCCGTCGGCCAGCGTCCGTGTCGTGAATCGCGCCCGTGGCCACGCGCAACGCAGACCGCGCACGATCGCGCGCGCAGCCTCGTCGGAAGTCAGCGTGCCCTTGAACTTGTCGGGCATGACGAGAATACGCGCCGGGCTGTCCATCGTTGCCCGCCCTGCGGAATACCTATTTCGCCGCGGCGAAATCGTGCGCCAGCTCGAGCGCGCCGATCACGCCGGCGCGGCCGCCGAGTTGCGCCGGCACGATGAGATCATCGAGCTCGATGCCGTAGGCGGCGAAAT
The DNA here is from genome assembly GCF_057139185.1 of Rudaea sp. Taxonomy (NCBI): domain Bacteria; kingdom Pseudomonadati; phylum Pseudomonadota; class Gammaproteobacteria; order Lysobacterales; family Rhodanobacteraceae; genus Rudaea; species Rudaea sp. The sequence continues at coordinate 162,936 of NZ_DBNHDN010000046.1, read as the reverse complement.
CGAAGTAGCCGTTGAGCAGCTCGCCCAGTGCGGCGCGCACGCGCGGGAACAGGTGCGTCTGCGCCATCACGCCGCCGCCGAAGATGATGCGGCGCGGTGCCGAGACGACGAGCAGGTTCGCGCACAGCGCAGCCAGATAATGCGCCTGCAGCGTCCATGCCGGATGCTCCGGCGCGAGGCTTTCCGCGTCGGTGCCCCAGCGCGCCCGCAGCGCCGGCCCCGACGCCAGGCCTTCGACGCAGCGGTCGGCATGGAACGCGCAGACGCCCGCGAATGCCGCGTCCTCCGCCGCTTTGGGCACATGCATGTGGCCGACTTCGGGATGGGCGAAGCCGTAGACGATTTTTCCGTTCGCCAGCACGCCGGCGCCGATGCCGGTGCCGACGGTGACGTAGACGAGGTCGTCGTAGCCGACGCCGGCGCCATGGCGCGCCTCGCCGAGCAGGGCGATGTTGACGTCGGTGTCGATCGCGGCCGGCGCGGCGGCCGCGCGCGCGATCTCGCCGAGAATGTCGATCCCCTCCCAGCGCAGCTTCGGCGTACGCGCGATGCGTCCGTACTGCGCGGCGCCGGGGCGCACGTGTACCGGGCCGAACGAGCCGATACCGACCGCGGCGACGCGCCCGTGGCTGACCTGCGCCTCGCGGAAGAAGTCGGCGACGCGGGCAAGCGTCTCCTTCGGCGTCGTCGTCGCGAACGCGGCCTGTGCATGCAGCCGACCGCCGGCTTCGCCGATCGCGCAGACGAACTTGGTTCCACCCGCCTCGACGGCGCCGTACAGGGTATTCCGGGAATTCGTCACGCGTGGCTCCGCGAAGGTTCAATGGGCGAACAGCAGGCGCCACGTCTGCACGAGCAGTGCGAGCACGAAACCGGTCAGGAAACTCAGGTAGGCCAGGCGGAGGTAGCGGTACTTGTGCTGCGCCAGGTAGGTACCGAGGCTGTAGATGTCGTTCGCCATCGCGCTGTAGACCGAGCCATCGGTGCGCATCGAATGCGCGATCTCGGCGAGGAAACGTTCGCGCGGCAACTCGGCGAAGTGGCCCATGAACAACAGGTTGAACCCGGGCGGCAAGCCCGACCCCGTCAACTTGAACGGCCGGTATTTCGGTAGCACCGCGAGCACGGCGAGCAACAGCGCGAGCAGAGTGAACGCGTCGAGGATCAGGACCGAATAGCGCAAGTCGGGATCGGCGAGCTTGCCCAGGCTCAGGGTCAGCACGATCGAGCAGACGGTGATGACGATGCTCGCCTTGGTGTCCGCCATCATGCTCAGCGACACATGATGCTGCTGGGTGGTGCGCAACAGCACATCGCCGGTATTGCGCTCGGGGATGTCGGCGAAAAGCTCCCGGCCGCGTTGCATTGCTTCGTCACCCATGGGCACCTCGAAAGACCGTGGCGAGCGAAGGGAATTTGCGCGTCGCCGGAGCGCAGGATCCGGAGTGTACTCAAATGCACATGAGGATGACTCGCCGCTTCCGCGGCTCGCCGTTCGGAGCGGTTGCGCTGTCCGGGCACCGCCGACGTGCGACATCGAGCGCAGCCGGGCCCTCGCGGCACCCAATGCCGATTTCCGCCGAGCATGATTCCTGCAACAATCGCACGATGATAGGAACGAAGCCGCGCCTTGGCAATTTCCTTCGCCGCTGGCGCGGCGCACGCGCGCTGGCGGCGGCGCTGGCATCGCTGTTGCTCGCGGCATGCGCGCAGATCTGGTACGCGACGCTCGGCAGCGCGGACAGCACGCACGATCTCGCCGTCCGTCGCGGTATCGTGTTCGACGCGGATCACGCGCTCAAGCTCGATGTCTACGCACCGCATGCCGCATCGGCGGCTCCGGTGGTCGTGTTCTTCTACGGCGGCAGCTGGGAGGAGGGCCGGCGGCGCTGGTATCGCTACGTCGGCGAGGCGCTGGCCAGCCACGGCGTCGTCGCGGTGATCCCGGACTATCGCAAGTTTCCGACCGTGCGCTTCCCCGAGTTCATGGTCGATGCGGCGAATGCGACGAAGTGGACTTTCGAGCATGCCGCGGAATTCGGTGGCGATGCGCGGCGCATCTTCGTTTCCGGCCACTCCGCCGGCGGGCATATCGCCGCCCTGCTCGCCTGCGACAAGCGCTATCTCGCCGCGGTCGGCCTGGCTCCGCGCGACCTCGCCGGCATGATCGGCCTCGCCGGGGCGTACGCGTTCCTGCCCTACGTCGACGACGAGGCGGAAATCTTCGGTGACGACGCCAAAGGCCGCTACGATTCGCAGCCGATCAACTTCGTCGACGGCGACGAGCCACCGCTGCTGCTGTTGCAGGGCCTCGACGACGACGAGGTGACGCCGAACAATGCCGAGGCAATGGCCGAGCGCGAGCATGCGATGAACGGCTCCGCCGTGCTCAAACTCTATCCCGGCGCCGACCACGGAGATCTGCTCGTCGCCCTCGCGCACGGGCGCAACGGCAAGCCGCCGGTACTGCGCGACATGCTGGATTTCATCGCCAGGCCGCCGCGCCGCTAGCGCCCCTTTCCCCGGACGTAGCAGGGACACCAGGGTCAGCGCGGCGGATGCGCCTCCGCCCACTGCGCCAGCGCCTTCGCACCGAAGTATTCGCGCAGCGCGCTGCAGGTGGCGACGCCTTCGAGCGACTGCGCGAGCTTGCGTTCGCCGCCGAGCATCTCCTTGATGCGCGGCGCGAACCAGTCGCGCATTTCCTCGCCGGAATCCTTGCTGCAGCGTCCGGCGCCCGCAAGGCCTATCGCGAGCGACTGGTGCGAATCCGACAGTCGCTTGCGCAGCGCGTCGAAATTCGGCTTGAGCCAAGCCCAAAAGCCGGCGCGGTTTTCTTCTTCGCCGGCATGGCTGCCGTAAAGATAGGGAATTTCACCGACGGCGACCGCGGAAGTGAGGCCATAGTCGCGCACATCCTCGCCGAGCTTCGCATCGTGCGTGGCGCCGAGCGCGGCGAGCAATTCATAGCGCTGCTTGGTCTGCGTGTTCGTCTTCAGTTCCGCCTGCACGGTTTTGTACGCCGGCTCGCCGGAATCCTGCACGGCCACCTTGAGTGCAATGCCGCGGATGTCGGGATCGAGCCTGTCGAGATCGAGATTGCCGCCGTCGAGGCCGAGCGCGGCGCGCGCGGCGGCGTTGAGCAGCGCGCGCACACCTTGTCGCGCACATCGAGTGCGAGCAGTTCGATCACGCCCATGCGCAGTCGTGTGACCGCATCGCTGTCGCCCGGCAGTTTGTGCAACCCGAGTTTCTTCAGGTGCGGCGCGTACAGACGCGTCGCGTAAGCATCGAGCGCCGGCCGCGTCGCGTCGGTCGCAAGCTGCTCTCGAATCCATCGGAACGAGCCGGTCAGCGCCAGCGCGATCTGCGGAATATCCGATGAAGCCAGCGTCGGCAGCGCATCGAGCACGACGCCGGGGTCAAGCGTGCCCTGGTCGAAGGCGCTGGAAATCGCGTCGGCGTAAACGAGCTGCTCCGCAGGCGCGAGGTCCTTGGCTTGCCGCGCCAGCGTGCCGAAGTCGCCCTGGTCGAGCGTGAACCGGCAGTAGCCCGACGCGTCCGCGTTCGGCATCACGCACTGCGCGCAGCCGCCGTCGAATGCGAACGTCCGCTTCGGCTTGTCGAGAAGAAAACATTGTCGACTCGACTTGCCCTGGCTCGCGAAGCGTGCACAAACCGGAATGCGCCACTGCGAATTGCCCGGGTCGACCACACCGTAGGGCAAATAGCGGGACTGGCTCAGTTCGATCGATCCCTTGCCGCCGTCGGCCGCTGCGGTGCATTTCAGCTCGGCGTGCACGAGCGGCAGGCCCGGCTGGTCGAGGAAGCTGCGCATCGCCTTGCCGAGCGTTTCGCCCTCGCCGCTGACCCGTGCAATCGTTGCGATCAGGTCGTCGGAATTGTCGCTGCCGAACTTGTGCCTGGCCAGATAGTCGCGCATCGCCTCGCGATACGTGTCTCCGCCGACCCATTCCTCGAACATGCGCAGTACGGCCGCCCCCTTTTGCTAGGTGATGCCGTCGAAGGCGTTCTCGATATCGTCCTGGGATGCGATCGGCTGGCGGATCCTGCGCGCCGACAGCTGGCTGTCGCCGTTCATCGCGTGCAGCGTGCCTTCGAGGCGCGACAGGTCGCCGAGATATTCGGGCCTGAGCGCGACGGTGGCCTTGCCCTGCGCCCAGGTCGCATAGGCCTCGTTGAGCCAGACGTCGTCCCACCACGGCACGGTGACGAGGTCGCCGAACCACTGGTGCGCGATTTCGTGGGCGTTGACGTTGAACGCGCTGCGGTAGGAACTCGCCGGCGACTTGTCATCGATGCGCAGCAACACGTCGCGGTAGACGATGAGGCCGGCGTTCTCCATCGCGCCGGCGGAGAAGTCCGGCGCACCGAGCAGATCGAGCTTGTCGAACGGATACGGCTGCTGCGTGTAGTCCTCGTAGTACTTCACCGTCGCCGGCGTCTGCCCGAGGATCCACTTGAGCTGCGGCCCGGCGCCGCGCGGGCCTATGCCGCGCAGCGGTACCGGATCCTTGCGCAGCGCGTTCGCGGGGATCGTCGGCCCGTCGACCACGTCCCATGGCCCGACCGCGAGCGCGACGAGATAGGTCGGCAGTGGCCTGGTCCGCGCGAAAGCGATCGTTTTCCACTTTTTGTCAGGGGACTCCGAATACCCTGTTCGTTGCGTGTTCGCGAGCACGGCTTCGTCTCTGGGCACCGTCAGCACGATGTCGAACGGCGTCTTGAACCGCGGTTCGTCGAACGAAGGAAACGCATGGCGCGCGCTGATCGCCTCCATCTGCGTGGTCACGTAGGCGTCGTGGCCGACCATGACCTTGTAAATGCCCTGCAGTTTGGTGTTGAACGGCGCGGAGTAGTCGAAAACCAGTTCCACATCCTGCGCCGGCAGCGTCGTGCCGAACGCGACCTCGGCCACGCCGGACGGATCGCGCACGCTCAGCTTCGCCTCGTGCGGCTTGCCGGCCGCGTCGATCACGGCCGCCGTCGCTACATCGATCTCGCGCGCATGCAGCCAGAGGTGATCGGCCGACGTGGCGAGCCTGACCTTGATGCGCACGTGACCGTTGAAACGATCGGCTTTCGGGTCGATCTTCAGGTCGAGCGCGTAGGCCAGCGGTTTCGCGTCATCGGGCAGCTTGCCGGTGGGCACCGCTTCGGCCGCAACGACCGCCCGCGACAGCAACGCGGCTGTCATCGCCGCGGCAAGCAACCCGCTTGTCATGCGCATGGACCGGAACCTCCTACTGGGACGCGCGAAATCGGACCCGATAGCTGCGGCCTCGGCAACCGCCGCAAGTCATCCATTTCACGTGGATCACTTTTCGATAGTTTTTATCAATCGAAAATCTGTAATAAATCAATTTTACAGATTAGGCGCCGCGCACTAGAGTGCACCTCGTTCCCTTCAACACCAACCCAAAGGAAGCAAGCGATGTCCCTCATCAATACCCCCGTCCAAGCGTTCAAGGCGCAGGCGTTCCACAACGGCAAGTTCGAGGAAGTCACCGAGCAGTCCATCAAGGGCAAGTGGTCGGTGTTCATGTTCCTGCCGGCGGCCTTCACCTTCAACTGCCCGACGGAAATCGAGGATTCGGCCGACAACTATGCCGAGTTCCAGAAGCTCAATGCCGAAATCTACGTCGTTTCGACCGATACCCATTTCGCGCACAAGGTGTGGCACGAAACCTCGCCGGCCGTCGGCAAGGCCCGGTTCTTCCTCGTCGGCGACCCGACGCACGCATTGTCGAAGGCGTTCGACGTGCTGATCCCGGAAGAAGGTCTGGCCCTGCGCGGCACCTTTGTCGTCAATCCGGATGGCGTGATCAAGACCGCCGAAGTCCATTCCAACGAGATCGCCCGCGACGTCAGCGAGACGCTGCGCAAGCTCAAGGCCGCGCAATACACCGCGGCGCACCCCGGCGAAGTCTGCCCGGCGAAGTGGAAGGAAGGCGCGAAAACGCTGAAGCCGTCGCTGGATCTCGTCGGCAAGATTTAAGCAGCGGGCGACGCCGCCCGGCGACGCGGGCCCTCGCTCTTGATCCGCTTTTGATCTTGATCCCGGGCCCCGTTTGCCGCGGCGAAGTCATGACGGAATCGCCCCAAGGGTGGCGCGCAGGATGCGCGTCAGTTCGCGAACGTAGTAAATCGGAGTCACCCGCCATGTTGGACAACGACCTCAAATCCCAGCTTCAAGGCCATTTCGCGAACCTCACGCGCCCGGTCGAAATCACCGCCGCACTCGACGCCGGCGAGAAGTCGCAGGAACTGCGCGAATTGTTGAACGACATCGTCGGCCTGTCGCCGCAATTCAAGCTCGTCGAGCGCGCGGAGCCGGGCATGCGTGTGCCGTCGTTCGCGTTGACCACGCCGGGCCAGGACATCCATCTACGCATTTCCGGCATGCCGATGGGCCACGAGTTCACCTCACTCGTGCTCGCGCTGCTGCAGGTTGGCGGCCACCCCTCGAAACTGTCGCCGGAGACCATCGAGCAGATTCGCGCGCTCGACGGTGAATACAAATTCGAAACCTACGTCTCGCTGAGCTGCCAGAACTGCCCCGAGGTGGTGCAGGCGCTGAACCTGATGGCGACGATCAATCCGCGCATCGGCGTGGAGATGATCGAGGGCGGCACGTTCGAGCAGGAAGTCACCGGGAAACAGATTCTTTCGGTGCCCGCGATCTTCCTCAACGGTCAGGAGTTCGGCCAGGGCCGCATGGGCGTGGAGGAAATCCTCGCCAAACTCGACACGGACGCGGATGCGCGCGATGCGGAAAAACTCGACGCGCGTGCAGCCTACGACGTGCTCGTCGTCGGCGGCGGTCCTGCGGGCGCCGCGGCGGCGATCTACGCCGCACGCAAGGGCATCCGCACCGGCGTCGTCGCCGAGCGCTTCGGCGGCCAGGTGCTCGACACGATGGAGATCGCCAACTTCGTTTCGGTCAAGCACACCGAAGGCCCGCAGTTCGCGGCCGCGCTCGAAGCGCACGTCAAGGACTACGAAGTCGACATCATGAACCGCCAACGCGCAGACAAGATCCTCGCCAACGGCGATCACCTCGAAGTGAAGCTCGCCAACGGCGCGACGCTGAAGTCGAAAACGATCGTGCTCGCCACTGGCGCGCGCTGGCGCAACATGAACGTGCCGGGCGAGAACCAATACCGCACCAAGGGCGTAACTTACTGCCCGCACTGCGACGGCCCGCTGTTCAAGGGCAAGCGCGTCGCCGTGATCGGTGGCGGCAACTCGGGCATCGAAGCAGCGATCGATCTCGCCGGCGTCGTCGCCCATGTAACCGTACTCGAATTCGATACGAAGCTGCGCGCCGACGAAGTGCTGCAGCGCAAGCTGCGCAGTCTGGCAAATGTGGATGTGATCCTCAGCGCACAAACTACCGAGGTGCTCGGCGACGGCGCCAAGGTCACCGGGCTTGCGTACACCGACCGCACGAACGGCGACTCGAAGCAAATCGAGCTTTCCGGCGTGTTCGTGCAGATCGGCCTGCTGCCGAACACGGACTGGCTCAAGGGCACGCTCGCGCTGTCGCCCCGCGGCGAGATCGAAGTCGACGCGCACGGCCGCACCTCGCTGCACGGCGTGTTCGCCGCAGGCGATGCGACGACGGTACCGTTCAAGCAGATCGTCATCGCCGCGGGCGATGGCGCAAAGGCGGCGCTGTCGGCGTTCGATTGTCTGATCCGCATGCCGGCAGCAACGGCGTCGCCGCAGGAAGCGCCGCGCGCAGTCGCGGCTTGACGCCCTTGCTGGTCATTCGCGAAAAAAAGAAAGACTGGATTTCCGCCAGGAGCTTGCGGGAATGACGAGCAAGGAAATTGGCCGGCTTGAATTGATTGATGCCGCCCGGCGATGGACAATGCCGATCGACTCGTGCCCGAAGTAGAACCATGAACCTGCGCGATCTCAGCTATCTCGTCTCGCTCGCCGAGCACAAGCACTTCGGCCGCGCCGCGCAGGCGAGCTTCGTCAGCCAGCCTACCCTGTCGACGCAGATCAAGAAGCTCGAGGACGAGCTCGGCGTCGCCCTGGTCGAGCGCACACCGCGCAAGGTGCTGCTGACCGAGGCGGGCCGTGAAATCGTCGCGCGCGCACGCGAGGTGCTGACCGAGATCGAGCAGATCAAGGCGATCGCGCGGCACACGATCGATCCCGAATCCGGCACCCTGCGCCTGGGCATCTTCCCGACGCTCGGCCCCTACCTGCTGCCACATGTGGTGCCGCAGGCGAGCGAGCGCTTTCCGCGGCTCGAGCTTTTGCTCGTCGAGGAAAAAACCGACGCGTTGTTGAAGTTGCTGCGCGAAGGCCGCCTCGACGCCGCCGTGCTTGCCGAGCCGATCCACGACGACCAGCTGCACGCCGAGTTCCTGTTCGAGGAACCGTTCCTGCTCGCCGTGCCCGAGCATCACGAACTCGCCAAACGCAAGACACTCAAGCTCGACGATCTTTCCGACCAGAGCCTGCTCCTGCTCGAGGACGGCCATTGCCTGCGCGACCAGGCGCTCGAAGTCTGCGAGCTGTCGGGCGCGAGCGAAAAATCCGGTTTCCGCGCGACCAGCCTGGAGACACTGCGCCAGATGGTTGCCGCGAACGTCGGCGTCACCCTGCTGCCGACGCTTGCGGTCAAACCGCCGGTGGCACGCTCGGAGAATATCCACCTCGTCCAGTTCCGCGGCCACGCGCCGAGCCGGCGCATCGCGATGTTCTGGCGCAAGAGCTCGGCGCTGACGCCATTCCTGAAGAAGTTCGTCGCCGTGTTTCGCGAGTTGCCGCGTACTCTGCTCGATCCGCACACGCTGCCCGATCCGGCTCCGCATTCGGCGCAAAAGACGCGTGCCCGGGTTGCGCCGCGACCGCGGCACCGACTCAAAGAGATGCCGTCGCGTTGATGCCCTCGCCCTTGACCGCGTCGTCGACGCTGGAGTAGTCGAGCGCGGTCGCCGGCGGCAACTGCGCGAGGTCCGCGCGCACGAGCGCGTCGCGGGCGAGATCCTTGAGCCGCGCGACACGCAGCGCGACGCCCTTGGTGCCGAGCCATGTGCAGAATTCGGCAAGCGATTCGATCGCCGTGCTGTCGAGGTCCGGCGATTCCTCCAGGCTGAGCACGACGAGTCTGGTTGCGCCGCGCTGCGCGACCAGCTGACGCGCCTGCGCAAACAACGGCTCGGCGTTGGCGAAGAACAACGGCTCTTCGGGGCGCAGCACGACCATGTCCGGCACCATCGACGCATTCGGAAAGCGCGCCGCGCTGACGTAATCGTGCGCGCCGACACGACCGAGCTCGACCAGGCGCGGGCTGGCGAGCGTGCGCAGCAGCATGACCACGCTGAACGCGATCGCGGCGAGCAGGCCATCGAGAATGCCGAACGCCATCACAGCGATCACCGCCGCGAGCGCGACGAGGCGGTCGCGCTGCCACTGGAAGTAGTTGTGGAACACGCCGACGCGCAGCGAATGGCTGACCGCGTGAATCACGATCGCCGCGAGCACCGGCTCGGGAATGTGCTCGATGAAAGGCAGGAACAGCAGCACGAGAGCCAGCACGACCGCGACGGCAGTCAGCCCGGCAAGACGCGACTGGGCACCGGCCGACTCATTCGCCGAGGTGGCGGAATAGCCCGCACCGACCGGCGCGCCGTGGAACAGGCCGGACAACGCGTTGGCGACAGCCAGCGCAATCAGGTCGCGGTTCGGCTGCACCGCGTCGTCGTGTTTGAGCGCGTAGGTGCGGATCGAACTGTACGATTCGGCGTAGAGGATGAACATCAACGCGAACGAAAACTCGATCAGTTGCAGCCATTGCCCGTTGCCCGGCTGGGCGAAGGTCGGCCATTCCAGTGCGAGATGGATCGGCCCGGTCAGCGCGACGCCCTGCGCGGCGAGCCACGACGACGCGGCAATGCTGGCAACGATCACCAGCAGCGCACCGGGTACGCGGCGCGCACGCTCGAGCACGAACAAGGCGATCAGCGCGGCAAGGCCGCAGGCGAGGCTAGGTATTTTCCATTCGCCGGCGCGGCGCACGATCTCCGCGACGAGGGTGAAGAAATTGCCGCTTTGCGCATGCATGTCGACCAGCGTCGGCCATTGCTTGACCGCGATGACGAGGGCGAGGCCGAACGCATAGCCGCGCAGCACCGGCCGCGCGATCAGGTTCGACATCACACCCAGGCGCAGCACGCCGGCAAGAAAGAAGGCGACGCCGGCGCCGACCACGAGGATCGAGGCGAGCGCCGCTCGCGCCGCCACGTCGCGACCGACCATCGCGAGCGTCGCCGCGGCGAGCACCGCGGCCGAGGAAGAGGTCGCGCTGACTATGGCATAACGGCTGCGCCCGATCAGGCCGTAGCAGACCAGCCCGGCGAACAGGGCGATGACGCCGGCCTGCGGCGGCAGCGCGGCAACACCCGAGTAGGCCACCGCCTCGGGCAACAGCAGGCCCGCAATCGACAGGCCGGCGACGATGTCCGCCGTGGGCAATGCTGCGTTGGTCCTCATTCGGCCGTCCCTCGAATCCATCGATGTCGCGCGAAGCCGCTGCACAGCCTACGCCGACTCGCGTGAGGATTTCCTGTTGCGGAAGAAATAGGCAAAGACTATCGAATCAATCGTTACAATCAATTTCATTAGAATCCGGTTCTGCGCTACGCTCGCGCCATCCGCAGCACGAGCTGCGGTCACCGCTCCCTCCAGCCAAACCACAGCAAGAGGTGTGTCATGAGCAATCTGAAAGGTTCCAGGACCGAAGACAGCCTGAAAGCCGCGTTCGCCGGCGAGTCGCAGGCCAACCGCCGCTATCTCTATTTCGCCTCGAAAGCCGACGTCGAAGGCTACAACGACGTGGCCGCGGTGTTCCGCTCCACCGCCGAAGGCGAAACCGGCCACGCGCACGGCCATCTGGAGTATCTCGAGGCGGTCGGCGATCCGGCCACCGGCCTGCCGTTCGGCGGCACCAGGGACAATCTCAAGTCCGCGATCGCCGGCGAGACGCACGAGTACACCGACATGTATCCGGGCATGGCCAAGACCGCGCGCGACGAAGGCTTCGGCGAGATCGCCGACTGGTTCGAGACGCTGGCCAAGGCGGAACGTTCGCACGCGAACCGGTTCACCAAGGCGTTGAACGAGCTCGCCTGACGCTGCCAGTGATGGCCGCATGCAGTGGCGCGACCGGTCGCGCCACTGCTTTCCCGGATCAATGCGGGGCACGTCGAATCGTGCCCTGCGGAGCCCTGTCATGAGTGCTACCCCGCCTGTCGCGCGCGAAGGCAATCTCGAAGCGCCCACGCGCCATCCGCTCGATTGGAAGAATCCCGGGTTCTACGACCAGGCCGCGATCGACAAGGAACTCGAGCGCGTCTTCGAGATCTGTCATGGCTGCCGCCGCTGCGTGAGCCTGTGCCAGTCGTTCCCGACCCTGTTCGATCTCGTCGATGCTTCCGAAACGATGGAAGTCGACGGCGTCGCCAAGGCCGACTACACCAAGGTCATCGAGCAGTGCTATCTCTGCGACCTGTGCTACCAGACCAAGTGCCCCTACGTGCCGCCGCATGCGTGGAACGTCGATTTCCCCCACCTGATGCTGCGTGCCAAGGCGGCGGCGTTCCAGCGCGGGGAAGTCCGCCTCGCCGCGAAAATTCTGTCCGCAACCGACGCGGTCGGCAAGCTGTCGACGATTCCCGTCGTGGTCGAGGCAGTCAACGCGCTCAACCGCGCACCGGCCGCGCGCAAGCTGCTCGAGATATCGCTCGGCGTGGACCGCAACGCGCGCGTACCCGCGTACACCGCGAACACGGCGCGCAAGCGCCTGCGGCATCTCGATGGCGCAGGCGACGCGCTGCCGGCGGGGCGCACACGCGGCAAGGTCGCGATCTTCGCCACCTGTTACTGCAACTACTCGACGCCGCAGCCGGTCGAGGATCTCGCCGCGGTACTGCGCCACAACGGCATCGCGGCGAAGCTGATCGAGCGCGAGGTCTGCTGCGGCATGCCCAAGCTCGAACTGGGCGATCTCGCCTCGGTGGAAAAGTATAAAAAGCAAAACATTCCGGTGCTCGCGAATGCCATTCGCGACGGCTGGGACATCAGCGCGACGATCCCGTCGTGTGTGCTGATGTTCAAGCAGGAACTGCCGCTGATGTTTCCCGATGACGAGGACGTGCAACTGGTCAAGCGCCACATCTTCGACCCGTTCGAGTATCTCTGGCAGCGCCACCAGGCCGGGCTGCTCGACACGCGGTTCAAGCAGGGCCTCGGCAAGGTTGCCTACCACGCGCCCTGCCACCAGCGCGTGCAGAACATCGGACCGAAGACGCGCGAAGTGCTGAGCCTGATTCCCGATACCGAGATTCAATCGATCGAGCGCTGCTCGGGCCACGACGGCACCTACGGGGTGAAGGCGAAAACCTACGCGTTCGCGCGCAAGATCGCCAAACCCGTGGAGACGCGCGTCGAGCAGATCGCGCCCGCCCACTTCGCCAGCGACTGCCCGATGGCCGGCAGCCACATCGCGCACGGCCTCGGCGACAGGCCGTCCGCGGAAAGCCCGCTCGGACTGTTGCGGCTGGCCTACGGAATCTGACTTGCTTCCCCACTCCCACCGGGAGAAGGGAAGTAAAGAGAGAATCATGCAAAAACTGACGCAACAAGACCTGTTTACCCTCGAAGCCTACGCGCGAGAGCGCGCCGCGTTCCGCGCGCGCGTGCTCGCGCACAAGCAGGCACGCATCGTCCATGTCGGCGCGCACGTCACCCTCGTGTTCGAGGATCGGCTCACGATCCAGTATCAGATCCAGGAGATGCTGCGCGTCGAGCGCATCTTCGAAGCGGCAGGCATCGCCGAGGAACTCGACGCCTACAATCCGCTGATCCCCGACGGCGCCAATCTCAAGGCGACGATGCTGATCGAATATCCCGACGAGAACGAGCGGGCGCGCAAGCTGGTCGAATTGCACGGCATCGAACACCGGATCGCGTTGCTGATCGCCGATCTCGCTCCGGTCGTTGCGATCGCCGATGAAGACCTCGACCGCAGCACCGACACCAAGACCGCCGCGGTGCACTTCCTGCGTTTCGAATTGAACCCGGCGCACGTCGATGCTTTCGCCGCATCGGAAGTCGTCGTGGCCATCGATCATCCGGCTTATGCCGCCCGGCATACGCTCAACGCGATGACGCGCGCGGCGCTCGCAGCCGATTTCAATTAGGACGACATTCCACGGTGCGCGGTTCCGGCACTCGCGCCGGCACGGTCCGCTTGAATAGTCAGGCTCGCTTCCAGACCAGAACGTAAGTCACCGGCAGCCCGTCGCGCGTAGCTTTTGCTCGCAGATAGAGCTCCCCATCTTTAAACTCGTATGTACGATCTATTGTGCCGGATTCCGATGGACGGAGAGTCGCCACTATTGCGTGGCTGACAACGTGTCTGTCGGAGTCAACCTTGTACGTACCAAAGTACCCGGCTGCTTCATTCTGCAGTTCGGGCGGTATCACGCTGCGCGCGGCTTCGTTGCGAAACTCGTGCATACACAGTACGAGCATACGACCGTCTTTGGTATAGATGAGACGCCCTGGCGGATGGTCACCCCAAGGGTTTGTTGCGTGACCATCGGGCCAGGCCGCTACAACCGAGACGAGTTCCCACGTCCCGATGAAGTGAGCAGCGTCGTTGACCGCGAGCGGCGGTTTCGCGAAAGAGGACTGACTAATAGCGAATATGCACAGCGAAATCAGCCATAGGCTCCGAAGACGAGGCATTGCACGCACTGCCGGTTCAAAATTCATGCGAGAACTCCTTGGAGCCAACGCTCGAGTCAAGCGGCCGCTGCCGCGATGCCCAGCATGTTAGCGCAACCACCCCACAGCGTTCGCCGGAATCACTGAGCGACGGCGATAGCGAACACAGCCAGGCGGCCGTCGGTGTGGAACGGATCGCCGCCGCCGTTGCGCCCATCGTGCGCCGGCTGGAAGTCGTCTACCCAGTCAATAGTCACGCCACCCGCGCGGCGCAGATCGGCGAGAAGTTTGTCGCGCTCCGCGTCCACATCGGCGGAAATATGATGCGTGACGTGATCGGTGACGTGTCCATTGACGCGGCTCAGGCCGATGCTCGCGTCGTACGTCGCCGCCGCCATCCACTGCGCGGTTCCTGACGCATCGATCCGCCAAAAACGCACGTGATGGCGCTTCGACGGATTGCCCGCGGCCGGCTGCTCGAAGGCCAAGTCCTGCTTGCGGTTGCGGATGTAGAGGCTGCTCACCGGCGCGTCGACATATGGCCGCCGCACTATGCTGTCCATCGTGATGCGCAGCGAACTTCGCAGCGTGACCGGATCCGCCGGAAACCAGCCCGCCCTCGCCATCAGGCGCAGCAAGTCGCCCTCGCTGCCAACGAAGGCGAGATTCAATGGATCGCCCGGCACGCCTTTGAGCGTGAACGAACGCGTGCCGACCGCCGCGAGAGCCGGATAGCGCACGGAAAAATCCGCTGCAGCCAGCTGCTCGTCCGCAAACGCCGAAACGGAACGGCAACTCCACGAAGCAGCGAGGAGCAGCAATGCACGCGCCGCGCACGCGGCAACCGTCGGCCCCAATGGAATCCTGCTCGTCATGATTTCGGCACGGCACGAAGACATCGCGAATTTGCGACGCCAAAGTCTAGAATATGCACTTTGCGAAAACACGTGCCGCTTCCATGATCCTGCCCCGCTACCACATCGCCGCCTCGAACATCACCGGCGCCGGCAAAGGCCTGTTCCTCGACGAGGCGATTCCACGCGGCCGCCTGGTCACCGCGCCGGACGACATCCGCAAAGTATACAAGTGGCGCGAGGTCGAGGCGCTGCCGAATTCGCACGATCTGCTCGCCGCGACGGTGCGCTGGTTCGAGGACCGCTACACGGTGACGCCGGAGTGGCCCGACGAGTGCTACATCAACCATTCGTTCGCGCCGAACGGGCTCTGGCATCTCGGCTTCGTGTTCGCCCTGCGCGACCTCGCGCCGGGCGAGGAAATCACCGTCGACTACCGCCACCTGCTCGCGCCGGGGCAGAAGGAAGACTTCCGCGATGCAGCCACCGGCGGCGAGATCGTCGGCTACACCTGGGCCGAGAGCCTCGCCCTGTCGAGCGCGCACCTGCACGAAATCGTCGCCGCGCCGCGGTTCGTGCAGACCGCGGCCGATTGCGGGTGATGCGCCGATGAAGATCCGCCTCCTGCGTGAATCCGACTACCGGCGCATGCGCTGGAAGAATGGCGGCGGCTGGACCACCGAGTTGTACAGCCACCCGCTGTCCGATGGCGGCGAAGGTTTCGGCTGGCGCGTCAGCATCGCCGACATCGAGAGCGATGGCGCATTTTCCACTTTTCCACAATGCGACCGCTGGATCGCACTGCTCGAAGGCAACGGCATGCGCCTGCAATTCGAAGGCCACGCGGCTGCCACGCTGAACGAGCGCCTGCGCTTCGTGCCCTTCTCCGGCGATTGGCAGACACGTGGCAGCCTGATCGACGGACCGGTGCGCGATTTCAACCTGATCGCGCGGCGCGATCTGTGGCAGTGCGAAGTCCGCCATCGCCCGCTCGTCGGTTCGATGCTGTTCGCCCCGAGCGCCGCCGATCTGTGGTTCGTCCATGTTGTCGCCGGTTCGGCGAGGATCGAACATCGCGGCGCACTGCCGGAAATCGTCGCCGGTGAATCGCTGCTGCTCGAAGCCGACGGCGACGCCGGCAGTGTCACCATAGACGGCGGCGGTGAACTCGTCGTGGCCAAGCTCGCGCGCGCCGCTTTGCCGTAATCGGCAACCCGCCCCATTGCGAACCTCGGCTACTCCTGCGCCCTGCGCAACCTGCGCGCGCGCAGGCCGTGAACGAGAAACGGCACGATCAGTGCGAGGCCGACCAGCCAGTGGATCAGGCGCACCGCGTCGCGCAGCGCGTCGTCGCTCGCGTAGTACAACAGCCAGCCGCTCGCGACGAGCGCGACAAACATCGCGATCAACACAATGCCGCTGACGCGCCGCTTCGGCCGCGCGAGGCCGTGGCGCACATGCACGGCCCAGAGCAATCCGGCCAGCCACAGCGCGACGAACGCGGCCATGCCATGCAGACGCAAACACCAGGCTTCGAGCGGATGCGGCTCGGCGCCGAATTCGCCCTGACGCTGCAAAAAATAGTGGAAAAAGAGCCAAAGTATACCCGTGGCCCAGATTGCCGCGAACGCGGCATAAGCCAGGCGTCGATGGCGTGGTGACAGGCGCAGGCCATGCTCGCCGTGCGCGCGGCGATGGTGCACATGCCGATCCAATCCGGCCGGATTCATGCTGCCCTGCCCTTCACGCCGCCGCAATCGCGCATGTCGTTGATTACGGCTTGCGCACCGTAGTGCGCAAACACGCGCCGTGCGAACGCCGGCGTCGCGGCGAATGCGACCTTGGTCAGCGCGTCGGCGATCATGCAGGTCGGCGCGACGACGCTCGCCGAGGAAGACAGGCCAACGGTTTCGCCGCTGCGCGCGTCCAGATGCGTGCCGCTCCAGCGGTCATCGCATCGCTGCCGCGTCGCCGCGCCCGCGCTCGATGCCAGTGCCGCATCGCGCAGCGCGACCGCGCCGGCGATGCCCCGGCCTTCGACGTCGCGCAGATGCACGACCTCCTCGCGCGGACCGGCCACGCGCAGGTCGCCGCCGGCATTGACCCGCATCTGCGTCGCGCCGTGTTCCTGCAGCGCGGCGATCGCGCGATCGACGGCATAGCCCTTGGCGATGCCGCCGAGATCGATCCACAACGGCCGGCGCAGGCGCACGCGATCGTCGCCGAGCAATTCGATGTCGCGCCAGTTCGCCGCAGCATCGGGCGTGAACGGCGAGCGCGGCCGCGGCAGGAATCCGCGCGCGACGAGTTTGCCGGCGACGCCGAGATCGAAGCGGCCATGCGAGCGCGCGGCCAGATCGAGAGCGCAGCGCAGCACCTCGACAGTGCGCGCATCAACCATGACCGCGGTGCCGACTGCCGCCGCGTGCAGCCGCGACAGATCGCTGTCCGCATCGTGGAAACTCATGCAGCGGTGCACGGCTTCGATCTCGGCGAACGCCGCCTCGACCGCTCGCCGCGCACATTGCGCCGCGGACGCCTCGGCGCACACCTCGACCAGCGTACCCAGCCAGGGACGCGCGCGCTGCAGGGCGACACTCACGCCGGCGCCCTCAATGCGAGCGCGTACAGCCTGAGCAGACGCTGCACGCCTTCGGTGAGATGGCGGCAGGACAGCGTCGCGCCCGAGATGATCTTGATCTCGCGGTTGAGCGCCGCCGCGTCGGCCGCGGTCTTGCCGACGAACTGCTTGCGCCACGCCGGCATGCGCACTTCGCCGCCGTGCGATTCGCGATATTCGAGCACTTCCAGCGAGATCACCGCGCCCGCCGTGTCGAGTGCGAGCGCATAGGTGATCGCCTCGCTCTTGCCGATGACCTGATCGACGATCAGCCAGCCGAGTTTCTTCCCGCTCGCGTCCGCCTCGAAAATCTGCGGCGCCCAGCCGGCTGGCACGCCGACCGCCGCCAGCGCGGCCGCATCGGGCACCGGCACGGCGCGGAATTCGCCCGCGCCGGGAAACGCTTCTTGCTGCGCCTGCGGCACGCTCAGGTACTGCGTCGCCAACGCGACCGGGCTCGCCACCGCGGCGCCCAATGGAATCAGCCAACGAACATGCATCGGATCCTCGCTTGTGGACTCCCTCTCCCCCGCAAACGACCGCGGAGGAGAGGGCCGCACATCAGAACTGATACCCCAAACCCAGATCGAAGCGGTCGCCGTAGCCGAGCACGAGGTCTTCGTAACGGAATTTCTGGTAGTCGACCTTGAACACCACGTTCGGGTTCAGATAGTAATTCGCGCCGAGCGTCCACACATGCTGCGTGGGCAGCGGCGCCGTGCCGAGGCCCAGCGGCTGCGCCGCATACGAAGCGCCGGTGTTGAACATCTCATAGCGCAGGAACGGCGCGAGGCTTGAATCGCTGCCCCACTCCAGCGCGCGCCACGCGCCCTGCACGTAACCGCCCCAGAACGATTTCGGCACCGGCGTCGGCTGGCCGAGGAACTGCAGGTTCAAGTCCTGCGTGTTGCTGATCGTGCCGCGCGTGTACAGCGCAGAAATGTCGAACGGGCCCGGCTGCCAGCGCAGATGCGCCTCGCCGAGCACCAGCCGCGACTTGTCGACCGGCAGCGTGGCATCGCCCTGCCCGATCTTGCCGGTGAACACGCCGCCGCCGACGAGCAAGCCCGGAATGCCCTGCCAGTTTCCCGCCGCGTAGACCGACGGATCGCGCGCTTTGGCGAGCTGCAGCTCCTGATGGATGCTGCCGAGCGGCGAGATGCGGCCTTCGTCCGCGGCCGGGTCCCAGGCGCCGAGATTGGGACCGGTGCCGATGCCGACGTTCCAGTTGAATCCCCAGTCGGTGTTGCCGTACATCGACACGCCGCCTTCGCGCCAGGTGCTCGGGATGATCGCCGTCTCGACGAAATTGCGCTCGACGCCGTAGAAGTTGCTCGGCTCGTGGTGCTCGTTGAGCAGGCCGAGCGGCACAAGGGTGAGGCCGACGCGCACGCCGTAGTTCTGCGCCAGCGCGTGCTCGACGTAAAGTTGCTCGATCTCGGTCTCGCCCTGGTCCGAGCTCGACGCGATCGCATGCTCCCATTCGATCTCGCCGTAGACCCGGGTGGCCTCGTCGAAGACGTGGTTGAAGCCGATCACCGCGCGCGTGAGATCGGCCTGCGCGTCGGCCGCGCGCGCCGTCGGACGGTTGTAGTCGAGCTGGCCGTAGCCCCAGAACGAGGTATTCGCGCCGAGCGCGACACCGCTGCCGCCGGTGCCGGGCACGGGTTGGCCCGCAGCCGTGGTGGCGGCCGGCGCAGCGGCAACCGCAGCCGCAGGCGCGACCGCGACGCCAGTCGACGCAACCTGCGTCGCCACGACCGGAGAGGCCGGCGCCGGCGCACGCTGCGCCTGCATCTCGCGCACGACGCCGCGCAGCTCGGCCACTTCGGCGCGCAAGGCCTCGACCTCGGCCTTCAGTTTCGCCTCGTCGGCGTGAGCGGCCGGTGCGAGTCCCGCGCACGACAGCAGGACGGCGAGTGCCAGCGGTTTGCGCTGCATGTCATTTCTCCAGAAATACAAAACGATACTTTTCTCTGCGAAGCGGCGCGGACTGCGCGTTCACGGCTGCGCCAGATCGCGCGCCGGATCGGCCGTGTCGGTCACCGGGTCGTAGCCGTCGGTCAGCGTGCCGAGGAAGGCGACGACATCGTCGATTTCGAGTTCGCTCAGCGCAGGCGCCTCGCCCGGATGGCGGTTGTACGGCACTTCGCTCGTGTTGACGTTGCGCGCGAGCAGCGCCGGCACATCGTTGAATTTCTGCACGCTGCCGTCTGCGGCAAGCGGATACCACTTTTCGGGATTCGTGTCGCGCTGCACGTAGAACTCGATCGCCTCGCGCAGCGAGGCGAAATAGCCGTTGTGGAAGATCACCTTGCGTGTGGCCACGTTGCGCAAGGTCGGCACCTTGAACGCGCCGCAGAGGTCGCGGCGCGCGGCAAGGTCGGTGCGTTCGGGTCCGCACAGGCCGAGGTCGAAATAGCCGGGGTCGGCATTCGCCGGAATCTGCGCGTTGCGCGGCACGCCGAGGTTGTCGTAGGTGTAGTCGGTGAACAACGGCGGCTCGCCATTCGGCGCGCGCGTCGACGGATGACAGCCGGCGCAGCCACCCTTGGCCGGGCTGTTGAACCAGGCGAAGCCGCGCAATTCCTGTGCGCTCAGCTTGACCTTGCCCTGCAGGAACCGGTCGAACTTCGAGGAAAACGGGCGGAATTCCGGCGCCGTCGCCTCGTACACCGCGAGTGCATAGCGCGCGGCGAGGAACGCATCATCGGCGCGCGCGAACACGTCGGCGCCGAACAGGCCGCGGAATTCGTCCGCATAGCTCGCGCGACCGAGTTTGTCGACGACCGCGGCGGCGTCGCCGTTCGCCATCTCGTGCGCGGCGAGAAACGGCCGCTGCGCCTGTTCGATCAGCGTGTTCGCGCGCCCGTCGCGATTGAAGCCGCCGGTCGACGTGCCGTCGCTGGCGAAGAAGAACGGAATGTTCAGATTGAGATAGCGCAGGCTCGGCACGGAACGGAAACCGGGCACGTCGAGATTCGCTCCGCCCGATTGCACCGGTAGAGCATTGTTCTGCGCATGCGCGAACTTCGGATCGTGGCAGGTCGCGCAGGACATCCTGCCCGAGGCCGACAGTGATTCGTCAGCGAAGATCTTCCTGCCCAGTTCGGCCAAGGCAGAAGTGGAAGGCGCCACGGCCACGGCGCTGCCTCCACCGATCAGGGCGAGTACGGCGAGGAGGGACATCCAGTGACGGGCGCCGGATCGCGACGCGGCACCGGCAACCTGCGCAACAGCGGGCGGGAGGGGTCGCGCACGCGCGCGCAGCGGGAAACGAGCGATCGGCATGGTCTGGTCGAAGGCAAAAGCAAATGAGAACAATTCTTGTTTTCAAAAGAATTTACATAATTAAGCCTTCCTCTGTCAATGCGGCGGCCCCTTTCACCCCGCATCGCCGCGGTTTTTCGTCTCGTCTTTGCGCGTTGCAAAGGCACTGTTAGCATTCGTCGATGCCCGCCTCTCCCGCCTCCGCGCCACTCAACGAGACGACCGCGCGATTCCTGCAATCCGGTGTATCGATCACGGTCGCTGCGCGCAATCGGCGCCTCGTGCCGTCGATCGCGAAAGCGGTCGGCTGCCGCGTGGAAACCGACGGCTCGGTGGCGTTGTTCCTGTTCGTCAACCTCGCCGAAACAGTGTGCGCGGACGTCGCCGAGAACGCCCAGGTCGCGGCCTGCTTCAGCCGGCCGAGCACGAACCAGACCGTACAGATCAAGGGCAGCGATGCGCGCTGCGAGCCTGCGCTCCCCGCCGACATCGTCGCGGCGCGACGCTGCCTCGACCTGCTTTCCGACGACCTCGTCCCGCTCGGCTTCGGCAGCGATCTGCTCGAAGCGTTCTTCTGGGGCGATCCAGAGAAACTTGTCGCGCTGCACTTCACTCCCGAAGCGGCGTTCGTGCAGACGCCGGGCCCGCAGGCCGGCGCCGTGCTGCGCGGCTGAAGGACGACCGATGCCGCACGCCGTCGCCCTCGATGCGATCCGCGCCTGCCTCGAAGGCGTGATTCCGGCGACCGTCGCCACGTGCTCGGCCGACGGCGTGCCGAACGCGACCTACGTGTCGCAGATGCAGTACGTCGATTCGCGCCACGTCGCGCTGTCGTTCCAGTTCTTCAACAAGACACGCAAGAACATCCTCGACAATCCGCAGGCGACCGCGCTCGTCATCGACCCGGTCACCGGCGAGGCGTACACGCTGACCCTGCTGTTCCTGCGCACCGAGACCGACGGGCCGCTGTTCCAGAGCATGAAGGCCAAGCTCGCCGGCATCGCCTCGCACGAAGGCATGACCGGCGTGTTCAAGCTGCTCGGCGCCGACGTTTACCGCGTGCTCGAGGTCGAACGCATACCGGGCCGCGCGATCGAGCGGCCCGCGCCGCGGCGCAGCCTGCTCAATGCGCTGCGCCAGGCCAGCGCGTCGCTCAACGCCTGCGCCTCGCTCGATGCGCTGTTCGACCAGACCCTCGCCGCACTCGGCAGCGAGTTCGACATCGGACACGCGCTGCTGCTCATGGCCGACGAAGCGCACGAGCGCCTCTACGTCGTCGGCAGCCGCGGCTACAGTGCGACCGGCGTCGGCTCGGAGATCGCCTTCGGCGAAGGCGTGATCGGCGTCGCCGCGCAGTACCGCACGCCGATCCGCATCAACCACATGACGATGGAATACGCCTACGGCCGCGCCGCACGCGACGCGGCGGCGGAACAGGCGCTGCCGCTCGACGCGCAGATTCCGTTTCCGGGCCTGGCCGAACCGCACAGCCAGCTCGCCGTGCCGATCCTCGCCTGCGGCCGCCTGCTCGGCGTGCTCTGCGTGGAAAGCGCTCAGGACCTGCGCTTCAGCTACGACGACGAGGATGCGCTGGTCAGCCTCGCCGCGCAGTTCGGCGCGCTCGCGCTGTGCCTGCAGCGCGACGACGAGGACGCCGCGGTCGCCGCGCCGAGCGCTTCGCGCATGCCCGCCGGCGAAGCGATCGAGGTGCGCCACTACCGCGTCAACGACAGCGTGTTCTTCGACGGCGACTATCTGATCAAGGGCGTGCCCGGCGCGATCCTGTGGAAGCTGCTCAAGTCCTGCATCGAGCAGGACCGCTGCGAATTCAGCAACCGCGAACTGCGCATGTGCCCGGAACTGCGCCTGCCCGAGATCAGCGACAACCTCGAAGCGCGCCTGATCCTGCTGCAGCGGCGCCTCGTCGAGCGCTGTCCGCAGCTTGCGATCGAAAAGACCGGACGCGGACTGTTCCGCCTGCGCATCGACTGCGCGCTGCACCTGATCGAAGCGAACTGAACTTGCGGTCAGGCCGCGAGTGCGGCATCGAGCTTGAGCCGGTCGCGGCTGCCGAGCAGCGGCCGCAGCATGTCGACGACGCCGTCGAACACCTCGGCCGGCGCGCCCGTGCGCATCTGCGCGAGCATGCCCGCGCGCTCGCCCGCGCTTACGTGCGGCAGCATCCAGCGCAGACCGATGCGCGACTGCTCGGGCGTCAGGCTGGCGAGGATGCGGCCGTGCAGCGCGTGGATTTCCGCATCGGTGTGCGTGGCCCACAGCGCCGCGTTGTGGCGCGTCTCCTCCTCGTGCATGTGCGCAAGGTTGTGCGCGACGAAGGTCGACAGTGCGAGGTAGAGCGCATGCGCGGCCTGCGCATCGCCGGGAATGCGCTTGAGCAGTTCGCACAGGTGCGCGATCTCGGTATCGTAGCGCTCGTGGTCGGCGGCGATGGCGAGCGTGACGCCCGGGCTGCGCGCCTCGAGCGCTGCGTGAATGACGCTGTCTTCGTGCTCGGCGTGGCCGAGGCTGAAATCGAGCAGTTCGGTGACCTCGCGCGTGACCTCGGCGGTCTCGGCGGCATCGAGCGGATCGAGACGGCCGACGCGGAGCAGAGCGTGCGCCATGAACGCGCGCAGGCCCTTGTGGATCGGGGCATAGATGTCGAAGCGGGAAAGCGGTGGCATGCGAAGACTCCAAAGCGTTGACGGGACTGAGGATCGTTTCGATCCGACCGCCGGCACGATAGACGAAGGCCCACGTCCGCGTTCGTAAATCTTGGCTCGCGCAATCCTAAGAATTTCCTAAGAGCGCGCAGCACACAGGGCAAGCGTGGCGCAGTCGACGCTTCATCCGTGGCGCGCTTCGCAGCGGGCCTGACTACGCGACTCAATCGAAGCGATCGTCGCGCGTGTACACCTGCGCGTCGTCCACCTTCACCGGAAACTTCGCGATCGGCTCGTAGGCCGGCGGGCACATCGCCGCGCCGGTGCGCAGGTCGAAGCGCGCGCCGTGGCGCGGGCATTCGACCTCGAAGCCATGCACCTCGCCGCCGGCCAGTTCGCCACCGTCGTGCGTGCAGACATCCTCGACCGCGTACAGCTCGCCGTCGATATTGAACACCGCGATCGCGGTGTCGCCATCCCAGGCGAGCTTGAACTCGCCGGGCAGCAACTCGGATTGGGCGCAGACGTGGATCCAGTCGCTCACGGTCGGGCACTCACAGTGGCTTCACCAGCAACTCGAACTTCAAATCGCCGCGCTTGGGAATGCCGAAGCGCTCATCACCGTACGGAAACGGCTTGTACTTGCCGGTGCGCGAGTAGCCGCGCCGCTCGTACCAGGCGATCAGTTCGTCGCGCAGCGAAATCACGGTCATCTCCATGCGCGCACAGCCGAAGTCGTCTCTGGCCACACGCTCGGCCTCGGCCATGACCAGCTTGCCGAGGCCGACGCCCTGCTGGGTTGGATCGACGGCGAACATGCCGAAGTAACAGGCTTCGCCCTGCTTCTCGATGTGGCAGCAGGCGAGCACGAGCACGCCGCGCCCGGCAAGCAGAACGAGGCTGCCCGGTTTGTCGATGACTTCCTTGACGCCCTCGGGATCGATGCGCTGCCCGTCGAGCAGGTCGGCTTCGGTGGTCCAGCCGGCGCGGCTCGCCTCGCCGCGATAGGCGGAAGTGACGAGCTTCTCGATCGCCGCGACGTCGGCACGCGTGGCCAGGCGAAACTCGACGGCAGCTTCGTTCGGCAGGTCGTGCACGCAAGTCATCGATGGTCTCCCTCGGTCGTGGTTCTGGCCGCGCCTGCAAAAGCCGCGCGCAGCGCCGCGAACGGCAGCGTCGCGCATTTGCGCCGCGACGGATAGTGCGCCAGCGCGGCGAGCGCGTTCAAGTCGCCGAGCGTACCATCGCCCGCGAGCTCGCCTGCGATCACGCGCGCAAACCGCGCTTCGAGTCGCGCCGCGCCATCCGCATCGAGCTGCATCGCCGCCTCGCCCAGCATCGAAGCTGTCGCCTTCGCGATCGCGCAAGCATCGCCGCGGAACGCGATCGCGGCGATGCGTCCGTCGACGACGCGCAGGTCGACGTGCAGTGAGTCGCCGCACGAAGGATTGATACCATCGGCCGCGTGCGTCGGTGCAGCCAACTCGCCGAAATGGCGCGGCGCACGGCTGTGCTCGAGCACTAGACGCTGGTAAAGCTCGTTTGCCGACATGTGCACATTGTACGTCGCCGCGCGCAGAAGACGAGGGCTCTGGCGCGGCGGGCGTTACATGCGCACAATCGGCCGCATGACGGCGACCCACTACGACGCGATCGTGATCGGCAGCGGCATCAGCGGCGGCTGGGCGGCGAAGGAACTCTGCGACCGGGGTCTGAAGACGCTTGTGCTCGAGCGCGGCCGCGATGTGCAGCACATCAAGGACTACCCGACGATGTCGCTGCGCCGCTGGGACATGGACCTGCGCGGCGACAATCCGCGCTCGTGGAGCGAGGCGAATCCGCTGATCTCGCGCGCCGCGGGCTACGACGCGACGACCAAGCAGTTTTTCGTCGAGGATGCCGATCATCCCTACGTGCAGGAAAAACCGTTCCTGTGGGTGCGCGGTTATCAAGTCGGCGGCAAGTCGCTGATCTGGGGCCGCGCCTGCGCGCGCTGGTCGCCGATGGATTTCGAGGCACCCAAGCGCCTCGGCTACGGTATTCCCTGGCCGATCGGCTACGACGACGTCGCGCCGTGGTACAGCCACGTCGAGAAATTCATCGGCGTCTGCGGCACGCACGAGGGCATCGCCACGCTGCCCGACGGCGACTATCTGCCGGCCTACGATCTCAACACGGTCGAACAGCATCTGCGCCGCGTGCTCAAGGACAAGTTCGGCCGGCATTACGTCTCCGGCCGCTGGGCGCACATCACCGACGCGCAGGAAATTCACCGCCAGCAGGGCCGCGCGACCTGCCAGAACCGCAACCTGTGCATGCGCGGCTGTCCGTTCGGCGGCTACTTCTCATCGAACGCGAGCACGCTGCCGTGGGCGCAGAAGACCGGCAATCTCACCGTGCGTCCGTTTTCGGTCGTGCATTCGATCCTTTACGACGACGCGACGAAGCAGGCCAGCGGCGTCAAGGTGATCGATGCGAACACGCACGAGGAACTCGTGTTCAAGGCCAGGGTGATCTTCGTCAATGCCTCGGCGCTGAACTCGACCTTGATCCTGCTCAACTCGACATCGCAACGCTTCCCGAACGGCCTCGGCAACGACCACGGCGTGCTCGGCAAGTACGTCGGCTTCCACAACTATCGCGCCGGCATGGGAGCGGAGATCGAGGGCTTCGAGGATTCGTACTACGAGGTCTACAAGCCGGCCGAGAACATCATTCCGAACTTCCGCAACGTCGGCAAGCAGGACGCCGACTTCCTCGGCGGCTACGTGATCTTCAGCGGCGCGAGCCGGCGCCTGATCGACGACAATGATGCGCATGACGAGACGATCGGGGCGAAATACAAGCAGGCGATCAGCAAGCCGGGCAAGTGGACCGCGTACATGTACATGCAGGGCGAGACGCTGCCGGACGCCGCAAACCATGTGCGGCTGTCGCCGGACAAGAAAGATCAATGGGGCATTCCGCAGCTCGTCATCTCGGTCGGTTACGACGACAACGCCGAGCGCATGGTTCAGGACTTTCTGCGTGAAGGCCGCAGGATGTTCAACGCGGCGGGCTTCACCAACATCAGCACGAACGACAACCACTGGCCGCCCGGCCTCGACATCCACGAAATGGGCGGCGCGCGCATGGGCTCGGATCCGAAAACCTCGATGCTCAACGCGCACAACCAGATGCACCTGTGCCGCAACGTCTTCGTCACCGACGGCGCGTGCATGACGAGCACCGGCAGCCAGAGTCCGTCGATCCTGTACATGGCGCTGACCGCGCGCGCGGCGAACCATGCCGCAGACCAGCTCAAGAAACACGGGAGGATCGTCTGATGGATCGACGTGAACTCCTCCGCTGCATCGCCGCGCTGACCGGCGCTGCATTCGTCGGCGCCGATCGTGTTGATGCGGCTGTCACCGATTCCGATGCTTACACGCCCGCGCAGATCGCACTGCTCGACGAAATCGCCGAGACGATCCTGCCGCGCACCGACACGCCCGGTGCGAAGGATGCCCAAGTCGGCGCCTACATCGCACGCTACTCGGCCGCGTGCTACAAACCGGCCGACTTCGCCATCCTGCGCGCCGGCCTCGGCGATATCGATGCGCGTTCGCGCAAGATCCATGGCGCCGAATTCGTGAAATGTACCGGCGCGCAGAAGCAGAAGCTGCTGGTCGACATCGACGCAGAAGCCAAGCGCCACGCCGGTGAACCGAAAGCAAGCGACGACCGACCGGCGCACTGGTTCACGCTGTGCAAGCAACTCACCCTGCTCGGATTCTTCACCTCGGAAGCGGGCGCGACGCGCGTGGCGCGCTATCGTCCCGTGCCCGGCCACTACAAGGGTGTGGTGGCGTACCACGGCGAGACGTTCTGGGCTTGGTGATCGCGCCATCCAACGGAGACAAAGACGAATGAAATGTGCCGCTGTGTTTTTCGCTGCCGCTTTCGGCCTCGCCGCGCATGCGAGCGAACCTGCCAACAACACGCTGTCCGCTGCGCAGCAACGCGAAGGTTGGAGACTTCTGTTCGACGGCAAGTCGACCGCGGGCTGGCATCGCTACAACGAAAAGACGATCGGCAAGGCGTGGGCGGTCGACGGCGACAGCCTGCATCTCGATACCGGCAACAAAAAACGCGGCTGGCAGGCGCCCGACGGCGGCGATATCGTCAACGACGGCGTGTTCGTCAATTTCGATCTGAAGATCGACTGGAAAATCGCGCCTGCCGGCAACAGCGGCGTGATGTTCTACGTGCAGGAAAGCCCTGATCACAAATATCCGTGGCAGACCGGCATCGAGTCGCAGGTGCTCGACAACGTCGCCGCGGAGGATGCGAAGTTCGACAAACATCGCGCCGGCGACCTGTACGACCTGATCGCCGGCAAGCCCGAAGCCGTGCGACCGGCCGGCGAGTGGAATCACCTCGAAATCATCTGCGACCACGGCCGCCTGGTCGAAAAGCTCAACGGCATCGTGGTGGTCGAGACGACGCTATGGGACGATGCGTGGAAGAAATTGATCGCCGGCAGCAAGTTCCGCGACATGGCGGGCTTCGGCATGTTTCGCTCCGGCAAAATCGCGCTGCAGGACCACGGCGCCGACGTGTGGTTCCGCAACATCATGATTCGCGAATTGAAATAACCGTTACGCGAGCAGCTTGCGCACCTTCGCGATCGCGACGATGAACGCGTCGATCTCCTCGCGCGTGTTGTAGAACGCGAGCGATGCGCGCGCCGTCGCCGGCACGCCGTAGAACTGCATCAGCGGGTGCGCACAATGGTGGCCCGAGCGCACGGCGACGCCTTCGTGGTCGAGCAGCGTCGCCAGGTCGTGCGCGTGCACGCCGTCGATCAGGAACGAGAACACCGCGGCCTTGTCTTTCGCCGCGCCGAACAGGCGCAGGCCGGGTACCGATTTGAGCGCGTCGCTCATGTAGGCGGCGAGTTCGCGCTCGATCGCGCCGATCGTGGCCAGGCCGATGCGATTCACGTAGTCGATCGCCGCGCCGAGGCCGACGAAACCGGCGATGTTCGGCGTGCCGGCCTCGAATTTGTGCGGCGGATCGGCGAACGTGGTGCCGTCGAAGCTCACCGTGCGGATCATCTCGCCACCACCGAAGAACGGTGGCATGTCGGCGAGCAGTTCCTTGCGCGCCCACAGCACGCCGGTGCCGGTCGGGCCGTACAGCTTGTGCCCGGTCAGCACGTAGAAATCGCAGCCCAACGCCTGCACGTCGATCGGCAGGTGCGGCGCGGCCTGCGATCCGTCGACGAGCAGCGGGATTCCGCGCGCGCGGCAGGCCTTGGCCAGTTCGCGGATCGGATTGATCGTGCCGAGCACGTTCGACACATGGGTCACGCCGGCAAGCTTCACGCGCGGATTCAGGCGCGCGATGAATTCCTCGACGATCAGTTCGCCGCCTTGGGTGATCGGCGCGGCGGTCACCTTGGCCCCGGTGCGCGCCGCGACGAGCTGCCAGGGCACGATATTGGCGTGATGCTCCATCGTAGTGACGAGGATCTCGTCGCCCGGCTGCAGACGCGGCAGCGCGTAGCTGTAGGCGACCGTGTTGATCGCCTGCGTCGTGCCGCTGGTGAAAATCACTTCGTCGCGTGTCGGCGCATTGATGAAGCGCACGAGCTTGTCGCGGGACGCCTCGTAGGCCGAGGTCGCCTCTTCGCCCAGGGCATGCACGGCGCGTGCAACATTCGCGTTGGTCTCACGATAGAAACGATCGACCGCCTCGATCACCTCGGCAGGTTTCTGTGCCGTATTTGCGTTGTCGAAATAGACCAGCGGCTTGCCGTGGACTTGGCGAGCAAGGATCGGGAAGTCCTTGCGGCCGAGGTTGGAATCGGAGTTCATCGCCATATACTCGTCATCCCGGCAGAGACTGCCGGGATCCAGACGGCATAAATGCCAATCTGGAAAGTTGCTGTGTCAAACCCGTCCTTGGAGCCTGGATTCCGGCAGTCCCTGCCGATATGAGGTTGTTCAACCTTCGGCTGCACTCGGCAACACGGCCTGCAACCGCTGCGCAAGAATTTCGCGCATTCCCGCGCCCGCAACGCCAGCGAGCACCTCGGCGCAGAACGCCGTCACCAGCATGCGCCGCGCCTCGGCCAACGGAATGCCACGCGACCGCAGGTAGAACAGCGCGCGCTCGTCGATCTGGCCGACCGTCGCGCCGTGTGCCGCCTTGACCTCGTCCGCGTAGATTTCGAGTACCGGCTGCGTATCGATCTCGGCATTCGGCGACAGCAGCAGGTTCTTGTTCGACAGCTTCGCATCGCTGCCGTCAGCGCCTTTGGCGACGGTGATCGCACCGTGGAAAATTCCGCGAGCGCGCTGATCGGCAACCCCGCGCCAGACGACGTCGCAAGCCGTGTCGCGCGCGGTATGGCGGATGTCGAGCTGCGTGTCGGCGTGCGCACGACCGCGCAGGGCGAAGACGCCGCGTGATTCCAGACGCGCCTGTTCTCCGGCGAGATCGACTTGGATGTCCAAACGCTGCAGACGGCCGCCGAGAAGCACATGTGTCGCGGCGAATGTCGCCTTCGCAGCGAGATGCACGTCGAGCAGTCGATACAAGGCGACCGACTCGGGCAAGTCGCACAGGCTCACCAGTTCCAGCCGGGCCCCTTCACCCACATCGATGCGCCGGTGCACCGAACCGAGCACGCCGGCACCGTCGATGCCGAGATGCTGCTCGATCATGCGCGCGGAGCCGTTGACGACGATCATCGACGTGCTCGTCTGCCAGCGACTTGGCTGTGCGGATGGAAGGCTGACGTAAACGACCTGCACCGGCTCGTCGATCTTTCCATCGATGCGCACCGCGTAGCTACCGCCGGTTTCGCCGACCGTGACCATCGCGCCGACGTCGGCAAAGTCCGAATAGTGCTCGGACACCACGCCGTTGACGACGACGACGCGGCGGCCGCGCGTCTGCGCCCAGTCGAATTGCGCGCGCAGCGTGTCGGGCAGCTCGGCGTGCGCATCCGCGGCGACGAACTCCTGCTGCGCCAGCGAGCGCAGCACCATTTTGCTGTAGCGCCACGCCTCTTCGCGCGCGCGCGCGTCGCCGCGGCTGAATTCTTCAAGCAGCGCGCTCACCTCAGGCAGCTCCGGCGAGCTTGCGCTCGGCAATCCATGCGTAGCCATGCTCTTCGAGCTTGTGCGCAAGGCTGGCATCGCCCGATTCGACGATGCGCCCCTCGGCAAGCACGTGCACGACGTCGGGCACGATGTAGTCGAGCAGACGCTGGTAGTGCGTGACGACGAGGAACGCACGCCCAGGTGAGCGCATCGCGTTGACGCCGTCTGCCACCATCTTCAGCGCGTCGATGTCGAGACCCGAATCGGTTTCGTCGAGGATCGCGAGCCTGGGTTCGAGCAGCGCCATCTGGAAGATCTCGTTGCGCTTCTTCTCGCCGCCGGAGAAACCTTCGTTGACCGCGCGATGCAGCAGTTCATCCTTGAGATGCAGCACGGCGAGCTTTTCGCGAACACGCTTCAAGAACTGCATCGAATCGAGCTCGGCTTCGCCGCGATGCTTGCGCTGCGCGTTCAACGCCGTGCGCAAAAAATACGTGTTGTTCACGCCCGGAATCTCGACCGGGTACTGGAAGGCGAGAAAAACGCCTTCGGCCGCGCGCTCCTCGGGCTCGAGTTCGAGCAGGTTCCTGCCTTCGTAGACGACCGAACCCTGCGTGACTTCGTAGCCTTCGCGCCCCGCAAGCACGTTGCCGAGCGTGGACTTGCCCGCGCCGTTCGGCCCCATGATCGCGTGCACTTCGCCGGATTTCACTTCGAGCGAAAGGCCCTTGAGGATTTCCTTGCCCGCGACGCGGACGTGGAGATTTTCGATTTTCAGCATTTGCGTTCCCGATATTCTCGGCAGAGGTCAGCCATCCGCCAATTTTTTCAACGCGTCGCCCTCGACGCGACAGCCCAGCCACTCCGGCGTCTTCTTCGCGCCGAGCGATTCGTAGAACTCGATGGCCGGCGCGTTCCAATCGAGCACCGACCATTGCAAGCGCGCGAGCCCCTCGGCCACGCAGCGCCCCGCCAGACTCACGATCAGCGCCTTGCCGATGCCGTGCCCGCGGAACGCCGGGCACACGAACAGGTCTTCCAGGTAGATGCCGTGGCGGCCGCGGAAGGTCGAATAGTTGTAGAACCACAGCGAGAAGCCGGCGACCTCGCCGTTCCATTCCGCGATTTCGGCGAACACGCGCGGATTCGATCCGAACAGATCGCGCTCGATGTCTGCGGCAGTCGCATCCACTTCGTGGCGCAGTTCTTCATAGTCGGCCAACTCGGAAATCAACGCGAAGATCGTCACGACATCGGCGCGGCGAGCCAGACGGATCGTCAACGACTTGGCCACAACGTCCATCAACGCGCACTCCCTCGTGAATCGTCTTCCAGATTTTCCAGGTCCGCCAGATCCTGCAATCGCCCGACTGCGCGTTTGTTCTTGCGCAGATCCTCCAAGGAGATCACCGAGGCAACGGCAGCGCCGATCGGAATGTCCACGCGTCGCGGAAAACACTCGTCGAAATCCACGCCGTCGGCGAAATTGATCAACTCGATCTGGTTCGGCTCCGCTCCAATCACGAGCATCGCACGCGGCTTGCAAAATTCCGCCGACGGTAGCTTCAGCGATTCGAATCCGAAATTGCGCAAAGCGGTGATCAACCGCTGCGCATTCTCTTCCGTGCCGCGAAACCAGACATCCAGGTCCTTGGTGAATCGAACATGCCCATGCGCGCCTACGGCAACGCCGCCGACGATCATGTATTCGACGCCATTCGCAGCCAATGCGCGAATGAATTCCTGCCAATCACCGCCGATCGACGACATCGCGCACCCTTATCTCGTACACGAAAGACGGATTGCCGCCGCGAAACAATTCATTGCCTTCACCATGCAGCCTCAACGTTTCGGCAAGCCGTTCCGCGGCGCTGCGCGTACGCCAGTAGTCAATCGGCTTGCGTTCTGCGTCGACGTCTCCGGCGACTCGAATCGTGCGTTCGATGCGTGCGCTCATCCCACCGCCCCTTCCAGCGACACTTCGAGCAACTTCTTCGCCTCGACCGCGAACTCCATCGGCAGTTCGCGGAACACCTGCTTGCAGAAACCATCGACGATCATCGATACCGCGTCTTCCTCGCCGATGCCGCGCGAGCGGCAGTAGAACAGCTGGTCGTCGGAAATCTTCGATGTCGTCGCTTCGTGCTCGACGATCGCGCCGGGGTTCTTGACCTCGATGTAGGGGAACGTGTGCGCGCCGCATTTCTTGCCGATCAACAGCGAATCGCACTGCGTGTAGTTGCGCGCGCCCTCGGCGCCCTTCTCGACTTTCACGAGACCACGGTAGGTGTTCTGTCCACGCCCGGCGCTGATGCCTTTCGAGACGATCTTCGACTTGGTGTTGCGGCCGATGTGGATCATCTTCGTGCCGGTGTCGGCCTGCTGGCGATGGTGGGTCAATGCGACCGAGTTGAATTCGCCGACCGAGTCGTCGCCGCGCAGCACGCAGCTCGGGTATTTCCAGGTGATCGCAGAGCCGGTCTCGACCTGGGTCCAGGAAATCTTCGCGCGCGCGCCGCGGCAGTCGCCGCGCTTGGTGACGAAATTGTAGATGCCGCCAACGCCGTTCTCGTCGCCCGGATACCAGTTCTGCACGGTCGAGTACTTGATGTTCGCATCGTCCAGCGCAACCAGTTCGACGACCGCCGCGTGCAGCTGGTTCTCATCGCGCATCGGCGCGGTGCAGCCTTCGAGGTAGGACACGCTCGCGCGTTCTTCGGCAATCAGCAGCGTGCGCTCGAACTGGCCGGTGTCGCGCGCGTTGATGCGAAAATACGTCGACAGCTCCATCGGGCAGCGCACGCCCTTCGGCACGAACACGAAACTGCCGTCGGAGAACACCGCCGAGTTCAACGCAGCAAAATAGTTGTCGCCCGGCGGCACCACGCTGCCGAGATATTTCTGCACGAGTTCGGGATGCTCGCGCACGGCTTCGCTGATCGCGCAGAAGATCACGCCGGCTTCGGCCAATTCCTTGCGGAACGTCGTGCCGACCGACACCGAGTCGAACACCGCATCGACCGCGACACCGGCGAGGCGCGCGCGCTCGTGCAGCGGCACGCCGAGCTTGTCGTAGGTCTCGAGCAGCTTGGGATCGACTTCGTCCAGCGATTTCGGCCGGTTTTTCGGCTGCGAGTAGTAGCTGATTGCCTGGAAATCGATCGGCTCGATTTCGAGCTTGGCCCAGTGCGGCGGTGTCATCGTCAGCCAGTGACGGTACGCCTTGAGGCGCCACTCGGTCAGCCATTCCGGTTCGTTTTTTCGCGCGGAAATCGCGCGCACGACCTCCTCGTTCAAGCCCGGCGGCAAGCTGTCGCTTTCGATGTCGGTGACGAAGCCGGCACTGTAGCGTCGATTGAGCGCGGCTTCGATTTCTTGCGGTTGGGTGGCCATGTGGCTGCCTGAGGATTTATGCGGTTGCCAGTTGCGATGGAATGATCCGGCGCCTGGGCGCAAGCGGCCGGCGCATGTCGGCCAGCGTCATCTGCCGCAGCGTCGTCTCGATCACCTCGCTCACCGCGCGCCAGTTGCCGCGCACACCGCAATGCGGCTCGTGTCCGCACATACCTTGGTGCGCACTGCACTCGGTCATGCCGAACGGCCCTTCCATCGCGACGAGGATGTCGGCGAGGCTGATCCGTTGCGGCTCGCGCGCAAGACGGTAGCCGCCGTTGACACCGCGGAACGACTCGACCAGTTCCGCCTGCGCAAGCTGTTTGAGCAGCTTCGACACGGTCGGCAGTTCCAGATGCGCGCGCTCGGCCAGCGCCTGCGCGCTGAACACCTCGGCCGGCTCGTCGGCGAGCACGGTCATGACGACGGTGGCGTAGTCGGTCAATTTGCTGACACGGAGCATGATCGAGGCTCTGGTTGAGAAATGCCGCCAGGATGTCGCTTTTCGATTCCCGCGATCAGGGGCAATCGCAAGGATACCGTACTGAAATAGTACTGTTTTACCGCGCGCCGGTCAAACGACCGGCTATAGTCGCGTGCCCGAATCCGGCAATCGGCGAGGCGCAGATGATCGTTTCCGTCGTGGTGGCGCTGCTGTTTTTGGCGTTCGCCCTGCACCGCCGCCAGCGGCGGACGGCCGGCGTGCTTGCCTGCGGCGGCATCCTCCTGCTCGTGTGTTCCGGATGCGGCCTGCTGACGTTGCCCATGCTGAGCGGCCTGCAGGCACCCTTCCTCAAATTGCCGCACGTCGACTGGGGCGCAAGCAACGCGATCGTCGTGCTCGGTGTCGGTACGGCGAAGATCGACGGCGCGATCGAATCGCCTCCTTTTGCCTACGCGCGCATACTGCGGGCGCTCGAACTCTACCGGGACTGCAAGAGCCATGGCCGTTGCCGGATCATCCTCAGCGGCGGCGATCCGCAACACCACGGCGCGCCCGAAGCCGCCGTCTATGCGGCCGAACTGGTCAAGGCGGGCATTGATCGCGCCGACATCGTGGTCGACGAGGCGAGCCGCAACACCTGGGAAAACGCGAAGTTCACGCGTGCGCTGCTCGAACGCGAGGGCGCGGACAACATCGTGCTCGTCACCGCGGCGCTGCACATGAGGCGCAGCCTGCTCTACTTCACGCATTTCGGGATTGCCGCCACCCCGATCCGCGCCGAGGCGATCGAAAGCGAACTTTCGCTGCTGCCGAACAGCCTGAACATCGCGTACTGCGACAGCGCGCTGCACGAATACCTCGGCATCGCTCAGTATCACCTCTACAACTTGCTCGGATGGAACACCGCGCCGCTTGCGAGCTTGCGTGCGCCGGTCGATGCGGCGGCAGCACCGCGGCCACCGAGCTCATGAATACCCGAACGCGCCACGGCCGATTGCGCCTTGCGCGCCGGGCGCGCGACCGCCAGCGGCCTTTGCGACGACATCGCGACGCCGCTGCCCTGCCGTCGCCGGAGAGCACGCCGATCACCGGCCGGCATATCGAAGCCCCGAGCGGCTGGCTCCGCGGCTGGAGACTTCGATTGACGCGCCCGACGATACGGCATATCTTGTGTCCGTCAACGGCGTCCGACCCAGCATCTTGTTGGTGACGACTTAAACGGGAACCCGGTGGAAATCCGGGACTGCCCCGCAGCGGTGACCGGGAACGAACGATGCCAACAGCACTGGACCCCAGGGTCCGGGAAGCGGCATCGCAGTAGGTGAGATGGATGACGCGCAAGCTTCATCCCCTCGCGCCCGGGAGTCCGAATACCGGCCCGCGATCGTCGCGCGCAAGCGCGGCGTCTGGCTTGCAGACCTTCGCGGGAAGGACGGCCGGGCAGCGTGGCGTTCGATTTTTGGTCGCGCATCCCTGCCCCGCCGCTCTCCTCAAAAGTTCTGCATTCGCTCGCGGGAGCGATGGCCGGCGGTCGTAGCCTGCCTCAACGCATCCGCGCCGCCTGCCTTGCTTTCCTCATGCACCACGAGAAGGAGAGGCACGCATGTCCCACGCAGAAACATTGGCGCTATCGGCGGCGCAACCATCATCAGCTCCGATCACCGCGGCCGCGATGTCGAATCAATCAGGCTTTGCCCTGACGCCGCCGCACCACGCACCCGCGGCGATGCGCGTGGCCAAGCGCTCCGGCGCGAGCGAGCCGGTCGACCTCAACAAGATCGTGCGCGCGGTGACGCGCTGCTGCGACGGCCTGCGCGACGTCGACCCGATGCGCGTCGCGGTGAAGACGATCACCGGCCTCTACGACGGCGCCTCGACGCGCGCGCTCGACGAGCTGTCGATCCGCACCGCGGCTTCGCTGATCGCCGAAGAACCCGAATACTCGCAGCTCGCCGCGCGCCTGCTCGCCGGCTACATCGACAAGGAAGTGCAGGCGCTCGGCGTCTACTCGTTCTCGCAGTCGATCCGCCTCGGCTTCGACACCGGCCTGATCAACGAACGCGTGCTCGCCTTCGTCGAAACCAACGCACGCAAGCTCAACGACGCGATCGATGCGGGCCACAACGCACGCTTCGAGTATTTCGGCCTGCGTACGCTCTACGACCGCTACCTGCTCAAGCATCCGCACCAGCGCCAGGTGATCGAAACACCGCAGCATTTCTGGATGCGCATCGCCTGCGCGCTGACGCAGACCACGAGCGACGCGATCGAGCTTTACCGCCTGTTCGCCACGCTCGACTACGTGCCGAGCTCGCCGACGCTGTTCAACGCCGGCACGCGCCACGAACAGTTGTCGAGCTGCTTCCTGCTCGATTCGCCGGCCGATTCGCTCGACGCGATCTACGAGAAGTACAAGGACATCGCGCAACTGTCGAAATTCTCCGGCGGCATCGGCGTGGCCTGGCACCGCGTGCGCGCGGAAGGCTCGCTGATCCGCTCGACGAACGGCCTGAGCAACGGCATCGTGCCGTGGCTGAAGACGCTCGATTCCTCGGTCGCCGCGGTCAACCAGGGCGGCAAGCGCAAGGGCGCGGCCTGCGTGTATCTCGAACCGTGGCATGCCGACATCGAAGCTTTCCTCGAACTGCGCGACAACACCGGCGACGAGGCGCGGCGTACGCATCATCTCAATCTCGCCAACTGGGTGCCGGACCTGTTCATGCGCCGCGTCGACGAGGACGGTACATGGTCGCTGTTCGATCCGGCCGACGTGCCCGACCTGCCCGACCTGTGGGGCGCGGCGTTCGAGCAGGCCTACGTGCAGGCCGAGGCGCAGGGCCGCGCGAAGAAGACGCTGAAGGCGCGCGACCTCTACGCCAAGATGATGCGCACGCTCGCCCAGACCGGCAACGGCTGGATGACGTTCAAGGACGCCTGCAACCGCGCCTGCAACCAGACCGCGATTGCGGAAAACCGGGTGCACCTCTCGAACCTGTGCACCGAGATCATCGAAATCACGGGCGGTGCGGAAACCGCGGTATGCAATCTCGGCTCGATCAACCTCGCGCGCTGCGTCATCGACGACGCGTTCAACTTCGACAAGCTCGCGCACACCGTGCAGGTCGCCGTGCGCCAGCTCGACCGGGTGATCGATCTGAACTTCTATCCGATCGCGACCGCCCGCGCCTCGAATCTGCGCTGGCGGCCGGTCGGTCTCGGCCTGATGGGCTTGCAGGATGTGTTCTTCCAGCTGCGCTTGCCGTTCGACTCGGCCAGCGCGCGCGAATTGTCGGCGCGCATTTCGGAGGAAATCTACTACCACGCGCTGCATGCCTCGCTCGAACTCGCGCGTGCGCACGGCGTGCATGCCGCGTTCGCCGAGACCCGCGCCGCACGCGGCGAGCTGCAGTTCGACGCCTGGAACGTGACGCCGAGCGACAGCGCGCGCTGGAATGCGCTGCGCGAAGAGATCAAGGCGCATGGCCTGCGCAACTCGCTGCTGATCGCGATCGCGCCGACCGCGACGATCGCCTCGATCGCTGGCTGCTACGAGTGCATCGAGCCGCAGCTCTCGAACCTGTTCAAGCGCGAAACGCTGTCGGGCGATTTCCTCCAGGTCAACCGCTATCTCGTCGAGGAATTGAAGCGTCTCGGCCTGTGGACCGTGGAAATCCGCGATGCGATCAAGCTCGCCGAAGGTTCGGTGCAGTCGCTCGCCGCGCTGCCCGAGGAACTCAAACTCATCTATCGCACGGTCTGGGAGCTGCCGATGCGCGCGCTGATCGATATGGCAGCCGAGCGTGGCGCGTTCATCGACCAGAGCCAGTCGCTCAATCTGTTCATCGAGAACCCGAACATCGGCCAGCTGTCGAGCATGTACATGTACGCGTGGAAGCGGGGTCTGAAGACGACGTACTACCTGCGCTCGCGCCCGGCGACGAAGATCGCCAAGGCCACGGTGGCCGCGAGCGACGCCGCGCCGAAGAAGACCTATACCGACAGCGAGGCCGTCGTCTGCTCGCTCGAGAACCCGGAACTGTGCGAGGCCTGCCAATGACGACGCAGCGCCTGCTCGATCCCGGCTTCGCCCTAACCCTGCGGCCGATGCGCTATCCGCAGTTCTACGAGATGTACCGCGCCGCGATCAAGAACACCTGGACGGTCGAGGAGATCGATTTCCAGATCGACTTGAATCATCTCGACAAGCGCATGACGCCGGCCGAGCGCCATCTGATCGAACGCCTCGTCGCCTTCTTCGCCACCGGCGATTCGATCGTCGCCAACAACCTCGTGCTCAACCTCTACAAGCACATCAACGCGCCCGAGGCGCGCATGTACCTGTCGCGCCAGCTCTACGAGGAAGCGCTGCACGTGCAGTTCTACCTGACCCTGCTCGACAACTACATTCCGCAAGCCGAGCGGCGCGCACAGGCGTTCGCCGCGATCGAGAACATTGCCTCGATCCGGCACAAGGCCGAGTTCTGCCAGCGCTGGATAGCCTCCATCCAGAGACTCGACCGCGTCGACAGCGACGCCGACAAGCGTCAGTTCCTGCTCAATCTGACCTGCTTCGCCGCGTGCATCGAAGGTCTGTT
Source organism: Rudaea sp. (assembly GCF_057139185.1). NCBI lineage: Bacteria > Pseudomonadati > Pseudomonadota > Gammaproteobacteria > Lysobacterales > Rhodanobacteraceae > Rudaea > Rudaea sp. The sequence goes on along the minus strand of NZ_DBNHDN010000046.1, from coordinate 124,229 downwards.
CTTCTTCGCCGCGTTCGCCTACGTCTATTTCCTGCGCTCGCGCGGACTGCTGCCCGGCCTCGCCGCCGGCACCAACTGGGTGTTCCGCGACGAATCCGCGCATATGGCCTTCGCCTTCGAGGTGATCCGCACCGTGCGCACAGAGCAGCCGGACTTGTTTGACGATGCGTGGGCCGACAATGTGCGCACGATGCTCGCCGACGCGGTCGAATGCGAAACGCAGTTCGCCGAGGACGTACTCTCGGGCGGCGTGATCGGTTTGTCGGCGACCGAGATGCGCCAGTACCTCGAATACGTCGCCGACCAGCGCCTGTCGATGCTCGGCCTCGCACCGATCTACGGCGCGAAGAACCCGTTCCCGTTCATGGAACTGCAGGACGTGCAGGAGCTGACCAACTTCTTCGAGCGCCGCGTGTCCGCCTACCAGGTCGGCGTGCAGGGCGAGGTCAGCTTCGACCATGCCTTCTGAGCCGCCCGCGGCGTCAAAACACCATGTTGAGCGCGAGTGCCGGCGTCGCCGTCGCCGGCGCCGCGCTCGTGCGCGGGATCACGCGCACGCCGAGCAACAGGCCGATATTCGCGTTCCAGTTGTATTCGACTGCGGGCGCGAGCGCGAACGACACGTGCGGCCCGGTGTCGATGCGCACGTCGTCCGCCGCCGCGTCGGGTGCGGAGCGGCCGCGGATGCGCGTGCTCGCGGCATGGCGGTAGACGAAGTCCATCGCCAGTACCCAGTTCCGGGTCAGGCTGTATTCGAAGGCGAGATCGACGCTGCCGACGTCGCCCGGGCTCGCTCTGCCGCGGAAGCCCTGCGCGGTGCCGTAGACGCTGGCGTCCTCGACGTTCGCATCGCGCGAAAACGCCCAGGAGAAATTCAGGCGTGTGCGCAGGATGCGCCCGTTGGGCATCCAGTAATACGTCTGCATGTACCAGCCCAGCGTCGTCGTCTGCGCGCCGCTGCCGAAGCCGTCGCCGGCGTGGCGGCCGAGATGATCGAACTTGCCGGTCGGAAACGACTGCTGCACGTTGACCGCCATCGCCGGCAGGCCGCTGTCCGCATCGAAGCGGGTCACGCTCCACTGCGCCTGCACGCTGATGTCGCCGATGCCGACGTGCGAGGAACTCGCGTCGCCATCGATGCGGTTGTAGCCGAAAGTCGGAATCATGCCGACGGTGAAGCGATCGGTGACGCCGTAGTTGAGGTAGCTCAGCGAGCCGAAGCCGTCGGCATGCGGTGCGATCACGTCGTAGAGATAGGGTTCGACCAGCCAATGCCCCTGCGGCAGCGTGCCGGCCGACGGCGCCAGCATCGGGCCGGTCCACCAGGCTTCGTCGAGCGACTGGCGCGAGGTCGCCGGCTCTGCAGCGGCCGCCGCAGCGCAAGCCAGCAGCACGACGAATGCAGAGGCACGAACGACTGTCGATACGAACGCCACGATCAAGCTCTCCTCGCCAAAGTGCGGCTATGCTGGCTGCTGCTCCAATCGCCGGACAGGGGCACTCCGCGGCAAATCGACGGGACCAATTCCACCCAGGCCACAAGCCGTGCATCGTCGCGGCCACAGCCGCTACACTGCCGCGCATGACCGAGCCGCAATCCTCCCGCCACCGCGAACTGCGCGATTTCGCCAGCGCGCATTTTCCGCAACGCGAGTTCGCCATTGCAGCCGCCTCTGCCGACGCGAGCTTCCGCAGCTACTGGCGCGTCGATGCCGGCGGACAAACACGCATCGTCATGGACGCGCCGCCGGACAAGGAGAACATCGCGCCGTGGTTGGCCATCGGTGCGCGCCTGCATGATGCAGGGCTGCACACGCCGCAGGTCTTCGCGGTCGATCACGCGCGCGGCTTCATCCTCATGGAGGACCTCGGCAATCGCACCTACCTGCCCGAGTTGAACGACTCCAGCGCCGACGCGCTCTACGGCGACGCATTCGATGCGCTGCTGACGATGCAGACGCGCGTGTCGCCGGCGGATCTGCCGCAATTCGACCAAGCCTTGCTGCGAACCGGCATGGAGAATTTGCCCGAGTGGTTTTTCGATCGCCATCTCGGCTTCGTGCCCGCCAGCGAGGATCGCACCGTGATCGAGGCGGCGTTCGCCCTGCTCGTCGCCAATGCACGCGCGCAGCCGCAGGTGTTCGTGCACCGCGACTTCCACAGCCGCAACCTGATGATCGTGGCGCGCGACAATCCGGGAGTCATCGACTTCCAGGGCGCGCTGCACGGCCCGATCGCCTACGATCTGGCTTCGCTGCTGCGCGACTGCTACATCGCCTGGCCGGGCGAACGCGTCGATGCATGGGTGCGCGGCTACCACCAGCGTCTGCGCGCAGCCGGCGTCGTCGATGCCGATGTGGTCACCTTCCGGCGCTGGTTCGACCTCGTCGGGCTGCAGCGGCACACGCGCCTGCTCGGCCAGTTCTGCCGGCTCAACTATCGCGACGGCAAGCCCGGCTATCTCAACGACCTGCCGCTGACCCTGCGCTACGTGCTCGACGTTGCGCGCGGCTATCGCGAACTCGCCGCCTTCGCCGCGCTGATCGAGCGCGCGGTCGGCGATCGCGACATCACTCGCGCGCGCGTGCAGGAGCAGCCCGCATGATCGAGCGTGCGCTGATCTTCGCCGCCGGCCGCGGCGAGCGCATGCGCCCGTTGACCGACGCGACGCCGAAGCCGCTGCTCGAAGTCGGCGGCAAGCCGCTGATCGAATACCACCTCGAAAAGCTCGCGCGTGCGGGCGTGCGCGAGGTCGTGATCAACACCTCGCATCTGGCCGAGCAGTTTCCGGCTGCGCTCGGCGACGGCGCGCGCTGGAACCTGCGCATTCGCTATTCGTACGAAGGCGCGGAGCCGCTCGAAACCGGCGGCGGCATGCGCCATGCGCTGCCTCTGCTCGGCACCGACCCGTTCATCGCCGTGAACGGGGATATTTTTACCGTATTTGATTTTTCCACTTTGCCGCAAAACCCCGCCGGACTGGCGCACCTGGTTCTCGTCGACAACCCGCCGCAGCATGCGCGCGGAGACTTCGTGTTGCGTGGCGGCCGGGTGCACGATGAGGAGTCGCCCAGACTCACCTTCGCCGGCATCGGTGTGTACCGTCCCGAGCTGGTTGCCGCACATGCGCCGGGCGGATTTCCGCTCGCGCCGCTGTTGCGCGAGGCGATGCGGCGGGATGGCATCTCGGGCGAGCACTACGGCGGCGTGTGGGCCGACATCGGTACGGCACAGCGCCTGGCGACCCTCGACGCCGGCCTGCTGGCGGCGCAGCCGGCCGCGCCACGCGATTGATGGCGCGGCGCGTTCCAGACGCCGCTCGCTGCGCCGCAGCGCCGGCGCGGCGCCGGGTTCGTTACCCCAGCAGCTTGCGCAGGAACGCCACGGTCACCCGGCGTTTCTCGGCCAGCGAGGCGCGGTCGAGGCGATCGAGCAAGGTCGTGAGGCTGGCAAGGTCGCGCTCGGTGTGGGTGAACAGCCAGGTCAGCGCGGCATCGTCCAGTTCGACCCCGCGTGCCGCAGCGCGTCCGCGCAGCACTTCGCGGCGGGCATCGTCGTCGAGCAGCCGCAGCGGCGCCTGCGCGCAGGCCGAAAGGCGCGAAGTCAGGTCGGGCAGACTCATGCCGAGCTGCGCGGGCACGCGCGACGCGGCGAACAGAAAAGTGTACTTCTCCACTTTTCCACGATTGTAGAAGTCGAACAGTGCGTGCTCGGCTTCGTGCCGGCCGGCCAGCGCGTCGAGATCGTCGAGCGCGAGCAGATCGCTGCCGCCAAGGCCGCGGATCGCGTCTGCCACGCCGTCGGTCACGCTGCGCAACGAAAGATACTGCGCGCGGCGACCGGCGGCGGTCGCCGCGGCACAGGCAGCGAGCAGCAGATGCGTCTTGCCGCTCGCGGCGGGACCGCTGACGAACACCCAAGGCGCATCGGTCTCGGTCGCCGCGCGCCGCGCGAGATCGGGCGCGGCGCCATTGTCGCCAGCGAAGAACGTCTCGAAGCGCTGCTGTGCCGGCCAGCGCATCGCCAGCGGGAGCTGGTCGGGCTTCATGCGCGCGGGGCCGCGGGCGCGGGCGGCGACGTCTCCGTCTTCGGCTTCGCGTCGGCCGCCGGCGCGGGCGGCAAGGGTACGCCCGCGGCGTCGGCATGCGTTGCCACCGCAGCGGCCGGCGCCTCATGCGCGTAGAGCAGGCTCGCGCGATAACGTTCGTTCGCGTAGCGCAGCAGCACCATCAGCACCGATGCGACCGGAAGCGCGAGGAGCACACCGAGGAACCCGAACAGCTCGCCGCCGGCGAGGACGGCGAAGATCACCGCGACCGGATGCAGGCCGATCTTCTCGCCGACCAGGCGCGGCACGAGCACATAGCCTTCGAGCAACTGGCCGATCACGAACACCGCGACGACGAGGGCGACATGGGTGACGTCGCCGTACTGCACGATCGCGGCGATCACGCCCATGAGAATGCCGGTGATGCTGCCGAGGTACGGCACGAAGCTGATCAGCCCGGCGATCAGGCCGATCAGCGGGCCGGTGCTCAGGCCGACGGCCCACAGGCCGACCGCATAGATGACGCCGAGCGCGATCATCACCGACAGCTGGCCGCGCACGAACGCGGAGAGCGTCTCGTCGGACTCGCGCGCGAGGCGCGACACGGTCGGCTCGATCGAGCGCGGCAACAAGTCGTGGATCTTCGCGATCATCACGTCCCAGTCGCGCAACAGGTAGAAGAATGCGACCGGGACGACTACCAGGCGCGTGATCCATGAGATCACCGCGAAGCCCGACTTGGAAATGCCGGCAACGATCGTCGTCGCGATGCCGCCGGCCTCCTTCCAGTGCGCCTGCAGCACGGCGACGATCTGCTGCAGGTCAGGCAGCTCGAAGTCGAGCTCGAAGCGTTCGTGCAGCCACGGCACGGCAACGTTTTGCATCCAGGCAAACCATTGCGGCAAGGCCGTGATGAACGTCGCCATCTGGCGCGACAGGTACGGAATCAGCAACAAAAGGATCAGCGTGACGACGAGGCTCAGGGCGAGGAAGACAACGCTGACCGCGGCGCTGCGCGACAGCTTCCAGCGCTCGAGCAGGTCGGCGAGCGGATCGAACAGGTAGGCGAACATCGCCGCGATCGCGAACGGCGTCAGCACCGGCGCAAGGAAGTACAGCGCCGCGACGAGCAGCACGGACAGGGCCAGCATTTGCCAGCGCAGGTTGTTGGTCGAGTTCATGCGTTCTCCCTGCGCCGGGCTTCGAGCGCCTTGTGCGACCATACGACGACGTAGTGCACGCCGCTCGCGACGGTCGCCAGTGCGGTGAGCCAGATCAGCGTGTCATCGACGGCATCGGGCAGCGGCAACAGCCCGCTCAACTTGAGCAGCAGGGCCAGCGCGCAGACGATCTGGATGAACGTCGTGAGCTTGGACAGCAGCGACGGCTGCGGCACGACGCGGCCAATCAGGAGATGGTAGGCGGTCGCGCCCGCGGCGATGACGAAGTCGCGGCCGACGACGAGCCACATCAGCCAGTCCGGGATCGCGTCGGCGAGATCGAGCGAGACGAAGCAGGCGACGAGCAGCAGCTTGTCGGCGAGCGGATCGAGCACGCCGCCGAGCCAGCTCTGCCAGCCGCAGCGCTTGGCAAGCAGGCCGTCGAGCGCGTCGCTCGCGCCAGCGACGGCGACGACGATCAGCGCCGCTTCGAAGCGATGGCTCGCGATCAGCCAGACCAGCGGCACGACCAGCACGATGCGCGCGAGCGTGATCGCGTTCGGCAGGTGGCGCCAACGGGAGTCTGTGTTCGGCGTGGGTGGCATGCGCGGGGTGGTCGGCACTTCACGGCTCGAAATCGAGCACCGCATCGACGCCCTCGAGCGGCGGCTTCGTGTTCGTCGGATGCGCGAGCCGCGCGGCATCGAGCGCCTCGATCAGGTCCCGCAGCGAGCCGCGCGCGTCGACACGTGCCTGCAGGACGTTGCCGCGCGCCTGTTCGACACGGAACCCGCGCACTTCGGGATTGGCGCCGAGCGCCCCGACCAGGCGTGCGTAGTCCTCGGCCGAACGCAGGCCGCTGAACCAGAGGCGATAGCTGCCGGACGGCGCGGGCGGCACGGCATCGGCTGCAACCGGCGCCGCATCCGCACCGGTACCGGCCGCGGGCGGCACGCCCGCCGACGCCGTGGCCGCGGTCGCGCCCTCCGCGGACGTTGCCGCGGCTGCGGGAGCCGCGACCTGGTCGCGTACCAGCGCGTCGATCTGCGTCGCGTCGAATTGGGCGACGAGCAGAAACTTCGCCGGCGCCTTGTTCGGCTCGGCGTTCGCTGCGGTGTTGGGCTGGTAGCTGTAACTGCGCGCGTAGCGTTCCGCGCGGGTCAACGCACGCGCGACCTCGGGACGCTTGAGCACACCCGCATCGCCCTTCGCCGCCTGGGTCACGGCCTGGCCCAGCGCAATGCGCAGCGCGGTGGCGCGATCCTGGTCCGACTGTGAGGCGACCGGCGCGGTTCCGGTGTAAACGCCGGCCGCAACAGCGAAAACCGGCGCGAGGCTGGCGAGAACCAGCAGCAATGACCTGAAAATTCGATGATTCCCTGGATTCACGAAATCCTTCCTGCCGGACATGCCGGAGAGGTTCCCGGCCATGCCGCAAGATAACAAATTTGCCTTGCGGCCGTGAAATCGCGGTGTACGGTATCATGCGCGCCCGTTCCGGCCGACTTCCTCGTCCATGTCCGCAGAAAAAGAATCGCTCACCTATCGCGCCGCAGGCGTGGATATCGACGCGGGCGAGGAAGTCGTCGAGCGCATCAAGCCGCTGGTCAAACGCACGTTCCGCAAGGAAGTCATGGCCGGCCTCGGCGGCTTCGGTGCGCTGTTCGAACTCGCCGGCCGCTACCGCGACCCGGTGCTCGTTTCCGGCACCGACGGCGTAGGCACCAAGCTCAAGCTCGCGCAGACCCTCGGCCGTCACGACACGATCGGCATCGACCTCGTCGGCATGTGCGTCAACGACGTGCTCGTGCAGGGCGCGGAGCCGTTGTTCTTCCTCGACTACTTCGCCACCGGCAAGCTGCACGTCGACACCACGGTCGCGGTCGTCGGCGGCATCGCCAAAGGCTGCGAACTCGCCGGCTGCGCGCTGATCGGCGGCGAGACCGCCGAGATGCCCGACATGTATCCGCCGGGCGAATACGACCTCGCCGGCTTCTGCGTCGGCGCGGTGGAGAAGGCCGCGCTGATCGACGGCTCGAAGGTGCGGACGGGCGATGCAATCATCGGCATCGCCTCGAGCGGGCCGCATTCGAACGGCTATTCGCTGATCCGCAAGATCGCCGCGCGCGCCGGCAATCCTTTCGATCTCGATCTCGGTGGAACCAAGCTCGCCGACGCACTGATGGCGCCGACGACGATCTACGTCAAGCCGATCCTGGAATTGTTGAAGGCGCAGCCCGTGCACGGCATGGCCCACATCACCGGCGGCGGCCTGACCGAGAACATCATTCGCGTGGTACCCGACGCGCTCGGCATCGCGCTCGACAGTTCGACGTGGAAACTGCCCGCCGTGTTCGACTGGCTGCAGCGCGAAGGCAACGTGCCGCAGGCCGAAATGTGGCGCACGTTCAATTGCGGCATCGGCTACACGCTGATCGTCGCACACGACCAGGTGGCGGCGACGCTGCAACGCCTCGCCGCGCTGAACCTCGCCGCGTCGGCGATCGGCGAAATCGTGCCAGCGCGCGGCGACGAGCGCGTGCATATCGCGTGACCGTGCGCCGCCGCGTCGTCGTCTTCGCCTCGGGCCGCGGCAGCAATTTCGCCGCGTTGGTCCAGGCGCAGCGTCGCGGCGAACTGCCGGTCGATATCGCCGGCCTGCTCTGCGACAAGGCCGCCGCGCCGGCGCTTGCGCTTGCACGCGCGGCGGGAATCGAAGCGGTGGCATTGAGCCCACGCGACTACGCCAGCCGTGAGGACTTCGATCGCGCGATGTTCGCACGCGCCGCGCGGCTCGCCCCGGATCTGATCGTGCTCGCCGGCTACATGCGCATCATCGCTCCGGCCGTGGTCGAGGCATGGCGCGGACGCATGATCAATATCCATCCCTCGCTGCTGCCGAAATATCCCGGCCTGCACACTCACCAGCGCGCGATCGACGCGGGTGATGCCGAACACGGATCCAGCGTGCACTTCGTCACCGCCGAGCTCGACGGCGGCCCGGTGATCGCGCAGGCGGGCTTGCCGATTCTGCCCGGCGACACCGCCGAGACGCTGGCCGCAAGACTGCTGCCGCTCGAACACCGCCTGCTCGTCGCGACAACGCGACTGGTCGCCGACGGCGAGGCTGCCCTGGCCGGCGATCAGGTCGTCCGCGGCGGGCAGGCGCTCGCCGCTCCCCTGCATCTGGACGCGAACGGCAACCTCGCCTGATCCGGTCCGATATCGGTTCCGTTCAGTCGGCACGCGGCAGACTGCCAGCGCGTTTCCACCGACCCGAACCTCCATGCGCACGCTCGCCCTCGCACTCCTCGTCGCCCTGCCCACCGCCGCCGTCCACGCCGTCGAGCTGAAACCGGCCAGCGCGATCTATGCGGTCACCCGCAACGGTTCGGCGATCGGCGACTCGAACTTCAACCTGAAGCGGAATCCCGACGGCACCTGGACGCTGACCAGCGAGACGAAAGGTACGTCGGGCAAGGCGCGCCTGCTCGGCATCGACGTGCGTGAAGAGTCCACGTTCCGCTGGAATGGCGGCAAGCCGCAGACCCTGGTCTACGACTACCGGCAAAGTTCGATGATCAAAAGCCGCACGCGCCACATCGACTTCGATGCGACCGCGCAGCAGGCGCATTCGCAGGAGAACAAGGATCGCTTCACCTACGCGACGCCGCCCGGCACCACCGACCGCGGCACGCTGCAACTGCTGCTCGCCGCCGCCGTTGCCGATGGCGCGCACGAAGTCAGCGCGCCGGTGGCGATCCGCGACCGCGTCGAACAGCAGCACTACGCCGTCACCAGGGACGAAACCATCCAGGTTCCCGCCGGCAGCTTCAACGCCACCCGCGTCGAACGCACCGACAACCCGGGCAAGGCGGTCAACTGGTACGCACCGAACGCGGGCGTGCTGCCGATCAAGGTGCAACAGGTATCGGGCGATGGTTCGACGGTGGTACTGGAGCTGAAGCAGAAATAGGGCGCGGGGAATCTCCGACCCCGTCGTTGCGCTTTCCACCCTGACTTTCCGCGCGCCCGGCGCGCGACTTGTTGCGCTACGACGGCAGTCGCCGGATATGCGCCCCGAGCGAGCCGAGCTTCTCCTCGATGTTCTCGTAGCCACGGTCGATGTGATAGACACGGTCGACCGTGGTATCGCCCTTCGCGGCAAGCCCGGCCAGAACCAGACATGCGGAAGCACGCAGGTCGGTTGCCATTATCGGCGCGCCGGTCATCGTGGCGACACCATGGATCGTCGCGATATTGCCATCAACGCGAATATCGGCGCCGAGGCGCTGCAGCTCCTGCACATGCATGAAGCGGTTCTCGAACACGGTTTCGGTGATCACGCCGACGCCTTCGGCGACCGCGTTGAGCGCGGTGAACTGCGCCTGCATGTCGGTGGGGAACGCGGGGTACGGCGCAGTGACGATGTCGACCGCCTTCGGCTTGCGCCCGCGCATGTCGAGCTGGATCCAGTCTTCACCGGTGGTGATCTCGGCGCCGGTTTCCTCGAGCTTCTGCAGCACGACGTCGAGCGTGTCCGGACGCGCGCGCTTGGCCAGCACGCGGCCGCCGGAAATCGCACCGGCAACGAGGAAGGTGCCGGTCTCGATGCGGTCGGGCAGCACGTCGTAGTCGGTGCCGTCGAGGCGGTCGACGCCTTCGATGACAATCGTCTCGGTACCGGCGCCGGAAATCTTCGCGCCCATCGTGTTGAGGCAGTTGGCGAGATCGACGACCTCGGGTTCCTGCGCCGCGTTCTCGAGCACGGTCGTGCCCTTGGCCAGCGCGGCGGCCATCATGATGTTCTCGGTACCGGTCACGGTGACGATGTCGAAGCGCACGCGCGCACCCTTCAGGCGTTTCGCACGCGCCTTGATGTAGCCGTTCTCGACGGTGACGTCGGCGCCGAGCGCCTGCAACCCCTTGATGTGCAGATCGACCGGCCGCGAGCCGATCGCGCAGCCACCCGGCAGCGACACGTCGGCCTCGCCGAAACGCGCGACGAGTGGACCGAGCACGAGGATCGAGGCGCGCATCGTCTTGACCAGATCGTACGGCGCGAAATAGCGGTTCGCCGTGCGCGGATCGATGTTGATGCGCATGCGCTCGTCGATTTCGAGGCTCACGCCCATCTGGCCGAGCAGTTCCATCGTCGTGGTCACGTCGTGCAGGTGCGGCACGTTGGTGATCGACACCGGGCCGTCGGCGAGCAGGGCCGAGGCGAGGATCGGCAGCACGGCATTCTTGGCGCCGGAAATCTGCACTTCGCCGTTGAGCGGCGCACCGCCCGAGATCACGATTTTTGCCATGGTTGGGAGTTACCGTTGTTGTCTGGCCGACTCTTCTGGAGTCAGCGTTTTCAGCGCGAGCGCGTGGATCGCGCCGCCCATGAGATCACCCAGGGTCGCGTAGACGAGGCGGTGGCGCGCCAGCGGCAGCTTGCCGGCGAAGGCATCGGCGACCACGACGGCCTCGAAATGCACGCCATCGGCGCCCTGCACCTCGGCCGTCGCGCCCGGCAGGCCGCGCTCGATGAGATTCTTGATCGTTTCGGTGTCCATGGTAGGCGGCAATTGTGGCGCGGAGCGGGCACGCGGACGGTTTGTCCTCCGCGCGGCGGTTGTTGCGTTGTTTTCGTCTTGAATCGCCCCGACCCGTGCAAGCCGCGGCGGAACCGGCCACGGCCCGCCGCTGTCCCAGCGCAGGGATCTTCTGGCTGGCACAGGGGGTGACGGCTACAATAGGAAAACGGGTACCTCGAAAAACCGTGGCGAGCGAAGAGAATTTGCGCGTCGCCGGAGCGCAGGAACCGGAGCATACATACGAGTATGTGAGGATTCCGAGCACCGCCGGCGCGCAAATTATCGAGCGCAGCAGGTTTTTCGAGGTACCCGAACGGCAATGGTAACGAATTACCTCGATTACAGAAACCCGGACCCTGCCTATCCACCGCTGTCCCTGCTCAACCCCTGCTGATGAATGCGAAGATCCAGCCATTGAACCCGGCGCCGACGCGGCTCGACCCCGCCGCCTTGAGGCGCAGCGCGACCACGGTGATCGAGACCGAGGCGCGCGCGATCGACCTGCTCAAATCGCGTATCGATGGCGCATTCCTGCATGCATGTGAACTGATGCTCGACTGCAACGGCCGCGTCGTCGTCTCGGGCATGGGCAAGTCCGGACATGTCGCGCGCAAGATCGCCGCGACCCTGGCCTCGACCGGCACCCCTGCCTTCTTCGTCCACCCGGGCGAGGCCAGCCACGGCGACCTCGGCATGATCACGCAGAAGGACGTGGTGCTCGCGCTGTCTAACTCCGGCGAGACCGACGAGCTGCTCGCGATCCTGCCGCTGGTCAAGCGCCAGGGCGTGGCGTTGATCCTGATGACCGGCAACCCCGATTCCACGCTTGCCGCGATGGCCGACGTGCACCTCGACGTCAGCGTGCCCGAGGAAGCCTGCCCGCTCGGTCTCGCGCCGACCGCGAGCACGACCGCGGCGCTGGTCATGGGCGATGCGCTCGCCATCGCCCTGCTCGAAGCGCGCGGCTTCACCGAGGAGGACTTCGCCCGCTCGCACCCGGCTGGCGCGCTTGGCCGGCGCCTGTTCGTGCACATCGGCGACATCATGCACACCGGCGAGCGCATCCCGACCATTACCGTCGACGCGACGATCTACGAAGCCATGGCCGAGATGACGCGCAAGGGCCTCGGCATGACCGCGATCGTCGACACGGATGGCGCGCTCGCCGGCGTGTTCACCGACGGCGATCTGCGCCGCGCGATCGACAACGACCATATCGACCTGCGCAAGACCCCCGTCACCGAGCTGATGAGCACCGCGCCGAAGACGATCCGCGCCGACAAGCTTGCGGTCGAGGCCGCGCAGCTCATGGAGGCCCACAAAATTCACGCCCTGCTCGTCGTCGACGCGGACGAGCGCCTCGTCGGCGCCCTCAACATCCACGATCTGTTCCGTGCGCGCGTGGTCTGAGCACGCAGAGCCGCGGTGAATCGTGCCGGACGCGGCGCAGGCACCCGACGCCCGCCCGGCAGCGCCGCGCAGGGGGTGGCAACGCCCATCGTCAGTCTGCGTTAACTGCCAATCCCTGTAGAATCGCGGCTCGCCTGCCCTCAATCCGCCATGCTGCCGACCGACCTGCCCGCCGACATCCTCCAGCGCGCCGCGCGCATCAAGCTCGCCGTGTTCGACGTTGACGGTGTGCTCACCGACGGGCGGCTGTGGTATGCCGCAGACGGCAGCGAGCTGAAGGCGTTCCATGCGCACGACGGCGCGGGGATGAAACGCCTCGCCGCTGCCGGTATCGAGATCGCGGTGATCACCGCGCGCTCGAGCCACGTGGTCTCGGTGCGCATGGCCGAACTCGGCATCGTGCATGTTTACCAGGGCCGCGCCGACAAGCTCGCCTGCTTCGAGCACCTGCTCAAGGCACTGCAGCTCGAGCCCGCGGATGCCTGCTACACCGGCGACGACGTGGTCGACCTGGCGCCGATGCAGCGCGCCGGGCTGTCGATCGCGCCGGCGAACGCACACCCGTACGTGCGCGAGCACGCGGCCTGGCGCACGCGGCAGGCCGGCGGCAACGGCGCGGCGCGCGAGGTCTGCGACCTGTTGCTCGCCGCGCAAGGCAAGCTCGGACTGCCATGATCGAACGCCGCACCTGGCTCGTCATCATCGTCCTCGCCGTGATCGCGTTCGCCGCGTGGATGGAGGTGTGGCTGATGCGCGCGCGCGACACGAGCGAGGATTTCACCGGCCCGCCGCGCTCGGACTACACGATGAACGACTTCACCCTCGACGCGCTCGACAGCGAGGGCGCGCACTCGTTCACCGTGACCGGACCGCGCATGTCGCGGCGCGGCGACGACGGCTCGGTCTACGTCACCCGGCCGAACTATGAAATCGTCGACAACAGCAGCAACACCTGGAAAGGCACGTCCGACTCGGCCTGGGTCGACAAGGACGGCAACGTGATGAAGCTCGAAGGCAAGGTGCTGATGCACCGCGAGCCCACCGACAAAGCCGAGCGCGTGGACCTCGACACCAACGACCTGACGATCACGACCGACCCCAAGCTCAAGGATGCACAGGGCCATCCCGTGGCCAACGCGCCACACCGGAACAAGCGCATGGAAACCGCAGCGCCGACGCGGATCGTCGAGACCGACAATACCGCCTACGGCGTCGGCATGAAGGCCGATCTCGACCTGAAGACCGTCGAGCTGTTGTCCGACGTACACATCGTTAGCATGCCGGGGAAAGGAAAATGACGACGCGCAACTTCATCACCGCCTGCGGCACGGCCGCGTTGTTGCTCGCAAACCATGCATCCGCATTGAAGAGCGACAAGGACCAGCCCGCCAACGCCGACGCGAACTACTCGAAGTCGGTGCAGAGCAGGACCGGCGCGGCGAACGACCCGGACGTGTTCGATCTCGACGGCAATGTCGTCATCACGCGCGGCTCGATCAGGATGACCGCGGCGCATGCAACCATCCAGCAGATTCCCTCCGGCGCGAAGGACCCCAACGCCGGCAAGATGTCGCGCGTGATCCTGACCGGCAAGCAGGCCCATCTGCAGCAGGTCCACGACGGCGACTGCGGACTGATGACCGCGAACGCCGACCGGATCGACTACAACCCGTTGACCAACCTCGCCGAATTGACCGGCGGCGTGGTCGTAGTGCAGCAGGGCCGCGGCGAATTCCACGGCGAGCACATGATCTACAACACCGACACCGGCGACATGGAATCGGGCAACAAGGCCGAACCCTCGGGCCGCGTGCACCTCGTCATGGAGGCAAAAACGCAGACGCAATCGGCGAGCGCGAACAACTGCGGCTTCCCGGCCGGCGCGGCAAAACCCGTCGTGGCGAAGCCGCTGGACAGGCCTGCCGAGGCCAAGCCGCAGCCGAAACAGGCGAAGCCGGCGGTGAAGCCGGCGGCCAAGCCGGCACTCGACAAGAGCGGGGACGGGGCGCACTGATGCTCAACGCGGTCGGCCTGCAGAAAAGCTACAAGGGTCGCGCCGTCGTGCGCGATTTCGAGTTCAGCCTCGAACAGGGCGAGATCGTCGGCCTGCTCGGCCCGAACGGCGCCGGCAAGACGACGACGTTCTACATGGTCGTCGGCCTGGTCGGCGCCGACGCCGGCCGCATCACCCTCGACGAGCACGACATCACCGCGATGCCGATGCACGCGCGCGCGCGCCTCGGCGTCGGTTACCTGCCGCAGGAACCTTCGGTGTTCCGCCGCCTCAGCGTCGAGGAGAACGTGCTCGCCATCCTCGAACTGCGCGACGACCTCGACGCCGCCGGCCGCCGCCGCGAACTCGAATCGCTGCTCGACGAACTGCAGATCGCACACATCGCCAAATCCAAGGGCCAGTCGCTGTCGGGTGGCGAGCGTCGACGCGTGGAGATCACGCGCGCGCTCGCGGCGAATCCGCGCTACATGCTGCTCGATGAGCCATTCGCCGGCATCGATCCGATCTCGGTCGACGAAATCCAGCGTATCGTGCGCCAGCTGAAGGCACGCGGCATAGGCATCCTGATCACCGACCACAACGTGCGCGAGACCCTGGGCATCTGCGACCGCGCCTACATCATGAGCGAAGGCGGCGTGCTCGCCAAAGGCTCGCCCGAAGACGTGCTCGCCAACAAGCAGGTGCGCGAGGTGTACCTGGGAAGCAAGTTCCGCATGTAGGTTCACCCAGCACCGCAACACTGGAGTCACCATGTCCGACCCTTTCCTCGACGCCGCGATAGAAGAAGCAGAGCTTGGCCTCGCCGAGGGCGGTATTCCGATCGGAAGTGTGCTTGTGCACGAAGGCCGCATCATCGGTCGCGGCCACAACCGGCGCGTGCAGAAGGGCAGCCCGACCCTGCACGGCGAGATGGACGCGCTCGAAAACGCTGGTCGTCACCCGGCAATGGTATATCGCAACGCCACGATCTACACGACGCTGTCGCCGTGCTCGATGTGCTCGGGCGCGATCGCGCTCTACGGCATCCCGCGCGTGGTGATCGGCGAGAACCAGACCTTTCTCGGCGAAGAAGACTGGTTGCGCGGCAGGGGCGTGCGGCTCGAAGTCGTCAACGATGCTCGCTGCATCGAGCTCATGCGCAAGTTCATCGCCGCGCGGCCGCAGTTGTGGAACGAGGACATCGGCGAATAGCGCCGGGTCACGGCCCGGCCACTCCGGCGTGGTCGCTGCGGCGGATGTTCAGGCCCGGTGTACCGAATGCAGACTGCGGGTCGCTTGCGCGCTCGCGGGACGGATCGTCGCTCCGAGCCAGCGGATGCCCAGTCGCCCCTGCCGCCAGGGAAACTGCGCGACCGAAAACGTCGCCACGCGCCGGCCGTCGACGGACAGTTCAGCCCCTTCGGCATCAGCGCGCAGGCGAACCTCGCCCGACAAGGGCACGTCCCCCGAATCGAGCGCCGGCTTGATCGACCACTCGCCATCGGCATGGACCCAGAGCTGGAGCACGGCGCGATGCTGGTCGACCACATTGATCAACAGCGCATGCATGTCGGTATCGCTGCCATTGCCGCGGTAGACCACGACGGCGACATGCGACTCGCCGTGACTTTTCGCCAACTCGTAGCGAAAACCCAGCTGCGTCTCCGGCTTGTCTTCGGCACCGAGCCGGGAGATCAGGCAGAGATTCCGCTGACCGGCGGTGCGTGCGCCGTTTGCGCCGGCGACGGGGGTACCGTATCGGGTTTCGAACCCAGGCCACAGCACGCGGCTGTCGCGCGCCCTGCCGCTGGCCTTCATTTTTTCCACCGCGACAACTGAGCGCAGATCGCATGCGCGCAGCTCGGACAAACCGGCGAAGGGGTGGCCGTGGTGGGCGAGATCCTCGACGTTGAGCAGACGCACTTCATGGACCTGCCCATAGGGGCCGAGCGGGAAATAGTCCACTGCCTGCCAGGTTCGCCGGTCGAGCATCCACAAACCGCATTGGCAATTTCCACGCTGCCCGCGAAGCGCCCTTTCACTTTCGCCGACGAGAACGAAGTCGCGCGAAACGGCGAGGCCCCGCGTATACACGGGGCCGCCCGATTCCCACAGCAAGCGATTGGTTTCAAGTTCGATCACCGCGCCAGCTTCGGAATGACAACTGATCGCCTCTCCCTCATCGCCTATCCAGATGTTGTGCAGCCCGGTGCGGCCCTCGATCGCCCTGACTTCGACCAGCTCCAGGCCCGGATACGCGAACACTCCGAGTTTCGAGCCGTTCGTGAACCGATGCGCCATCACGTAAAGACGGCCGTTCTTCTCGAACACCGAATTGAGATGGTCGCCTTCTGCCCCGTCCGCATTGAATCGGTCCCAGCGCGCGTCGGACAGCCTGACTTCCTGCACCTGTCCTGGCCGGTCGAAATCGAACACGGCGACGGCGTTGCGTCCGGTATTCGTGCAAACGATGCGACCATCGGATGCGCACAGGATCTGATGCGGCGCGGAGAGGAAACCCGGTGTCGTACGCTGTCCGCAGGAAACGACGCCGACTTCGGACGCGGCGTAGGATCCGATGTCGGCGAACGTGACGTGTTCGGCTCTGTCGTGGGAAAGCACGAGGTCTTTGCCTTGGGGATGCCAGGAAATGCCGTAGTACCCGGGGCGATGCGATTCCAGAGGCACCACGCGCCGCGATGTCAGGTCGATCAGCAGCAGGAAGTGGATCGTCGAGACAATCGCCAGAATCGGACCCGGATCGCGCGTACCTTCTTCGGAGGCGGGCTGCCGCACGGGCGATCGGCCGGATATTTCGTTTACAGCACCATTCATCGGGGTCTCGCCAGATCGGGAAGCCGGACATCCCAAGAAAAGAACCGGGAGTCACAACGCATTCCTCTCCCATCTGTTGACAAGAAATCGCGACGAAAAGATTCAAAGCCCTGCCCGCTCCACGCTGAACCGCATCGGCCCGAGTTGCAGAGTCCGTCGATCGCGCGAGGACGAACGGGACAACGAGTCGACAATGCGCGGAGTACGGCGGCATGCGCTGCCTGCCGAGAGTCAATCGCATGCAGCCATCGGGAATCCCAAGCACGGCGCCGGAAGAGATTCATCCCGGCGCCGAGAAGAAGAACGCTGCAATTCACAACGAACCGATGGTCTGCGTCGGCGCACCCGAAGTGTCCGTGACGTTGCCGGCAATGTGGTTGTTGCCGAACGAGATCAATGAACCGCCGACTGCGGCGATGCCCCCGCCGTTGCCCGTGATCTGCATGTTCGAAATGTATACCGTCGCGCTGGTGCCCGAATAGACGCCCCAGTTCGCATTCGATGCGACCGTACCGCCGTCGATACTCAGCTTCGCCAGCCTCGCATCGAGCGAGCCGGCATTGAATCCGTTGCCGCCGCTGCCGGTGACGACACAGTTGAGCACGGAAGCATTGACTCCACCAGTGATCCTGAGCCCGCGCAGATTGCCTTGCATGAGCACATCCGACAGCGTGGCCGTGGCGGCCACGGAGCTTCCCGGTGCCACGTAGATCGCGCCTCCGGCGTTGCTCAGCAACTTGGTGTTGTTGACGTAGAGGGCGCCGGTGGAGCCGGTTCCGGGAGCAAAATTGATGCCTTGCTGGGTAAACCCGTAGATCTTGCTGTTTTCGACGTGCAGGGTCCCGCCGCCGATATGGGTGATGCCGTTGAGGCCGGTTCCCAATCCATTGATGTCCAGATTGCGCAAGGTGACGACGTCGCTGGCGCCGGCGTTCACGACGATGCCGTTGGTTCCGGAAACGAGCACGCCGGCAATGCTGCCGCCGCTGCCGTCGATCGTGATCGATTTGGTGATCGTCACCGCGCCGAACCCGCCAGGATCGAGCACGTTGATTTCACCGCTGGGAGCAGTCTTGGAAATCGCTCCGGCGAAAGTCTTGCACGGCGCGGTCCGGCTGCATGGGTTGACATCGTCGCCGACGCCGGAAACCCAGGTTCGCGTAGCCTGGGCGTTGACCTGAGTGGCGGCGAACAGGCAGAAAACGAAAAGCGAAAGCTTGTGGAACAAGTAGCGTATGTTCATGACAAATCCCCTGGATATGTTGAGAGTCGGAATTGCAGGTCCCGCGAACGGCCCGAATCGAAGCCGGCGGCCCATGCCAAGCGCTGCACATGCTGCGCGTTATATGTAACATTTTTCCTGCGGCGAATAGCGTATTCTGCGCACACTATCCGGCAAGGCATCGACTACCGGCCGGGCTATCTTCCGGTCGAGCCGTCTGCGTTCGTTCCGCCGGTGTTTGCCTCGCGCACATCCTGCGTCCGCCAGCCACCGCCCAGAGCCTTGATCAAGCCGACGCTGTCGTTGAGACGCGTGCCCAGCAAAGTGATCGCGGCGCGTTCGTTGCTCAGCGCGGTGTTCTGCGCGGTGACGACGTTGAGATAGCTGACCAAGCCGGCACGGTACTGGTTGGTCGCGATCTTCAGCGATTGCCCGGCCAGCGCGACCGCCTCGTCCTGCGTCTGCGCCTCCTGATCGAGAATACGCAGCGCGGCAATCTGGTCCTCGACGTTCTGGAACGCGGCCAGCGATACTTGGCGGTAGTTCGCAACCGCGGCATCCCAGGCCGCGCGCGCCTGCGCATTCTGCGCGCTGCGCGCGCCACCGTCGAACAGGGTCTCGGCGAGCTTCGGGCCGATCGACCAGTAGCGGCTGGGCGCCTCGAGCAGTTGCGACCACACCGAGCTGGAATAGCCGCCGCTCGCGGACAAGGTCAGCTGCGGAAACCACGCGGCCACGGCGACACCGACCTGCGCATTGGCCTGCGCGGCCTGGCGCTCGGCGACGGCGACATCGGGGCGGCGTTCGAGCAGTTGCGACGGCAGGCCGGTGGGAATCGGCGGCGGCTTGAGCGCAAAGGTCGTCACCGGCGCAAGCGAAAACTGCGCCGGCGTCTTGCCGACGAGCAGGGCCAGCGCATGCTCGTACTGCGCGCGGGCGATGCCGAGATCCATCGCCTGCACCTGCGCACTCTTGAGCTGGGTCTGCGCCTGGATCACGTCCGCGCGCGCGGCGACGCCGGCCTTGTACTGGTTCATGGTCAACTGTTCCGCCTTGCGGTAGGCATCGACGGTGTCGTCGAGCAGGCGCTTCTGTACATCGACGATGCGCAGCTGGAAATAGGTCTGCGCCAGCGTCGCCTGCAAGGACAGGCGCGTGTTCGCCAGTGTCGCCGCGCTCGCCTGTGCGCTGGCGGTCTCGCTCTCGATCTGGCGCCGCACGCCGCCCCACAGGTCGGGCTCCCACGTCGCCGCGATCGGCAACTGATACGCCTTGCTGATCGCCGCGCCGGAGCCGCCGCCGATCACCGTGCCGCCGGAGACGATGCCGCCGCTCGCGTTGCTGTAACGCGCGGAACGCGTCGCGCTGAGGTTCGCCGACACGCTCGGCCAAAGGCTGGCGCGCGCGCCCGCGACCAGTGCGGACGCCTGCCGGTATTGCGCCTCGATCTGCTGCAGGTTCTGGTTCGACGCGAGCACCTGTTGCTGCAAATCGTCGAGTACCGGGTCGTCGAAGAGCTTCCACCACATGCCGCGATCGAGTGCATCGGCTGGCTGCACGGGCTTCCACCCGGCCAGCTCCTTGTACGTATCGTTCGCGTAGGCCGCCGCGCCTGCCACCTCCGGGCGCCGGTAGTCGGGTCCGGCGGCGCACGCGGAAAGCATCAACAGCACCGTACCCACGCACAGTCGAAGGCGAGCGTCGAAGCTCTCCCCGGCACTGCGGAAGCGAACGCATACGGCACCGGCCCGGCGGCCGTGCAAAGCATTCCACTTGTACTTTTTTTCGCACTTTTTCAGCATGACGTTCTTCAGTTTTCCCACCATTTTCACGGGATGGCCGGCGGAGCCGCTCCGGGCGGCACCGGGTAGCTACGTGCCCACGCCCGCTTCGCCCACAGACGGAAGCGGTCGAGATACAGATACACGACCGGCGTCGTATACAACGTCAGCAACTGGCTCACGAGCAGGCCGCCGAAGATCGAAATACCGAGCGGGCGGCGCATCTCGCTGCCCTCGCCGAAACCGAGCGCAAGCGGCAGCGCGCCGAGCATCGCGGCCAGCGTGGTCATCATGATCGGACGAAAGCGCAGCAGGCAGGCGCGGATAATCGCCTCGCGTGCGACCAGCCCTTCCCCACGTTCGGCCTCGAGCGCGAAGTCGATCATCATGATCGCGTTTTTCTTGACGATGCCAATCAACAGGATCACGCCGATCAGCGCGATCACGCTGAACTCGGTGCCGCAGGCGAGCAGCGCGAGCAGCGCGCCGACGCCGGCGGACGGCAACGTCGAGAGGATCGTCAGCGGATGCACGTAGCTCTCATAGAGCACGCCGAGCACGATGTACACGGCAAGCAGCGCGGCCAGGATCAGGAACGGCTGGTTGTCGAGCGATTTCTGGAACGCATTCGCCGTGCCGGCGAATGCGCCGTGGATCGACACCGGCGCACCCACACGCGCCATCTCGCGATTGATCGCGACGGTCGCATCCGACAGGCTGTAGCCGTCGGCAAGGTTGAACGAAACCGTGGCCGAGACGAACTGGCCCTGATGGTTGACCTCGAGGGGCGCAGAACCCGGACCGTAGGTGGCGAACGACATCAGCGGCACCATTTTGCCGCGCGTGCTGGCGACGTAGATGTCGCGCAGCGTGTCGGGGTTCTGCACGAACTGCTCGGCGACTTCCATCACCACGTGGTACTGGTTCAACGCGTTGTAGATCGTCGACACCTGACGCTGGCCGAACGCGTTGTTGAGCGCGCTGTCGACCGCACTCATCGTCACCCCGAGGCGGGACATCGTCGTGCGGTCGAACTGCAACAGCGTTTCCAGACCGCGGTCCTGCTGGTCGCTGTCGACGTCGGTGAGTTCGGGCGCGAGCTTCAACGCGTCGGCGATCTTCGGGCCCCACTTGCGCAGATCCTGCAGGCTGTCGCTTTGCAGGGTGTACTGGTAGGTCGAATTCGACTGGCGGCCGCCGATGCGGATGTCCTGCGCGGGCGCGAGAAACAGGCTCACGCCGGGAATCGTCGCAAGCTTCGGGCGCAGTCGTCCGATCACCTGCATCGCCGACAGCTTGCGCTCGGCGAGCGGCTTGAGCGAGATGAACATGAAGCCGCCGTTGCTGTCGCTGCCGCCGGTGAACCCGGCCAGCGACTGCACCGCGGGATCGGCCTTGACCATCTCGGTCAGCTCCTTCATTTTCGCCGAGGTCGCCTGGAACGATGAGCTCTGGTCGGCACGGAAACCGCCGACGAGCATGCCGATGTCCTGCTGCGGGAAAAACCCCTTGGGGATGACCATGTACAGGTAGACATTGAGCAGCACGGTCAGCAGCAAGGCCCACATCATCAGCAGCGGGCGCGACAGCGCCCAGCCCAGGCTCGACTCGTAGTGCGCGTGCAGCCATGCGAACGCGCGCTCCGAGCACGTGCCCCAGCGGCGGAAGAAATCGAGGAATTTCGTGCGCGCATCGCCGGCCGGCCGTTCGCGGGCATCGGCGCGATGCGGCGTGCGACTGCGCAAGAGATACGCGCACATCATCGGCGTCGTCGTCAGCGAAACCACGAGCGAAATCAGGATCGCCACCGACAAGGTCACCGAGAACTCGCGGAAATAGCGTCCGACGATGCCACCCATCAACAGGATGGGCACGAACACTGCAATCAGCGACAGGCTCATCGACAGCACGGTGAAGCCGACCTCGCGCGCGCCGGTCAGCACCGCCTGCATGCGCGACATGCCATCCTCGATGTGGCGCGAGATGTTCTCGAGCACGACCACTGCGTCGTCGACGACGAAGCCGGTGGCTATGGTCAGCGCCATCAGTGAAAGATTGTCGAGGCTGAAGCCGGCGAGGTACATCGCCGCGAACGTGCCGATCAGCGAGACCGGAACCGCAATCGCCGGCACCAGCGTCGCGCGCCACGACCGCAGGAACACGAACACGACGAAGACGACCAGGACGATCGCTATGACCAGCGTGCGCTCGACGTCGTGCAGCGAGGCGCGGATCGTGGTCGTGCGTTCGTTGATCGTCGTGATTTCGATGCCAGCCGGGATCGATGCGCCCAGTTGCGGCAACAGCGCCTTCACCCGTTCGACGGTATCGAGGATGTTCGCGTTCGGCTGCTTGAGCACCCAGATCAACACCGCCCGCTCGCCGTTGGCGAGGCCGAGGTTGCGCACGTTCTCGACCGATTCGCTCACCTCGGCGACATCGGACAGACGCACCGCGGCGCCGTCCTTCCAGGCGATGATCAAGCCGCGATATTCCTGCGCCGTGCGCGCCTGGTCGTTGGTGTAGACCTGCCAATGCCGGTCGCCGAGCTCGACCGAACCCTTGGGCCGGTTCGCGTTCGCGTTCGCGAGCGCGTTGCGCACGGTGTCCATCGACACGCCGAGCTTGTTCAACGCGTTGAGATTGAGATCCACGCGCACCGCGGGCAGCGAGCCGCCGCCGACGTTGGCCTGCCCCACACCACCGACCTGCGAAATCTTTTGTGCGACGATGGTCGACGCCGCATCGTAGATCTTGCCGATCGGCAAGGTATCCGAGGTCATCGCCAGCACCATGATCGGCTGGTCGGCGGGATTGACCTTGCGATAGGTCGGATTGCTCGGCATGCCGCTCGGCAACTGTGCGCGCGCCGCGCTGATCGCCGCCTGCACCTCGCGCGCGGCGCCGTCGATGTCGCGCGACAGGTCGAACTGCAACACCACGCGCGTCGAACCAGTCGAACTCGACGAGGTCATCTCGGTCACGCCGGCAATGCGCCCGAGCTGGCGCTCCAGCGGTGTCGCCACCGAAGTCGCCATCGTCTCCGGACTCGCCCCGGGCAGGCTCGCGCTGACCGAAATCGTCGGGATATCGACCTGCGGCAGCGGCGACACCGGCAACAGCGCGAATGCGACGATGCCGGCGAGGGCCACGCCGAACGTCAGCAAGGTCGTGGCGACGGGGCGGCGGATGAAGGGTTCGGAGATGGACGTGAATTTCATCGCTCTTGCCCCCCTTCTTCCGCCGGGAGAAGGTGTCCGAAGGGCGGATGGGGGAAGTACGCCGCGCTTTGCATCACGACTGCGCACGCGCGTGTCGCCATTGAAACAGAAGCTTCCGCTCGCCCTGCGGACGAGCGTCTCACTTTCTCTTGCACAAGCAGGAGAAAGTAACCCGCGCGTCGGGCGCGCGCGGAAAACTGACGGGACGCGGTCGCAAAAGAATCAAAAGCCGGATTCCAGCGTTCGCTGAATTGACGAGCAAGAGCCGACGCGCGCGAGGTCATGCGTGTGCCCCATCACCACGCGCATCGCGCGAGCCATCCGCCACATCGTTCGGCGGCGCCAGCCGCTTGGCCAAGCGTTGCTGCACGCGATCGAACGCGAGATAGATCACCGGTGTCGTGAACAACGTCAACACTTGCGAAACGATCAACCCACCGACGATCGTCACGCCCAAAGGATGGCGCAACTCCGAGCCCACGCCCGTGCCGAGCATCAGCGGCAGCGCGCCGAACAGCGCCGCGAGCGTGGTCATCAGGATCGGGCGGAAGCGCAGCAGGCACGCCTGGTAGATCGCCTCGCGTGGTGTCATGCCCTGTTCGCGTTCGGCGTCGAGCGCGAAGTCGACCATCATGATCGCGTTTTTCTTGACGATGCCGATCAGCAGGATGATGCCGATGATGCCGACGATGCCCAAATCGCTGCGCGCGATCATCAGCGCCAGCAGCGCGCCGATACCGGCCGAAGGCAGCGTCGACAGGATGGTGATCGGGTGGATGAAGCTCTCGTAGAGCACGCCGAGCACGATGTACATGGTGACGATCGCCGCCAGGATCAGCAGCACCGTGTTCGTCAGCGACGACTGGAACGCAGCCGCCGCGCCCTGGAACTTGGTCTCGATGTCGAGCGGCATGCCCAGCTCCTGCTCGACCGCCTTGATCTTCGCTACCGCCGCGCCCAGCGAAGCACCGGCGGCGAGGTTGAACGACACCGTTGCCGCAGGAAACTGGGCGAGGTGGTTGATCACCAGCGGCGCGGCGCGTTCGCTCAGTCGCGTCACCGTCGTGATCGGCACTTGGCCGTTGGTGCTTACGCTCGCCGTCGCCGTGCTGATCGTGCTGCCCGACTGGGTTGCGGTGTTCGTCGTCGAGGTAGCGGCGCCCGAGGTCGACAACGACCCGGCCGAGGTCTGCGAGATGTTGTTCGCGCCAGCAAGGCCCGGAATGTACATCTTGTTCAGCGCCTGCGGCCCGTTCTGGAACTCGGGCTTTACTTCGAGTACGACACGATACTGGTTCGAC
Organism: Rudaea sp.; assembly: GCF_057139185.1. Lineage (NCBI taxonomy): Bacteria > Pseudomonadati > Pseudomonadota > Gammaproteobacteria > Lysobacterales > Rhodanobacteraceae > Rudaea > Rudaea sp. Next base: position 99,673 of record NZ_DBNHDN010000046.1, on the reverse strand, counting down.
TCGGTGAAAATCGTCGAGACCAGACGCTGGCCGAACGCATCGTAGAGAATATTGTCGATCGCGGCCGGCGTGATGCCGAGGCGGCCAGCGGTATCGCGGTCGATGTCGAGGTAGGCCTGCAGCCCCTGCGACTGCAGGTCGCTGGCCACATCAACGAGTTCGGGCTGCGCGCGCAGCTTCTCGACCAATCTGGGTACCCAGGTGTTGAGCGCGTTGATGTCGGGTGAGCCCAGCGTGAACTGGTACTGGGTGCGACTGACGCGATCCTCGATCGTCAGGTCCTGCACCGGCTGCAGGTAGAGCGTGATGCCGGGCAGCGTGGCCGCCTCGTCCTGCAGGCGGCGGATCACGGCTTCGGCACCGTCGCGCTGGCCGTGCGGCTTGAGGTTGATGAGCAGGCGGCCGCTGTTGAGCGTCGTGTTCGTGCCGTCGACGCCGATGAACGACGACAGCGAGGCGACCGCAGGGTCCTTCAGGATCAGCGCCGCGAGCTGTTGCTGCCTTTCCGCCATCGCTGCGAACGAAACCGACTGCGGCGCTTCGGAGATGCCCTGGATCACGCCGGTGTCCTGCACCGGAAAGAAGCCCTTCGGCACCACGATGTAGAGGATCACGGTAAGCACGAGCGTGGCGACCGCGACGATCAGCGTCGCGCGCTGGCGATCGAGCACCCAGTTGAGCCAGCGTCCGTAGACCGCGATCGTGCGGTCGATCAGCTCATGCGACTTGCGCGCGAAGCGCGACTCCTCCGCGGGCGTGCGGTGCCTCAGGATCTTCGCGCACAGCATCGGCACCAGGGTCAACGAAACGACCGCGGAGATCAGAATCGTCACCGCGAGCGTGATCGCGAATTCACGGAACAGGCGCCCGACCACGTCGCCCATGAACAGCAGCGGGATCAGTACCGCGATCAGCGAAATCGTCAACGACACGATGGTGAAACCGATCTGGCCCGAACCTTTCATCGCCGCCTCGAACGGCGTGTCGCCTTCCTCGAGATAGCGCGCGATGTTCTCGATCATGACGATGGCGTCATCGACGACGAAGCCGGTCGCGATGGTCAGCGCCATCATCGTCAGGTTGTTGAGGCTGAAGCCGGCGAGGTACATGATCGCGAACGTGCCGACCAGCGACAGCGGCACCGAGAAACTCGGAATGATCGTCGCCGGCAGATTGCGCAGAAACAGGAAGATCACGAGCACGACGAGCACGACCGAAAGCAGCAACTCGAACTGCACGTCCTCGACCGAGGCGCGCACGGTCACGGTGCGGTCGGTGAGCACGGCGACGTCCACCGCGGCCGGCATCGATTGGGTCAGCGTCGGCAGCATCGCCTTGACCCGGTCGACGACCTCGATCACGTTGGCGCCGGGCTGGCGCTGGATGTTCATGATGATCGCCGGCGTCGTGTCCTTCCATGCGGCGAGCTTGTTGTTCTCGGCACCCTCGACGACATCGGCAACGTCGCGCAGGTAGACCGGCGCGCCGTTCTTGTAGGCGATGATGATGTTGCGGTACTCGGCCGCCGACTTGATCTGGTCGTTGCCGTCGATCGTGTACGAGCGCGCCGGCCCGTCGAACGAGCCCTTCGGCCCGTTGACGTTGGCGCCGGTGATCGCGGTGCGCAGGTCCTCCAGACTCATGCCATACGAGGCCAGCGTGGCAGGGTTGGCCCGGATGCGCACCGCCGGGCGCTGGCCGCCGGACAAGGTGACCAGGCCAACGCCGGAGATCTGCGAGATTTTCTGCGCGAGGCGCGTGTCGGCGAGATCCTGCACCTGTGGCAGCGGCAGGGACTTCGACATCAACGCGATCGTCAGCACTGCCGTGTCGGCCGGATTGACCTTGCTGTACACCGGCGGCTGTGGCAGGTCGCTGGGCAGGAAATTGCCCGCCGCGTTGATCGCCGCCTGCACCTGCTGCTCGGCGATGTCGAGCGAAAGGTCGAGGCTGAACTGCAAGGTCACCACCGAGGCGCCCGCCGAACTCGTCGACGACATCTGGTTGAGTCCCGGCATCTGGCCGAGCTGGCGCTCCAGCGGCGCGGTGACCATCGACGTCATCACCTCGGCGCTCGCGCCGGGATACAGGGTCGTGATCTGGATCGTCGGATAGTCGACCTCCGGCAGGGCGGACAGCGGCAGGTATCGGTAGGCGAATACGCCGACAAGCAGGATCGCCGCCATCAACAACGTGGTGGCGACCGGCCGCAGGATGAAGATACGCGAGGGATTCATGCCGCACCCCTGCGGCGATTGCCATCATGCCCCTGCCGCGGCGAACACGGCAGCGCCATCACCAGCCGCGGCATGAGCGACAGCCCTGCATGGCTCATTGCTTCTTCTCTTGCGCCGGCTTCGCGTTCGCCGGCTGCGTCTGCGTCGTGCCGTTGGCGCTCGTGCTGCGGCCATGCGCGGCCGGCGCGGCGGCGTGCGCGGGCGCGCCGGCATCGGTGGCAGCATCGGTTGCCGGTAGCTCGACCACGCTGCCTTCGCGCAGCTTGTCGATGCCGTCGGTGACGACGATCTCGCCGGGTTTGACGCCGTCGCTGATCGCGACGCGCTCGCCTTCGGTCGGCCCGGTCGTGACCAGCCGCTGCGACACCGTCTGGTCGGCAGGGTTGACGACATAGACGAACAGGCCATTGGCCGCGTGCTGCAGAGCCGCGGTCGGGATCACGGTCGCGCCGTGCAAAGTGTCGAGCAGCACGCGCACGTTGACGAACTGGTTGGCGAACAGGCTTTCGTCGTCGTTGGCGAATTCGGCCTTGGCCTTGAGCGTGCCCGTGTTCGCATCGATCGTGTTGTCGAGGCTGACGAGCACGCCATCGGCAAGCTTGTTCTTGATGCCGCGATCCCAGGCGTCGACCGGCAGCTTGTTGCCCGCGCGCATCCGCTTGAGCACGGCCGGCAGGCTGTCCTCGGGAATCGTGAACAGCACGTTGACCGGCTTCAACTTCGTGATCGTCACGATCGCCGTGCCGGTGGCGACGTTGTTGCCCGGATCGACCGCGCGCAGGCCGACGCGGCCGCTGATCGGCGCGGTGATCTTGGTGTAGACCAGATTGACCTTGGCCGCCGCGACGGCACCCTGGTCGGCACTCAAAGTGCCTTCGTACTGATGCACGAGCGCTTTCTGCGAATCGAGTTGCTGGCGCGCAATCGAATCCTGTTCGAACAAGGTCTGGTAGCGAACAAGGTCGGTCTTCGCGTTCGCCAGCGTCGCCTGGTCGCGTGCGAGCGCGCCCTGCGCCTGCTCGAGCGCGGCCTGGTAGGGGCGCGGATCGATCTCCGCAAGCAAGTCGCCCTGCTCGATCATCTGCCCCTCCTCGAACTTGACGCTGAGCAGTTGTCCTGCGACCTGCGCGCCGACGGTGACGTTGCGCAGTGGTGTGACCGTACCCAGCCCGTTCAACGTGATCTTGATGTCGCCGACCACCGCGGTCGCCGTGCCGACCGGCATCGGCGGCGCCTGGAACATGCCCGCCATGCCGGCGCGCGCGCCCGCCGCGGAACTGCGCGAGCCGCCACCGGGCGGGCGCCCGCGCATCTGCATGAACTGGGCCATCTGCGCATACTGCGTGCGCTTCGCAAGCCAGTAGCCGGCCAGGGCGATGGCCACGACGATGCCGAGGACGATGACATAGGGCAACCACTTGCGTCGCGGACGGTTGTGCATGGAGGTAGGGTTCATTCCGGTTTTGATCGAATCGGGCAACGGCAGTCGGACCACCGAACGGCCGCCAAGTTACCGCGTGACAGGCGAATGCGCTATTACGGTCTGCAATGGCCTGCCATTTGTAAGCGGATGTAAGTGCGGAACGGCATCAGAACACGCAAATACGCAGCAAGTTTGAAGCCGGCGGAATTTTTCGTAACGCTCGTCCCGCCAGCGCCGTTCGGCAGCGGCGGCGAACTGCGGCAGAATAGGGCTTTTGCGCCACGATTCCGCCATGCCCGTTCCTGTGTCCAGCCGCCTGCACGCCCGCTACAGCCCGCGCGCCCTCGCGGCGACCCTCGCCTGGCTGCGTGTGTGCGCCGTGGTCGGCCAGCTCGCCACGGTGCTCGGCGTCGCGCATCTGCTTGAGCTGCCGATCGCCGAAGGCGCGCTGCTCGCAGGCATCACCGCGCTCGCCGCGTTCGACGCCGCCGTCTGGTGGCGTCTGCGCCAGCGGTGGCCGGTCGGCGAAACCGAGGTCGTCGCTCACCTCGCCGTCGACACGGGTGTACTTTGCTATCTTTTATACCTGACCGGCGGCGCGACCAATCCGTTCGTCTCGCTCTACATCGTGCCGATCGCACTTGCCGCGATGGCGTTGTCGCCGCGCCATCTCGCCGCGAGCGTGGGGATCGCCTGCCTCGCCTATTTCATCGTGCTGATCCGGCACGAGCCGCTACCCGACATTGCCAGCCACGCCGCGCACGGTGGGCAAGTTTTCGCGGCGCGCGACTTCAACCTGCACGTGCTCGGCATGGCCGTGAACTTCGCAATCAGCGCGGTCCTGCTCGGCTTCTTCATCTGGCGCCTCGCCCGCGACCTGCGCCGGCGCGAGACGCTGGCCCAGCGCGAGCGTGAACGGGCGCTGCGCGATGAAGGCATCCTCGCGATCGCGACCCAGGCCGCCGGCGCCGCGCATGAGCTGAACACGCCGTTGTCGACGATCCGCACGCTGGTCGGCGAACTGCGCCGCGAGCACCCGGCCGACACGCCGCTGGGCGAAGACCTGGCCCTGCTCGCCGGCCAGGCCGATCGCTGCCGCGACATCCTGCGCGAACTCGTGCAGGTCGGCAGCGCACAGCTGACCGAACAGGCGCAGGTGCAAACCCTGCCCGCGTTCATCGCCGATTGCGCCGAACGCTTTCGCCTGCTGCGCCCGGCGGTCAATCTCGACATCACGCTTGCCGATGAGGCGCACCTCGCACCGCTGCGCATCGTGTCGGCATTGCGCCACGCGATCCTCAACCTGCTCAACAATGCCGCCGACGCCTCGGAACTGAGTGCGAGTGCAAAAGTGGAATTCGCGGCAAATTGCACCGCCACGGACGTCGTCATCGAAGTGCGCGACCATGGCCCCGGCCTGCCGCAGGCGGTGCGCGAGGCCGCCGGCATGCGCTTCGTTTCAGCCAAACGCGACGGCCTCGGCCTTGGCCTTGCGCTGACCAATGCGACGATCGAACGCTTCCACGGCAGCCTGCGCGCCGATGCCGCGATGGGCGGCGGCACGCTGACACGGCTGACCCTGCCGCTGTCGGCGCTGCGCGCCCAAGCGCAGTAAAATCGCGCAATTTCCCGCCTGCGATGCCGCCATGACGTCCGCTCCGTCCGAACCCAAACGCGTACTGCTGATCGACGACGACGAAGTCTTCACGCGCGTACTCGCGCGCGCGCTGGCGGCACGCGGTTTCGCTGTCGCCATCGCGCACGACGCCGCGCAGGCGCGTGCCCGGGTGCGCGCCGAACCGCCGCAGTTCGCCGTGCTCGACCTCAAGCTCGGCGCCGACAACGGTCTCGCCCTGATTCCCGAGCTCAAGGCGCTGCGTCCCGATCTGCGCATCCTGCTGCTCACCGGCTATGCCTCGATCGCGACCGCGGTCGAGGCAATCAAGCGCGGCGCGGACGACTACCTGGCCAAGCCGGTCGACGCCGACGCGATCGTCCACGCCCTGCTCGAAACCCAGCATGCCGGCGCCGCAAGCGACGAAGTCGCGTTGCCGCATGCGCCACCACCGTTGAAACGGCTGGAGTGGGAGCACATCCAGCGCGTGCTCACCGAATGCGAGGGCAACATCTCCGAGACCGCGCGCCGTCTCGGCCTGCATCGGCGCACGCTGCAGCGCAAGCTGGCCAAACGCCCGGTACGCGAAGCCGATTGACGTGATGCCGCGGCGCGGCGCTCACGCGCGCGCGCGTTGCGCCTTCGTCTGGCGCACGAGCAGCTCGCGCATTGCCTGCGCGTCGAGCGTATTCGAGTAAAAACGCCCCTGGACGAGACGACAGCCGAGCACCTCGAGCACACGCACCGTGCCCTGGTCCTCGACCGCCTCAGCGACGAGGTCGATGTCCAGCGTATTCCCGAGCGCGAGGATGCTGGCGACGATGCGGCGCGCCTTTTCGTTCTGGGTGAGGTCGGAGACGAAGACACGGTCGAGCTTGATGCGGTCGACCGGCAGCTGGCGCAGGTAGGCGATCGACGAATAGCCGGTACCGAAATCGTCGAGCGCGATGCGCACACCCGCCGCGCGCAGCGCGTCGAGCTGGGACAGCACGTTGCCGTCAGCGCGGATCAGCACGCCTTCGGTGATTTCCACGCACAGGTTGCGCCCGGGAATGCGATGGCGCGCGAGCTCGCGCAGCACCTGTCCGGCCCAGTCCGGGTCGTGGATGTCGGTGGCGGAAAAATTGACCGAGATCGTGAACGCGGGCAGGCGCGCGAGCGGCCAGTCCGCTGCCGCGCGCAATGATGCGACGAGCATCTCGTGGTCGAGCTGACCGATGAGGTTGTGCCGTTCGGCCCAGTCGATGACGTCGCTCGGGGCCACGCTCTCGGGCGCCCCCCGCCAGCGCAGCAGGGCTTCGACGCCGCGGATCTCGCCGCTGCGGATGTCGACGATCGGCTCGAAGTGTGGTTCGAAGGCACGCGCGTTCCATCCGGCCTCGATCGCCGCGTCGGCGCTGTTCGCGGCGAAGGCGCGCCGGGAGGCTTCGCGGCGGTGATCCTCGACATAGCCGGTGTAGTAGCGCTCGAGCTGGAAGATCTGCCGGTCGCTGCCCGCGACCGTCGCCAGAAACAGGCCGACCAGCACGCACAGCACCTGCGGCAGGGTCTGTCCGAACCACCACAGCGGCGCACTCAGGTACGGCACACCGGCCTTCGACGTGGTCACGCCGAGATCCAAGCTGTCGGCACCGGCATCGAGCTCGAACCGTTGCGCGAGCCGCGGGTCGGCGCCGCTCAGGGTGCCCGGCCGTGGCTCGATCTGCGCGAGCGTTCCACCGTCGGCGCCGCTCAACACCAAGCCATGGCCGCGGGCAAGCAGTTGCCGCCCCGACTGCGACTCGCCGAGCAGCACTTTGACATCGAGCGCGGCGACGACGACGCCGCGCGGGTTCGCCGTAGCAAGATACAGCCATATGCCCGGCGCCGGCCCGCCGGCCTGCATCGCGAGCGGGCGCGAAGACGCGGTCAACCCGTCACGCTGGGCGGCAAACAGGGCATTGCGCCGGCCTGGTTCGGACGCCAGGTCGAAACCGAGCAGAACCCGGCGCGCGGCCGGCGCGGCGCGCAGCAGCGGCCAATATTCCTCGCGCCGCCGCGCCGTGACGAGCCTGCCGTCGGTATCGAACTCGCTCAGCGACACGGTGCGGCCCTGCTGCGCGGCGAGGGCGACTTCGGCCGCGGCACGCTCGCCATCGGCAACGCGCCCGGCCCAGTCGAGGCCGAGCAGCAACGGAGTGTGGTCGAGCAATTCGTCGGCGAACTCGGCGAAGCGATCCGGCGCGACCTCGCCGCTCACGCGGTAATAGGCGCGCAACGCGCCGAGCTTCTGCCCGGCCAGATCGAGGCCGGCCTGGACCTCTGCCCGGAACGCGGCACCGAGTTCGCCGAAACGTTGCTGCTCGCGCGTCACCTGCTGCGCCCCGGCATAAGCGGCCAGCACCCAGGCCGGAAGCGCGACCAGCGCCAGCGCAATCCATGGATTGCGCAACCGGTTCTGGGCGAGTTTCGGCAGGCCCGTGCGCAGTTCGCGGATCGCTATCACCGGCACCGTCATGCATATCGCAAGCGTGGTCGACACCCACATCACGCTGGCGAAGGCGACGTTCTCGGGCCGCAGCGGCAGCGTGATCCAGCCGAGCGCGAGCGCGAGCATCACGGTCTTCAGCAGGCACGCCACCGGGCCGGCGAGCAGCAGCATCGACAACCATCCGGAAGCAGACAACGCGCCGTCGCGCAACGCCGGCATGTACCGGTGCAGGACCTGCGCCGAAAGCCAGGCCTGGATTGCGCTGGCGAAGGCGATGACGATCAGCGGAACATCGGCAAAGTCGTGCGCACCTTGCGCGCCGAGCAGGCTGAACCGCTGCCAGTCGATGCTGATGTTGTAGGCCAGCGAACCGAACAGGACGCCGGCGAGCGCGGGCCATTTCCAGTAGTAGACGCATAGCAGGGCGACGCCGCCGACCGGCCAGAGCAGACTGTACGGGTTGGCCGCCGTGACAAGCGCGCTGATGGCGTGCGCCGCGACGATCATCGCCAACGCGGTCGCCGAAGCCTTCGCCGCAACCGACCACTTGCCGGTAAACAGAGTCACCCGACCGCCCCCGATCGATGAACCGCCACCGCAGCCTCGCTGCGCCCCATCCTGCCCGCGGATACGTCGTCCTCGACGTCCGTCCCGACCATGTCGCTCGTAGCGTCAATACTGGCGGCATCCTCTGGCGCCCGCACCGTTCGCGGCCTGTCCGCATTGTGTTCCACCCGGCGGGTTTCGCCAAGCGGTCGGAAAAAAAATTTTTGTCCGCCGGCAGCGCGGTTTATTCGCCGGCGTAGATCGCCACGTGGGTCTTGCCGTCGCGATCGACCCAGCCGCGGAACATGCCGTCCGTGTTGAACGGCATCGCGATGTTGCCGTCCTTGTCGAGCGCGATCACGCCGCCATCGCCGCCGAGCTTGGGGATCACGCCGAGCACGACTTCGTCGGCCGCCTTCTTCAGCGCATCGCCGCGGAATTCGACGCGCGCACAGATGTCGCGCGCCGCCGTGGCGCGGATGTAGAACTCACCCCAGCCGGTCGCCGACACGGCGCAGCGCGCGTCGGCGTAAGTGCCGGCGCCGATGATCGGCGAATCGCCGACGCGGCCGAAGCGCTTGTTGGTCATGCCGCCGGTCGAGGTGCCCGCGGCCAGATTGCCTTTGGAATCGAGCGCAACCGCACCGACCGTGCCGTGGTGCGGCGTCTTGCCCGGCTCGACGGTCTTTGCTTTCTCTTCTGCGATCGCTTCCTGCAGCGCCTTCCAGCGCGCTTCGGTGTAGAAGTACTTCGGATCGACCAACTGCATGCCTATCGATTGGGCGAACTTCTCCGCGCCGTCGTCGATCAGCATGACATGCTCGGATTTTTCCATGACCGCGCGCGCCAGCTCGATCGGGTTCTTGATCCGGTGCACGTTGGCCACCGCACCGGCGCGCAACGTCGCGCCGTCCATGATCGAGGCGTCGAGTTCGTTCTTGCCGTCGTGGTTGAACACGGCGCCCTTGCCGGCGTTGAAATTCGGATCGTCCTCGAGCACGACGATCGCATGCGTCACCGCGTCCAGGCTGCTGCCGCCGGACTTGAGCGTGCTGTATCCCGCCTGCAGCGCCCTTTCCAGCGCCGCGCGCACGGCCTTTTCCTTTTCCGGAGTCATCTCCTTGCGCACGACGCCGGCACCGCCGTGGATGACGAGAACGGGAGTGGCGGCATGGGTCATCGAAACAACTCCGAGGCTGAGCAACAGGGCGGGTAAAAGGCGGCGGGACGGATGCGACATGCTGTACTCCAACGTGGGCTTGAAGTATACGGGGACGAATTGGAACGGGAATCCTGAAATGTACAACTATCTGTTGCCGATTGTCCTGCTGCTCGCCTCGAACGTGTTCATGACGTTCGCCTGGTACGGGCACCTGAAATTCACCGACCGGCCGCTGTGGATCGTCATCCTCGTCAGCTGGGCCATCGCCTTTTTCGAATACTGCCTGCAGGTGCCGGGCAACCGCATCGGCTATCGCGTCTACAACCCGGCGCAACTGAAGACGATCCAGGAGATCATCACCCTCGCCGTCTTCGTCGCCTTCTCCACGTTCTACCTCGGCGCCGAGATCAAGTGGAACCACCTCGTCGGCTTCGCCCTGATCGTGGCCGCGGCGTTCTTCATTTTTCTCGACTAGATGCCACCACTCTTTCAGACGAATGAACCTGACCCGCTGTCCGGACCCGCTTTCCCGAGCCGATCACTATTCCGTCCCGAAATGGCCGATTGAACGTATGGCTTCGCGGCGGCAGACTCGCTCCCAGCCCGAGCACACGATGCTCACCCCAAGGCCATGGCGCATGCTCCGCGCACAATCAATTCGGCGGCCATGACAAGATATTGTGTGCAAAGCGCGCGCTACGAGCCATCTCATGACTACACGAACCGCTTCCTGCTCTTGCGGCCAACCACGCATCGAAGCCTGGGGTGAGTAGTAGCCCGGAAGAAGCGCAGCGAAATCCAGGGCCGTGCCGCGCACGCCGGCTCAGCCCGCCGCACGCCGCGCGAAGAAGCGTCTGAGTGGAGCGATGCGCCCGACCAGGGCAAGGCCCGCGCCACGCATCGCGGCAACCACGGCGACATCGCTGCCGAAGCCGCTCTGGATCGCGTCGAAGGCGTGCGCGGAGATCGCGTTGTCGCTGCGCCGGCGGCGCTCGTAGCGGCGCAATGTCGCCTCCGATGCGATATCGGCTTTGCGTATCCGCGCATCGTCCAGCACGCCCGCAAGTTCGGCCGCATCGCGGAAACCGAGATTGACGCCCTGCCCCGCGAGCGGATGCACGACATGCGCAGCGTCGCCGACCAGGGCGAAGCGCGGCGCGACATAGCGTTCGGCGAGACGCATCCTGAGCGCAAAGGCCGCGCGCGCCGTCGTCGCGGTGATCGCGCCGAGGCGGAAGTCGAACGCCGCGCCGAGCTCGGCGCGGAAGGTTGCGTCGTCGAGCGCGAGCAGGCGCGCGGCTTCCTCGTCCGCCACCGACCAGACGATCGAGCTGCGCCCGTCGGTCAGCGGCAGGAACGCAAGCGTCGCGCCGGGCAGGAAACGCTGCCATGCGGTCGCTTCGTGTGGGCGCTCGTGCGCGACGTGGGCGACGATGCCGCGCTGGGCGTAGTCGCGGTCGCGCGTTTCGATGCCGAGCAGGTTGCGCAGAACCGAATCGGCGCCGTCGGCCGCGACGACGAGGTGCGCGCGCAGATGCGTGCCGTCATCGAGCGCGAGCGAGCGCGTGTCACCGTGCGCGTCGAGCTCGCTCGCCACCACGCGCGCCGGACAACGCAGCATGATGCCGTCGTGGCGCTCGATCGCCTGCCACAGCAGCGACTGGATCAATTTGTTCTCGACGATGTAGCCGAGCGCGGAGGCGCCTTCGTCGGCCGCATCGAAGGCGAGCGCGCCGGGCGCGAGCGCGTCCCAGACGCGCATGCGCCGATAGGCGCTCGCACGCGCCGAGGCGATGGCCGTCCACACGTCCAGACGCTGCAGCAGCGCGATCGACGAAGCGGCGAGCGCGACCACGCGCAGATCGACTTCGTCCTCGGCACGCCATGGCGCGGGCGCGCGCGATTCGACCAAGGCAACCTCGAAACCGCGCTGCGCGAGGTCGAGCGCGAGCGCCGCGCCGACCATGCCGGCGCCGACGATAGCGACGTCAGCAATCTGGCGTCTGCTCATACGCCGCCCCGCAGCGCCAAAGCCGGCGCATGCCCGCGAAAGCCCATGCCGCGCGCGACCACGGCCTGTTTCAACGGCGCGATACGATCGATCGCGATCAGGCCGAGCGAACGCAACGCCTTCAGCGGCAGCGCCTCGCTGGCGGTCCAGCGCGCAAGGGAATCGCTGGCCGCCGCGGTGCCTTCGCGATCCTCGCGGCGCAGTTCGACGTAGCGCCGCAGCAGCGCGGCGTCGCCGGCATCGCCGCCGGCGCGCGCCTGCGCGACCAGAAGTTCGGCCAGGGTCAGTGCATCGCGCAGGCCGAGGTTGAATCCCTGCGCGCCGATCGGGTGGATCGTCTGCGCCGCATTGCCGACCAGCACCGCACGCGGCCCGATCACGCGCTGCGCAAACATGCGTGCGAGCGGATGCGAAACCCGCTTGCCGAGGCGTGAGAATTTGCCGAGCCGGTAGCCGAAGCGTTCATGCAGCTCGGCGAGGAAGCCGGCATCGTCGAGCGCGGCCACGCGCGCCGCATCCGCAGTCGGTACCGTCATGACGACTCCTGCGCGCCGGTCCGCGAGCGGCAGCACCGCCACCGGGCCGGTCGCGGTGAAGCGCTCCCAGGCGCGGCCGTCCATTGCGCGCTCCGGCTGCACGGTCGCGACGAAAGCGGTCTGCGTATAGTCGAAGCGGTCCGCGCCGATGCCGAGCGCATCACGCACGAACGAGCCGGTGCCGTCGGCGCCGACGAGCAGGCGCGTGCGCAGGCGTTGTTCGCCTTCGCCGGCCGCTAGCGTGGCGAGGATGCCGTCGTCGTCGGATTCGATCGCGCTCAACCTCGCCGGCGCGTGGCGCACGAGATTCACGCAGCGCTCCAGCCGCATCAGCAAGCCGTTGCCGAGTTCGCACGCGGGGCAGGTCGCGCCGAAGGCATCGAGGCCGTGTTCGGCCGCGGCCAGGCGTATCGCGCCGAACTCACCGCGGCGGCTGACGTGCACGCTCCGGATCGGCGTCGCCTTCGCCTCGACCAACGGCCACACGCCGAGCGCGCTCAGCGCGTTGACGCTCGCGCGCGCGAGCGCGAGGCAGCGCTCGTCGGGATTCGCCAGCGGATTGATCTGCGACGCCACGGCCTCGACCTGGGCGACGCGCAGGCCGCTGCCGTCGAGCGCGATCGCGAGGCTGGAACCGACCAGGCCACCGCCGACGATCAATACGTCGCAGTCGTTGGTTTCGGCGCTCATTGGCGGGATTCGTCATTCATGGCGCCAATGATATGATACGAACCGCATTTCGGCCCGGTTTTCCGCGCCGACGTTTGGACACGGAGACCACCATGCAGCCCGACACCCCCTCTTCCACCGTTTCGCCGCGCAGCCTGGTGCTGATCGCGATGATCGCCTGCGCGATCGGCGCGCGCCTGATCAATTGGTACGTGCCCGGCGTGCTGCCGCAGAATTTCACGCCGGTCGAAGCGACCGCGCTGTTCGGCGGCGCCTATTTTGCCGACCGCCGGCTTGCTTTCATCGTGCCGCTGGCCGCGATGCTGCTCGCCGATTTGCTGATTTCGTTGTCGCTGTCGCTGCAATTGGTCAGTGACTGGCTGCACACGCTGCCGGCGGTCTATCTGTGCATCGCGTTGACCGTGTTCGGCGGTTTCGGTCTGCACAACAAGGTCAGTCCACTGCGCGTCGGCGCATACGGCTTTGCCAGCGCGGTGCTGTTTTTCATCGTCACCAATTTCGCGGCCTGGCTTGCGGCGCATCCCGAGTTGCTTTTCAACGACCAGTTCGCGGCGGTGCGAGCAAGCTATCCGAGTGCGGAAGACGCGTGCGTCAAGGGACTCGCCGCCTGCTACATAGCAGGCATCCCGTTTTTCAAGGGCACGCTGTACGGCACGCTGTTCTGGAGCGCCGCACTGTTCGGCGGCTTCGAGCTGATGCGCCGCCGCTGGCCGAGCCTGCAGCCGGCGCACGCGTGATGCGGGTGCGGTGTGGGTAACCGCCTCTCCAAAATCTATACGCGCACCGGCGACGACGGCACCACCGGCCTCGGCGACGGCACACGCGTGGCCAAGGACAGCGCACGCGTCGCCAGCTACGGCACGGTTGACGAGTTGAACAGCGTGGTCGGCGTCGTGCTTGCGCAGGACATTCCCGATGCGGTACGCGAGACGCTGATCCAGGTGCAGCACGACCTGTTCGATCTCGGCGGCGAGCTGTGCATCCCCGGCATGGCGATGATTCACGCGGCCGACATCGACCGGCTCGAAACCACGCTCGACGGCTTCAACACCGACCTGCCACCGCTGAAGGATTTCATCCTGCCCGGCGGCGGCGCGGCCGCGGCGTACTGCCATGTCGCGCGCACGGTGTGCCGGCGTGCGGAACGCGAGGTCGTCGCGCTCGCGCGCAGCGAAGCGGTGCGCGCGGAGGCGATCCGCTATCTCAATCGCCTCTCCGACCTGCTGTTCGTGATCGCGCGCGTGCTCGCGCGTGCCTCGGGCCACGGCGAGGTTTTGTGGCAGCATGAGCGCAGGAAGCGAACCTGACGCCTCTCATGCATCCGCTGCTCTACACCCATCCTGCATGCCTGCGCCACTCGGCCGGGCCCGGTCATCCCGAATCGCCGGCGCGCCTGCAGGCCGTGCTCGAAGCGCTCGACCACGACCGCTTCGCGATGCTCGACCGCATCGAGGCGCCACGCGCGACCCGCGCACAGCTCGAGCTCGTGCACGATGCCGGCCTCGTCGCGCTCGTGCACGCCACGGCGCCGGACGAAGGCTATGCGCAACTCGATGCCGACACCGCGATGTCGCCCGATTCGCTCGAAGCCGCACTGCGCGCCGCCGGCGCCGTCTGCGCCGCGGTCGATGCCCTGCTCGACGGCAGCGCGACACGCGCGTTCTGCGCGGTGCGCCCCCCGGGCCATCATGCCACGCACGAGACGCCGATGGGGTTCTGCCTGTTCAACAACGTCGCGGTCGGCGCCGCGCACGCGCTCAGCAAGGGGCTCGAACGCATCGCCATCGTCGACTTCGACGTGCACCACGGTAACGGCACCCAGGACATTTTCTGGGACAATGCGGGCGTGCTCTATGCCTCCACGCATCAGGCGCCGCTGTACCCCGGCACCGGCGCGGAAAACGAGCGCGGTGTCGGCAACATCGTCAATGCGCCATTGCCGGCCGCATCGAACTCATTCATGTTCCGCGAGGCCTGTCGCGACATCGTCCTGCCCGCAGTCGAGCGCTTCCGTCCGCAACTGGTGATGATTTCAGCGGGCTTCGACGCGCACTATCTCGATCCACTCGCCAACCTCAACCTCGGTGCGCCCGACTTCGACTGGATCACGCGCGAGCTGGTCGACATCGCGCGCAAGCATGCGCGCGGACGCGTCATCTCCAGCCTCGAAGGCGGCTACAGCCTCACCGCGTTGCGCCAGTCGACGGCGGCGCACGTCGCCGCGCTGATCGAGTGATGCTGCATTCCATTTTTTGAGCCATCGTTAACGCGGATCAGAGCGGACCAAGAAAGACAAGAGCGGAAACAACTGTTCGGTCAATCCGCTTTTATCCGCTATATATCCGCTCGTATCTGCGTTAAGACTTTCCGGCGGAGGGCAGCGCGATGCGTCGACGACCGCCCGATTGCTTCAATCCGCCACGTCCGGCTCGAAGAAACTCCAGCGGATCTCGGGAAAACGCTGCTTCATCGCGGCCTCGACCGCGTTGATCGCCTCGATCACGCCGCGGTCGGACCGGTTGCCGCGCATCTCCACCTTCACCGCGACCATGATCTCGCTGCCAAGCTGCAGCGTGATGAGGTTGAATACGCGCGCGATTTCGGGGCGGCCGTCGAGGAACGCGCGGATCGCCGCGTTCACTTCGGCGTCAGCGCTCTGCCCGACCAGCAGCGCCTTGACTTCGATCGCGACGAACACGGCGACGACGACGAGCAGCACGCCGATCGCGAGCGTGCCGATCGCATCGAAGATCGGGTTGCCGGTAAGCACCGTGAGCAGCACCGCGAGCAGGGCGAAGACAAGGCCGAGCAGCGCGGCGAGGTCCTCGCCGAAGATCACGATCAACTCGCTCTGCCGGCTTTCGCGGAACCAGTGCCAAAGCGAGTGTGAGCCGCGCACCTTGTTCACTTCGATCATGCAGCCACGCATCGAAAAACTTTCGGCGACGATGCCGAAGGCGAGTACGCCGACCGCCAGCCACGGCCACTTCACCGGCTCGGGCTCGTGCAGCTTGTGCAGGCCTTCGTAGATCGAGAATGCACCGCCGACGCTGAACAGCAACAGGGCGACGAGGAATGACCAGAAATAGATTTCCTTGCCGTGACCGAGCGGATAGTCCGGCGACGGTGGCGCCTTGGCCTGCTTGAGGCCGAGCAGCAGCAGCAACTGGTTGCCGCAGTCGGCGAGCGAGTGCACGGCTTCCGCGGTCATCGCACCGGAGCCGGTGATGACGGCGGCGGCGGCCTTGGACAGAAAAATCGCGAAGTTCGCGCCGAGCGCGTAAAAGATCGTTTTCAGCGAATCGGCCTTGCCCGACATTGTTATACTTTTTCCTTTGTGGATTTCTTCGCGATTCCGGCACCCGCTCCCGCGGCCGCAGGCTGGTCCAGCGCCGCCTGTTGACGCTTGCTCAGACCTGCGCGCACGAGCGCATAGGAACGCTGCACGAATTCGCCGATCTTCGCGCGCGCGAACCGCTCGGGCTCGGCGATCGATACCCAGAACGCGCGCGCCATGTACGCGGCCGGCACGATGCCGGGCTGGTCGGTCAGCTCGAGGAAGCGCTCGGCATCGACCTTGAACGAGATGCGCCCGCGGTGCGGACCATGCAGGCAGTACACGGCGAACATCTTGCCGCAGACGGTGAAAACCAGGTCGTCGTCCCATTTCACCGCGCTGGCGACGCCGGGCCAGCCCCGGCTCAGCGCTTTCAGTTCCGTTTCGTTCATGATGCGATCACCGAAAAACGCACAACGCCGAGGGTTTGCAGCCGCCGCATGAACGACGGGTCATATTGCTGAACGATTGCGGCGGCATTTAGGTGGGCTGCTCCAAATCGAACGCCCAAGATGCGATGCCATGAACACTGTAGCAAATCCGCGCAGGCTCGCCGAGCGCTGGGCGCTGCCGCGCCAGGCGCGCGGCATGCGTCCGCCGCCGCGCCGCAGCGAACGGCGCACACCGCGGCGCGACGCCGACGGTGGCGAGCGGCTGACCGCCCGCGACGGCACGCCATTGGTGCTGCGCCAGATTCGCGCCGATGATGTCGAGGCGCTCCAGCGCTTCTTCCATCGCCTGACTCCCGAGGAAGTGCGCCTGCGTTTCCTGCACCCGCTCAACGAGCTGCCCGACGCGTTCGCGCACCAGCTCTGCGAGCTCGATCCCGCGCTCGCTTTCGCCTGGGTGCTGGCGGCGCCGGACGATCCGGTACGCCCCGACCTGCCGATCGAAATCCATGCGGTCGCGCGTGCGCACTTCGATCCCGTGCTGGCCCACGCCGAGTACGCAATCGTCGTCGAAGGCCGCTTCGCGCGCCAAGGCTTCGGCAGCCTGCTCATGCAGCGCACGATCGCCTCGGCGCGCCGCCTCGGCGCAGTTGAACTGTGGAGCGATGTGCTGCTGGAAAACAGCGCGATGCTCGACCTGTGCACGCGACTCGGTTTCCACCGCGGCATGTCGCTCAACAACCCGGGCGTCGTGCGCGTCAGCCTCGCGCTGTAGCGCACGACCGCCCGGTGCGGTCACCAGATGCGCACGCGATCGGCCTCGGCGCGATACATCGCCTGACCCGGCTTCACCCCGAACGCTTCGTGGAATTCGCCGATGTTGGAGAGCGGACCGTTGACGCGCCACTTCGCCGGCGCATGCACGTCGCTGAGCAGGGACTGGCGCAGCGCTTCCTCGCGTTCCTCGAAGATCCACGACAAGGCATAACCGAGGAAGAAGCGCTGCACCGGCGTGTAGCCCGCGATCTTCTCGCCGCGCTTGTACTGCTCGGTCTTCTTGAACGCATCGAGGCCGATGAGGATGCCGCCGTAGTCGGCGATATTTTCGCCGAGGCTGGCTTTGCCGTTGATGTGCAGGCCCGGCAGCGGCTCGTAGCCGTCGAACTGCCTGACCATGACCTGCGCGCGCTCGGTGAACTTGCGCGCGTCGTCGGCGGTCCACCAGTCGCTGAGGTTGCCCTTGGCATCGAACTGGCGGCCCTCGTCATCGAAGCCGTGGGTGATCTCGTGGCCGATCGTCGAGGCGGCGGCGTAGCCGTAGATGACCGCGTCGTCGATGTCGCCGTCCTTGAAGCCGGGAATCGCGAACTGCGCGGCCGGCAGCACGATTTCGTTGTTCGGGGGATAGTAGTAGGCGTTGTAGGTCTGCGGCGTCATCTCCCACTCGCTGCGGTCGACCGGCTTGCCGAACTTCGACAACATGTCATTCCACGCCCAGCGCCGCGCGTTCATGACGTTTTCCGCGTACGACGCGCGGCCGACGCTCAGCGCGGAATAATCCTTCCACTTGTCCGGGTAGCCGACCTTTTTCGTCACCGCGGCGAGCTTCTCGCGCGCCTTGGCCTTGGTCGCCGCGCTCATCCAGTCGAGCTTGTCGATGCGTTCGCCATAGGCGCTGCGGATCGCCTCGACCGCGGCGTTGTAGCGCTGCTTGGTCTGGTCCGGAAAATATTCGGCGACGAAGATGCGGCCGAGAATCATGCCCATCGCGCGGTTCTCTGCGTCGAGCGTGCGCTTCCAGCGCGGACGCTGTTCCTTCTGCCCGCGTAGCACCTTGCCGTAGAAGTTGAAGCTCTCCTCGTCGAAGGCCCGATTCAACGCGCCCGCATAGGAATCGACGAGGCGCACGCGCAGGTAGTCGCGCAGCACCGGCGCTGGCGTGCCCTTGAGCTGCGCCTGCAGCCCGGCGAAGAATTCCGGTTGACCGACGATGACGTACGCTGCGTCGAGTTTCCAGCCGTGCAGGCGATCGGCCCAGGCGATCGCCGGAGTAACCTTTTGCGTGAACTCGGCCGGCACCATCTTGTTGTAGTTCTTTTCCGGGTCGCGCAGATCCTCGAGCTTGCGCGAAACCTTCGCCAGCGCGGTCTCGAACGCCATCACCTTCTGCGCCTGCGCGGTGGCCGACTTCGCCTCCGCGCCGAGCAGCTTGAGCACGTTGGCCAGATGCACCACATAGGCCGCGCGCGCCTTGGCCACGCCGGCTTCGGTGTTGAAGTAGTAGTCGCGCTCGGGCAGGCCGAGGCCGCCTTGCGCGGCATGCACGGCCATCACCTCGCTCGCCTTTTCGTCCTGGAACACGCCGAAATCGAAGAACGCGCCGACGCCGAGCGGTTGCAGCGCGAAGGCGACGTCGAGCGCGGAGGCGGAGTCGTTCACTGCGTCGATCCGCGCGAGCTGCGCCTTCAGCGGCGCGAGCCCGTTGCGCTCGGCGAGGGCTTCGTCCATCGCCGTCGCCCAGAAGTCGCCGATCTTCTGCGCATCGCTGCCGGGTGCGGCGTTCTTCTGCGCAGCCGAGTCTTCACTGATCTTGCGCAGTCGGGTGTAAAGCTCGTCCTGCACCGCGCGGCCGATGCCCCAGTTCGCCTCCGCGGCCGGGATCGGATGCGCCTTGAGCCAGGCGCCGTTGGCGTAGGAAAAAAAATCGTCGCCCGGATTGACCGCGGCGTCGACGTTGGCCGCGACCACGTCGGGCTTGACCGCCGCCGCCGTGTCCGCGACCGCGATGGAAGAACCCATGCCGAGCACGCCCACGCCGACCGCACAAGCGAGCGACAACCGGCTCAAGGAAATGGCCAGCTTTTTCATCAGCAATTCCCCGCAGCAGAAAGAGCGCCGATGCTAGCGCGCCGGGGCGATCGAACGCCCCTGCCTCAAGTCACGACTGCATGGCGCTCCTCGCCCAGACACGCGCCAAATTCATTCCGCCGCCGCGGTCGCGGGCTTGCCCTGCGCGCGATAGACCACACCGCCTTTCATCACGAAATCGACCTTGCGCAGCAACGCCGGATCGGCGAGTGGATCGCCGCCGACGGCGACGAGGTCGGCATAACGTCCCGGCTGCAGCGAGCCGATGCGGTCGCTCGCGCCGATCAGCTCGGCCGCGTTGCGCGTCGCGGCGAGGATCGCGTTCTGCACACTCATGCCGTTGGCGGTCAGCAGCGCGAACTCCTCGGTATGGTCACCTTCGCCGATGTCAGTGCCGTAGGCGATCTTCACGCCCGACTTCAGCGCCAGCGGCAGGTTCTTCTTCGGCAGCAGATCGTTGGCCAGCTCCTTCTGCGCGGTGCCCGGAGGCAGCAGTTCGGGGTGCTCCTGCGCGACCTGGTAGAACACGTCATACACCGTCAGTGTCGGCACGAGATACGTGCCCTTCTCCTTCATCAGCGCGAACGTCTGCGCCGTGGCGAACGAGCCATGCTCGACCGAGTCGACGCCGGCGCGCACCGCGTTTTCGATCGCGCCGGCCGGGTAGATGTGCGCCGCCACCTTCATGCCCAGCGCGTGCGCGGCCTCGACCGCGGCGCGGATTTCCTCGTTGGTCATGGTCTGCGCGCGCGGATCGTCGCCGGTCGAGGCGATGCCGCCCGAGGGCATCAGCTTGATCAGGTCGGCGCCGCGGCGCTTGTGCTCGCGCACGCGCAGGCGCGCCTGCTCGGGCGAGTCGACGATGCCGTTTTCCCAACCGACGTGCGCGAGTTTCGGATCGAGGCCGTTGCGCGGATCGCCGTGGCCGCCGGTCGGGCCGAGCGGCTCGAGCGCCACCCACAGACGCGGCCCCGGCGTCTTGCCTGCGTTGATCGCATCGCGCAAGGCGACGCTTTCGTCGCCGCCGCCCGCATCGCGCGCGCTGGTGAAGCCCTGCTGCAGCATCTGCCGCGCAAACAGGGCTGCGTCGAAGGCGCGGTCGAGGTCGGAATGGGTCAGCCAGTCCTCGACCGCGTTGGTGCGGCTCGGCAGCTTCGCCGCCACGTGCACGTGGCAGTCGATGAAGCCCGGCAGCACGGTCGCTTTGGACAGATCGACCACTTCCGCGCCGGCCAGCGTCTTGAAGCCGGGTTCGACCGCAGTGATGCGGTCGTCATGGATGAGGATCGACACATCGTGTCGCGGCGCGCCGCCGCTGCCGTCGATCAGCGTGCCGGCGTGGACGACAATGTCCTTTGCCGTGGCGAACGAAACCGTCACGAGAAGCAACGCGGCGGTGAGCGACATGCGCTGGATCATGGTTGGCCTAGCCTCGGGAAGTTCGTATGCAAAACGATGACCGCCACTCTAGCGCGCGGTTCCGGCGGATGCGAGGCGATAGTGACCATCCTTGACTGAAATCCGCGGCGGCACGCGATCGCGCTCGAACAGCGCGTGCGCCGGCGCGAGCTCCTGCCAGAACGCATGCCACGGCGAGCCTGCACTTGCCGCGAGCGTGGCGTCGGTGGGACGAAATGGAAAGACGTGCACGTCGAACGCACTCTGTCCCGCGCGCAGCGCTGCCGCAGCCAGCGTGTAGATTTCCTCGATGCCGGCATCGCCCATCGCGTAGCAGCCGATGGACACGCAGCCGCCGTGCACCATCAGCGCGCTGCCGCTGCGGCCATGCGCGCGATCGTAGTCATTCGGGTAGCCGAGGTTGAAGGCGAGATGGTAGCGGCTCAGCGGATTGAGCTGGCGCGCCGCGACCGGATAAAAGCCTTCCGGCGCCTGGTTGTCGCCCTCGTGCAGCTTCGGGCCGAGATCGCCGGAGAACTTGCAGATCGGGTATTTGCGGAAAAGCACGAATGTCCCATCGTCGCCGCGCAGCCATAGTTCGAGTTCCGCCTCGCGCTTGAAGATGCGGATGAACACCGGCGCGCCGTAGCGCAGATGCCGTGCCGCTAGTCCGTGCTCGAGCGCGGGCCGCACGCGCGCAGCCGCCGCGCGTGCGCGCGCGGAGTCGGGAATGGAATCGGCAGCAGCGGTGCCGGGCACGGCGGTCATCGTCAGTGCAACGCGAGCAGGATGCGGAAGTGAGGAAACGCGCGGCGCGCATACCCTGCCTCGGCATTGCCGTGGACTGCATCCACGCCGGTCGAGGCCCGCGCGACGCGACGCTCGCCTCCCTGCCGACTGCGGCCTTGCATCCCGGCCGGCTTCGTCCGAGCATGCGCTATCGCGACGGTGACCATGCCGTCGCCGACCAAGGAATCCTGATGAAGCATCACAGCAAAGGCGCGTTCGAGGTGAAGCTGCAGCCGCTGGACGCGTACAACCGCACCGAAGGCTCGGGCCTCGGCCGTATGTCCATCGACAAACAGTTTCACGGCGAACTGGATGCGACCAGCCAGGGCGAAATGCTGCACGCCGGAAACTCCAAGGGTTCGGGCGGCTACGTCGCGATCGAGCGCGTGACCGGCACGCTCGACGGCAGGCGCGGCGCGTTCTCGCTGCAGCACAACGCGACGATGACCAACGGCGTACCGTACCTCGACATCATCGTCGTGCCGGGTTCGGGCAGCGGCGAACTCGTCGGGCTCGATGGCACGATGAAGATCATCATCGAGGCCGGCGGCAAGCATTTCTACGAATTCGACTACGAACTGGCGCAGTAGCTTCCCTTCCCCGGTGGGAGAAGGGAAGAAAAGATCTCACACTCTGCGCGCCAACTCTGCAGCAACATCCTTCGCCGCAACCAGCGTCTTCGCGACGTCGTCGTGCGTATGTGCAGTGGAGACGAACAGGTTCTCGTAGGCGCCCGGATGGAACAGCACGCCGCGCTTGAGCATGCCTCGCCACCAGACATCGAAAATCTTCTGGTCGGCGTGCCGCTCGGCGTCGCGGTAATTGTGAATCGGCGCGTTCGCGAACCAGACCTGCATGAGCGGGCCGATGCCGACGACGTACGCCGGCAAGCCCGCATCCTTGAGCACCTTTTCCAGGCCGAAGCGCAACGCGTCGGAGACCGCGTCGAGCCTCGGATAGAGCCCCGGCGTATTGAGCTCGTCGAGCGCGGCATTCGCCGCGGCGATCGCGATGCCGTTGGCGCTGTAGGTGCCGGCCATCGACACCGTGCCGTTGGCGACCAGCGCCATGATATCGGCGCGGCCGCCCATCGCCGCGACCGGGAAGCCGCCGCCGACGCCCTTGGCGAACACGGACAGGTCGGGCTTGATGCCGAGACGGCCCTGCGCGCCGGCGAGGCCGAGGCGGAAGCCGGTGATGACTTCGTCGAAGATCAGCACGATGCCGTGCTTGCGGGTCAGCTCGCGCATCGCCTCGAGATAGCCCGGCTGCGGCAGGATGCAGCCGGTATTGCACATCACCGGTTCGGTCAGCACCGCGGCGATGTTGTCGCCTTCGCGCTTGATCGTCTCGGCGAGCAGGTCGGCATCGTTCCACGGCAGGATGATCAGATTTTCCTCGACGCCCATGGGCATGCCCGGGCCCTGCGCCACCGGAACCGGATGGTCGTCGGGGCCGGCTTTGTCGAGCGCCGGGTGTTTGCTCCAGTACACGCCATCGGAGAAGCCGTGGTACATGCCCTCGAAGCGGATGATCTTGTTGCGCTTGGTGAAGGCGCGCGCGAGGCGCGTCGCGTAGAGCACGGCCTCGGTGCCCGTATTGCACAGGCGCACCCTATCCACGCTCGGCACGGCGTCGACGATCTTCCGCGCCAGACGCGCTTCGTCCGCCGTCGGCAGCGCGAACACGGTGCCGCGCTGCTGGATGAAATCGACCACGGCCTGGGTAATGCGCGGCGGACGATGGCCGAAGATCATCGGCCCGAGGCCGAGCAGATAGTCGATGTAGACGTTGCCGTCGACGTCGGTGAGGCGCGAGCCTTCGCCCCGGTCGACGAACAGCGGATACGGATTCCAGCCCGACCAGGTCGCACGCGCGGTGCTGTTGACTCCGCCGGGAATGAGCTTGCACGCGGTCTCGAACAGCTTGCCGCTGCCGCTGGTTTCGAGACCGGCGATGAGTTGGGTGTTGGACATGGAGTTACCTCAGAAAGAAATGCTTTTCGTCCGTCATTCCCGCCTTCGCGGGAATGACGAGCGGAGAATTGATACGGAAGTCTAAGCCGAAACCGCATTCGGCAACGGAGCCGCCGCAGCGCGCGGCGTACCGACCAATTTCCCCGAAACCAGGGCAGGCAGCAGCGCAAGCGCCTCGGCGAAGTCCTTGATCGGTGCGTGCGGAATCTTCTTCGCTCGGCAATGATCGACGAGCTTGCCCTTGGCGAAGACAAAATCGGCGGCTTCGGCGACGCAGTAGTCCGAGGCGCCATCCCCCACCATGAGCACGCGCCGGCGAGGACCCTGTGCACGCGCTGCCGCAGTGCATTTGCAGGTGCCGCTCTTCGCGCGGCACATCGGGCTCGCGTTCGGAAACCCGAGGCGCCATTCGCGCTCGCCGACTTCCTCGAGCCGATTCGCGGTGACCGGCAGGTAGTCGAAGTCGTAGTGGCGCAGGATGAAATGGATCGCGTAGTCGAGGCCGTCGCTGAGGATCTCGACCGGCATGCCATGCTCTTTCGCGCTGGCGACGAACGCGGCGAACCCCGGATCGATTGCGCGCTCGGTCAAATGTCGGTCGAGCTCGTCGCGGCTCATGTCGAGCAGGGCGACCTGCCCGGCCATGCACTCGCGCGAACCGATGCGACCGGCTTTCCAGTCGTCCTCCAGTTTCTCCCAACCAGGCTGGCCGAAACGTTCGAGCAAAGTATCGGTGGTGTCTTCGACGGAAATGGTACCGTCGAAGTCGCAAAGCAGGGTCCAGTCGGACACGGGGTACCTCGGAATACGGGAATCGGGGCGCGTGCTTGTTTTGCTTGTGGGGTGTGCGCCGGAGCGGCATTTTAGTGCTGCGGACACGGGTACGAAAGCGGTACGGTCCGAAAAGCCCCATTTTCTACAGCCGGGATTAAGGTTTTCTGCGCTGGCGGCTCAGGCTGCGCCACGCACGGTGGCGAGGAAGGCGCCGCCGTACCGCTCCAGCTTGGCTGCGCCGACGCCACCGATCAAGCCGAGTTCTTCGGCATTCCGCGGCCGCGCGCGCAGCATTTCGAGCAGGGTCGCGTCGTGGAAAATCACGTACGCGGGTACGCCCTGCTCGCGCGCCAGATGGGCGCGCGTGGCACGCAGCGCGTCCCACAGCGCCGTCTCGTGCGGCGCGATGTCGAGGCTCTGGCGCGCGCGCGCGCCGCGGACGGCCTTGCGCGTCGCGCGGCGCTCCTCCCGGCTCGCGGGTTTGCGCAACGATACCCGCACCTCGCCACGCAGCACGCCGCGCGCGGCGGGAGTCAAACGCAACACGCCATAACCCTCCGCGTCGGTCGCGAGCAGGCCGTTGGCGACGAGCTGGCGGAACATGCTGCGCCACTGCTTCTCGTCCAGGCCTGCGCCGACACCGAATACACTGAGCCGGTCGTGATCGAGGCTGCGCACGCGTTCGTCGTCGATGCCGCGCAGCACGTTGGTCAGATGGCCGACACCGTAGCGCTGGCCGGTGCGGTAGACGCAGGACAATGCCTTCTGCGCCAGCTCGGTGCCGTCGAACGACACGGGCGGGTTGACGCAATTGTCGCAATTTCCACAATTGTCCTTTTCCACTATTTCGCCGAAATAGCCGAGCAGGTGACGGCGGCGGCAGGTCGCGATCTCGGCGTAGCCGAGCAGCGCATCGAGTTTCGCGCGCTCGACGCGCTTGCGCTCCTCGCCGGACTCGGATTGGGCGATGAACTGTGCCAGCGTCACCACATCGCCAAGGCCATAGCACATCCACGCCTCGGCCGGCAGTCCGTCGCGGCCGGCGCGGCCGGTTTCCTGGTAGTAGCCTTCGAGGCTCTTGGGCAGATCCATGTGCGCGACGAAGCGCACGTCGGGCTTGTCGATGCCCATGCCGAACGCGATCGTCGCGCACATGACGATGCCATCCTCGCGCAGGAAGCGCTGCTGGTTGTGCACGCGCTGGGCTGCGTCCATGCCGGCGTGATACGGCAGCGCGGCCACGCCCTGCTCGACCAGCCCCGCGGCCGTCTCCTCGACCTTGCGCCGCGACAGACAGTAGACGATGCCCGACTCGCCCTGGTGACCGGCAAGAAAGTCCTTGAGCTGGCGTCTGGAATTTTCCTTTTCCACGACGCGATACTGGATGTTCTTTCGATCGAAGCTCGAAACGAACTGGCGCGCGCCTTCGAGGTTCAGGCGTTCGACGATTTCGCGCCGCGTCGGCGCGTCTGCCGTCGCGGTCAGCGCGATGCGCGGAATGCCGGGGAAGCGCTCGTGCAGGATCGTGAGCTGGCGGTACTCGGGACGAAAATCGTGCCCCCATTGCGACACACAATGCGCTTCGTCGATCGCGAACAGCGCGACATTCGCCTTCGCGATCAGGTCCAGGCAACGTTCGCTGAGCAAACGCTCGGGCGCGACGTAGAGCAGCTTCAGCTTGCCCGCGGCGAAATCGCGCTCGACCTCGAACTGCGCGCGCGCGTCGAGGCTCGAATTGAGAAACGCCGCGGCCACGCCGAACTGGCGCAGCGCCTCGACCTGGTCCTGCATCAGCGCAATCAGCGGCGAGACGACCACGGCCGTACCCGAGCGCATCAGCGCCGGAATCTGGTAGCACAGCGACTTGCCGCCACCGGTCGGCATCAGCACGAGCGCATCGCCACCGCCGCCGACCTGCTCGATGATCGCCCGCTGTTCGCCGCGAAACCCGGAGTAGCCGAAAACCTGGTGGAGAATGTCGATGGCGTCCCGCGTCATGCGTGAATTTTACCAGCCTCGACGTTTGAAACGGTCCGACGCGCAGCGATGCTTCCGCCGCAACACGGTTTTGGCTAAGGTAGCGATCCACCACATCGCATCGAGTCCGCTCCATGGCCCGCCTGCTCCGACTTTTCGCCCTCGTCGCCGTTGCCGTATCGCTTGCCGGCTGTTTCGGCGGCGCCACCAAACACCCGATCAACCCGCCGAACGCCTCGATCCAGTTGCTCGAAGTGTTGCCGGACGGGCACTGGAAGCTGTCGATCCGTCTCGAGAACTTTTCCGACCAGACCGTGCACTACTCCACACTGAAAGGCGAGCTGCGCGTCAGCGGAATGGATGCCGCACAACTCGACCTGAAGCCGGAAATGGACATTCCCGGCCTCAACGCCGACATCGTCGAAACGACACTGTCGCCGGGCGCCGACCTGCAGAAAGCGTTTGCGCTCGACGTGAAAGCGCCGGGCGGCGCGGCGTACGAGCTCAAGGGCACGATCGGCGTGCCCGCCGCCGACAAGGATTTCAAATTCGAGCACAAGAGCCGGCTGTCGCCGGTTCCGGGCATTCCGAACCAGTACCGGTAAAACCGCCAAGCGCTGAAGTTCAAACGCGACGCGCACCGGCCTTGAGCCCTCAGCTCCCGGCCCCAATCGAGGAAACAAGATGACCCGTTACGCCGCCCCGCTCGCCGACATGCGTTTCGTGCTGTTCGATTTGCTCGACGTCGAAAAACAATACGCACGCCTGCCCGGCGGCGACGCGGCGACGCGCGACACGCTCGATGCGATCTTCGAGGAGGCGGCGAAGTTCTGCGAGCAGGTGCTCGCGCCGATCAATTCGAGCGCGGACGAAGAGGGCTGCACACTCGACAAGGCCACAGGCAACGTGACCACGCCGAAAGGCTTCAAGGAGGCGTACAGGCAATACGTCGACGGCGGCTGGAGCAGCCTCAATGCGCCGCAAGCCTACGGCGGCCAGCACCTGCCCGAGTCGATCGGCGCGCCGATCAAGGAGATGCTCGATTCGGCCAATCTGTCGTGGGGCAACTTTCCGCTGCTCTCGCACGGCGCGTCCGAAGCGCTGCGGCTGCACGGCGAGGAATGGCAGCGCGTCGCCTTCCTCAAGCCCATCGTCGAGGGCCGCTGGACCGGCACGATGTGCCTGACCGAACCGCATTGCGGCTCCGACCTCGGCCTGCTGCGCACGCGCGCCGAAGCGAACGCCGATGGCAGCTACCGCATCAGCGGCACGAAGATCTTCATCACCGCCGGCGAGCACGACCTGACCGAGAACATCGTCCACCTCGTGCTCGCGCGCCTGCCCGACGCGCCCGCGGGCGTGAAAGGCATCTCGCTGTTCATCGTGCCGAAGTTCAAGGTCGACCGCGATGGCAGGATGGGCGCGCGCAACGCTGTCGTCTGCGGCGCGATCGAGCACAAGATGGGGATCAAGGCCTCGGTCACCTGCGTGATGAACTTCGATGCCGCCGAGGGTTATCTCATCGGCGCACCGAACAAGGGCCTCAACGCGATGTTCACGATGATGAACACCGCGCGTCTCGCGGTCGGCATCCAGGGCCTCGGCCTGATCGAGCGCGCCTACCAGATCTCGCTCGCCTACGCGCGCGAGCGCCTGCAGGGCCGCTCGCTGAGCGGGCCGAAATTCCCCGACAAGCCGGCCGACCCGCTGATCGTGCATGCCGATATCCGCCGCATGCTGCTCACGCAGAAGGCCTTCGCCGAGGGCACGCGCGCGCTGAGCTATTACGCGGCAAGCCTGGTCGACCTGGTCGAACGTTCGCCCGACGAAGCCGAGCGCAAGCGCGCCGACGAGCTGCTTTCGTTCCTGATCCCGATCGTCAAGGCGCTGCTCACCGAAGCCGCGAACGAATGCGCCTATCACGCCGTGCAGATCCATGGCGGCCATGGCTACATCCGCGAAACCGGCATCGAACAGTTCGCGCGCGACGCGCGCATCACGACGATCTACGAGGGCACCACCGGCATCCAGGCGCTGGACCTGCTCGGACGCAAGATCCTCGCCACGCAGGGCGTCGGCCTGCGTCATTTCCTCGAGGAAATCGGCGGGTTCTGCAAGGCGCAGGCGGACAATGCCGCGCTCGCCGAATTCACCGGCCCTCTGACCAAGGTGGCGCAGGAATGGGGCGATCTGACCCTCGCGCTGGGCAAGCGCGCGATGGCGAACCCGGACGAGGTCGGCGCGGCCGCGGTCGACTATCTGTTCTATTCCGGCTACATCGCCCTCGCCTATTTCTGGACGCGCAGCGTCGCCGCAGCCGAAGCCTCGAAACAGCCCCCGGATTTCAAGGCGGCCAAGCGCTACACCGCCCGCTTCTACTTCGCGCGCATCCTGCCGCGCACGCTGGCGCACAAGGCCGCGGTCGATGCGGGTACGGACAGCCTGCTCGCAATGCCCGAGGCGATGTTCGGATAGCATTCACCCCAGCAGCCGTTTTCGTTTTGCCATGAACGACCCCGCGCCGGAAATCGAAGTCCACATCCGCCTCGCCCACGCCGACGACGACGAGTTCATCCTCGCACTCGCCGGTCGCTTCGCCGAGTTCGAGTTGCCGCCGTGGCGCAAGCGCGCGGAAACGCTGGCCGGCATCGAGCGCGACATCGAACACCACTTGCGCACGCTGCCGCCGGCATCGCACCTGTTCGTCGCCGAGGACGACGATGCGATGCAGCTCGGCTTCCTGCATCTGCAGACGCGCAAGGACTTCTTCACCGGCGCGCTCAACTGCCACATCGCCGACCTCGTCGTTGCCGCCGAGCACGAGGGCCGCGGCACCGCCTCGGCAATGCTGCGCTTCGCCGAGGCCTGGGCGAAGGAACATCGCTGCCGCTTCCTCACGCTCGGCGTGTTTCCGAACAACGAGCGCGCGCGT
Source organism: Rudaea sp. (assembly GCF_057139185.1). Lineage (NCBI taxonomy): Bacteria > Pseudomonadati > Pseudomonadota > Gammaproteobacteria > Lysobacterales > Rhodanobacteraceae > Rudaea > Rudaea sp. The sequence continues at coordinate 70,543 of NZ_DBNHDN010000046.1, read as the reverse complement.
CGACTGTACGAACATCATGGCTTCGGCGTCGAAATTTTGAGCATGGTCAAGCCGGTTCGCTGATGCTGCATTACACTTCGGCAATCTCAACCCCCATTCGCGCCGAACCCTCCGCAAGCGCGGCATGAGCACACCCAACCCCGCCATCATCCAGTCCATGCAACGTGCCTCCGCGTTGCTGCAGGCAGGCAATTTCGTCGCCGCGCGCAGCCTGCTCGAACAGGTCGTGCAAGCGGCGCCCGGCTTCGTCGAAGGGTACCGCCTGCTCGCGGGCGCGCAGCTCGCGCTCGGCGACAGCAACGTCGCGGAACGCAGCCTGCGCCACGCCGTCGCGATCGATCCGGATTGGGCGCCCGCGCAAGCCGCCCTCGGCGAACTGCTGATCGGCTCGGGCCGCGGCGATGAAGGCGAACGCGCATTGCGCCGGGCCGTGGCACACGCTCACCGCTATCCGCGCGCACTCTATCTGCTCGCGTGCCTGCTCAATGAATCGAACCGGCATGCCGAAGTCGCCGATCTCACCGCAACGTTGGCTGACGACGCGCGCGCCGATCCCGACCTGCTGCAACAACGCGCGATCGCGCTGGCCAAACTGGCACGGCTCGACGAGGCAATCGCGATCCAGCAGCGCCTGGTCGCGATGGCCCCGGACAACGCGACCGTGGAGTTGCTTCTCGCCGGCACGCTCGATACGGCCGGCCGGCATCGCGAAGCCGAGCGGCATGCGCGCAGCGCGATCGGCAAGGGCGCGAGCAGCGCCGAGGCACACTACCTGCACGCACGCACCCTGATCGCCACCGATCGCGCCGACGAAGCCGAGACGCTGCTGCGCAACGTCGTCGCCGCGCAACCGCTGTTCGCCGACGCGCAGACCAATCTCGCCCAGCTGATCTGGATGCGCACGGGCGATGCCGAGGCCGCCGGCGAGCACATCGACCGCGCACTGCGGCGACATCCCGACGATAGCGCGCTTGCCATCGCCCGTACCAACCTGCTCGCCGGCTCCGGCGACGCGGGCGCGGCGCTCGCCGCGATCGAAGCACGCGCGGCGTCGGCGAGCGCGGACCTGCTCGTGCTCGCCTGTGCCAGTCAGGCCGCACTGCAATCCGGCGACGGCGCACGCGCGCTGAGCTACGCGCTGCGCGCCGTGCGGCTTGCGCCTGCGGAACCGCTATCGAACCACAGCCTGATCGAAGCCCTGCTCGCCACCGGCGATGCCGACGCCGCCCGCCACCGTGCCGAAGCACTGCTGCGCACTCACCCGGACGACCAGTTCCTGATCGCCGCACAGACCACCGCTTGGCGTCTGCTCGGCGATCCACGCTACGTCGCATATTGCGACTACGCCGGCATGGCGCGCGCCTGGCCCCTCGACACGCCGCGCGGCTGGCGCGACTTGCCGGCCTACCTGGCCGATCTTGCGACGAGCCTGAAACGCCTGCACACGATGCGCGCGCATCCTCTGCACCAGACCTTGCGCCACGGCTCGCAAACCGCGCAGAACCTGCTCGACGTCGACGATGCGCCGATCCGTGCGTTCTTCGGCGCGATCGACGCGCCGATCCGCCGGCACATCGAGGCGATCGGTCGCGGCGATGATCCCTTGCGCCGGCGCAACAACGGGGCCTACCGGATCGCTGGCATCTGGTCGGTGCGCCTCAACGCGCAAGGCTTCCACACCAACCACGTGCATCCGCAGGGCTGGCTTTCTTCCGCGTGCTACATCGAACTGCCACGCGCCGTCGCCGGCGACAACCCCGGCCGCGAAGGCTTCCTCAAGTTCGGCGAACCGGGATATCCGACGCAGCCCGGACTCGAACCCGAATATTTCATCCGCCCCGAACCCGGCCTGCTCGCCCTGTTCCCGTCGTATTTCTGGCACGGCACGGTGCCGTTCGGCGGCGACGACACTCGGTTGACGATCGCCTTCGACCTCGTCCCGGCGTGAGCGGTGGCGGCGTGGAGCGGGCGGCGCCAGCGCACATTCGCAAACCCTGCCTGAATTCGGCTATGCTGCGAAGCCGGATACGATCGTTTGGCAGCGAATCGCCCAAGCCCGCCTGTTGGCGCCATTGGTGACACCGGATGCCGAGTCATAGATCACAAATCGCCGCGACGAAGTCCCCGAACCTCGAACTCGACCGCATGGCCCTGTTCGAACCGCGCAAGGTCAGTGACATCCACGCCACGCGCGTGCTCTCGCTCGATTCCAACGGCCGCATCCTCGACTGGATTTCGTGGCAGGACGCGGTCTGCCTCTACGTACGCGACGCCGTGTCGTGGACCTTGGGCAATCCCTGCCTGACCATCCACGGCGGCACCAGCCGCGAAACCGGCGAGCAGTCGACGCTGGACCTGCACCCGATCGTCGCCAGCCGCGGCCACGCGCGCCTGCACGCGGTCGATCCCGCGCCGGCGTTGACCAATGCCGCGCTGTTCGCGCGCGACCGCATGCTCTGCCTGTACTGCGGCGAGCACTTTTCGCGCGGCGAATTGACCCGCGATCACGTCGTGCCGCTGTCCAAAGGTGGCCGCGACTCCTGGGAAAACGTCGTCAGCGCCTGCCTCGCCTGCAACATCCGCAAGGGCAGCCACACCCCGCAGCAAGCCAGCATGCCGCTACTGGCCGTGCCCTACCGACCAAGCTGGGTCGAACACTTGATCCTGTCGAACCGCAACATCCTTGCCGACCAGATGGAGTTCCTCATGAACCATCTGCCGAAAAATCGGCGGCGGATGCAGGCTTGAACAGCGGCCGACGGTCGAAACCTCCAACCCCGTGGCGGGTGCGTAGTCGCCCAGCCAGTACGGATAGAAAATAAAGTCGATAATCGTCGTCGGCAAAAAGTTGCCTGACGGTTGTTGCCGCACCGGATCAGACGTAGCGAAACCCAAGACAGTATTAGCCGTGGCAAACTAGGGCGCTGCGCGCGCGTCGCGCACGATCGCCCGGACGAGGCCGGACAATTGCGCGCGAGTGCGGCGACGATCTTGTTTTTGTGCCGTTGCCGGGCACTCAGCCGGCGATAGCGGGAGCACCAACGGCAGCACCAACCCCGCTACCCAGACGCAGGCGTGTTTTCCCGCTTGCCTTGTGCACTGGACTTCAGTCAGGCGCCGTCCAACCCAGTGCAGCAGCCCTGCTTGACGCCCCGCAGTCCCGTAGCTACCGTCAATCTCACCCTCCGGCCCTTCGCTGGTAGGCGACAAACGGAGTACACAACATGGCAAAGCTCTTCGCGATCTACCAGCAACCCAAGGATCCGGCCGCGTTTGACAGCTACTACTTCAGCAAGCACGTCCCGCTCGCAAAGACCATCCCCGGGCTTAAGAGCTATGAGGTGACCCGAGGGGACGTCATGGGAATGGCAGGGAAGCACGGCGTCTACCTCGTCGCCGTCCTCGAGTTCGAGTCCATGGAAGCCATAGGGGCAGCTATGGCATCGTCGCAGGGTCAGGCGACCGCCGCCGACCTCGCCAACTTCGCGAGCGCAGGAGTTGACGTGATGATGGGTGAAACCAGGCTGGTCTAGCACTACCGAGGTGCTGCCTAGCCCCTTGGTCGAGCCGACCCGCTACGGCAGCCGGCGCCTGACGGCTCCAGGCGCCAATGGCTTCATGCCTTCCGCCGCCAGGCACCGTCCGCCTCTGCGGGCTGCTCACCTTGAACGTCTAGGCACCGGAAAATGCTGAGTCGTACATCCCTTAGATTTCTTGCACTACTCTTGGTCTTATCTATTCCATTTTGGATACTAGGTGCTGTATTCAGTGCCAAGTTGCCTGGATCGATACCGCTAAGTGCTCTTCAGTTCTTTGCCGTCTCCACGGCGGCCGTCCTCTCGTGTCAGGTCAACTGAATGCAGCACACTCAGTTTGGCACTTCGATGCCGATATACCGGCGGGAGGAGTCCATTCGATCAGTCAAGTGGACCGCGGCGACGGGCCGCGCTATCTTCGTACGCATCGTGGCCGCGGCCACTTACCTCAAGCGTTGGACATCACGATCAGAATTCGCGATGGCGGACCCATACCTTGATGACGCAGCATGAAGCGAGGAGAGCCCGGATGACAGTCGATCCCGCAGCAGTACGTGCGATGGTGTCCGCTTATACGGCAGCCTGGAACTCTGGCTCACCGGAGGCCGTTGCTTCCTTTTATGCCCCGGACGGGCGTATTGTCATTAATCGCGGTGAGCCTTGGGTAGATCGCAAAGGTATCGGTGAAATGGCCGCTGGCTTCTTTGCCGACGTTCCGGATCTCACACTGATATGCGAAGACGTGCGTTGCGCGGGCAATCATGTCGCATACTTCTGGACCTTCACTGGGACACATGCTGCCACGAAGAATCCACTCCGCGTTTCCGGTTGGGAGGAGTGGGATCTCAATCCGGACTTAAAGGTAGTTGAATCGCGTGGTTGGTACGACGCAGCCGAATACGAGCGGCAGACCGCGGCCCGTTAGTGATGCCCAACCCGGCGTTCAACCGGACGCGCACCCGAAGTCGTTCGCTCTCCGAGCGTTCTCGGGCGCGCCGGTTGACTTTGCGTTGGCGGACGCGCCACACCCTCACCGCTGACGCAGACGTTGATGCTCCCGGAGCAAACGGTCTGCTCTCCTGCCGCTACGGCGTGTGCGGCGGCGTAGCATCGTTGCGGCGTTGACCACCCGAACAGAACACCGCTGTAACGGTGCTTGCATCTAGCGGGCCGGATCATTGAAGGCGAAGCATGAAAGATAATCGGACTCCCAATTACGGTCTGGATGCCCCGGTGGCGGTGCGCAACATGCTCGTTGTCGCGGCGTTTGGGATCATCTCGCTGATCACGCGGCTGCTTGGCGTGTGGTCCCGGCAGGATGCTATTGCGGTGATCGCCCGGCCGTTGATGTTGGCCGGTCTGGGCTTCGGCGCGATGGCCTTGTGGATGATTTACGACAGCAAGATCGGGAAGATACGCGAGCGGGAAAGATATCTGGACAAGATCAACTGGAAAGGGCACGAGCGCGTATTGGATGTGGGGTGCGGGCTGGGACTATTTCTCATCGGCGCGGCCAAACGGCTCTCGACCGGACGCGCCGTCGGCATCGACAAATGGCAGCAGGAAGATCTCAGCGGCAACAACGCTGAGGGCACGATACGCAACGCGTTGATCGAAGACGTCGCAGATAAAGTCGAAGTGAACACCGGCGATGCGCGACACCTTCCCTTCGCTGATGCCAGCTTTGACGTGGTGCTCTCGAGCATGGCGCTGCACAACATTTACAACGCAGACGAGCGGCAGACCGCCGTGCGCGAGATCGCACGCGTGTTAGCACCTGGTGGGCGCGTGCTCATCATCGACGTACGGTACACGTCGACATACGCCGCCACGTTGCGTGACGCAGGGTTAACGGATGTGCGCTGCGTGCAAGGCGTGTTCCCGTATCTGCTGACGCTGATCACGTTCGGCTCGTTGGGATGGGGCTACGTGATCGGTACAAGAGTGATCGACAAAACATCATCGAGCGCCGCCTAACAATTCCTGTATGGACTCCCATTGCAAGTGACCGAGTAAAACACTGTTTGGCAAGCGATGCGGTTGCAGTCGTGTATACGGCCTTGGGGTGAGCGGCTTGCGCTCGGGCCAGGAGGGAATCCGACAGGACGAAGCCACACGTTCAATCGGCCACTGACGGCCAGAAGTGTTATCGGCTTACTCGCCCCGGGGCCCGACTTGCTTGCCATCGACGTTCGTCTTACCTGCAACGCGGTGGAAGGAACTCAGTGAGTTGGCCACCTACTGGCGTGGTCGGAATCGAAGCTCATGCGGTGGTGTTCGGCGGCCCACAGGCGCCGCGCGATTCCGCCTCAGTGCATTTCATCGGTTGGCTCGGGAATCGCCAGGTACACCGTACTCCAGAGTTGCGCGGCGTTGGATTCGTCGGCGTCGTTCTTGCGCTGGCCGAAGGGGCTCATGACGTAGCGGCCATCGACGTAGGTCCACGACCACAGTTCGGACGTACTCATTTTTTTTGTGGCGCGAATCACCCGCCAGAGTTCCATCTGTGCCTTTTTCAATGCGGCCCGCGTCGGTTCCGGCAGATCGCTGCGTTCGAGCTGACGCGCCAGACCTGCCGTCATCAGGGCCTGCTGCCATGACCAGACCACGGCGCCGTGATAGGCGTTGCGGCCGAGGATTTTCTGCAGGTCGGCACCGGCATAGACCGCATCGGCGACCACCATGCCCACGCCGGTCATCAGGCCGGCGGGAAACGGGCGGAAAATCGCCGCGAGGGCCGCATCCAGTTGCGCGGCATCGGGACGGCCGAACAGCAGCGCGAAGCCGTCGTCCGAATTCAGCACGGGAATCGGCTTGCCTTGTGCATCGAGGGAGAGCGCGTTGAACGTGATTTCGCCGCTTGCTGGCAGGCTGGCCAGCGCCGCTGCCGGGTCGATGCCCTGGGCCCTGGCATAGCCCGCCACGTCGGCGCGCGCGACCGCGACGGGCAGTTTGACCAGGAACAAGGGCGGCGCACGGCGCGACCAGACGGCGGCGAGCTTGTCTGCGGATGCCGCTTCGTTGCCGGTGGAGTCCGGCGGCGTCAGCCCCGCCTTGCGCAGGCGCGCGATGGCTTCGAGCGCAGCCGGCATCAGGATCGCGTTGACGTCGTAGGGGATGCGCCCGCCGGCAAGACCGATCTCGCTGTCGCGCCACTCGCCTACTTTTTCGCCGGGTTTGAGCGCCACCAGATTCGTCGCCGACGGATCGCGCGCGAACGGCCGCGCGTGCGCGAGCACGAGGGCGAAATTGCGCGCCAGCGCGGCGCCGGCGGTTTCACCGGAGTCGAGCTTGCGCGCGAGAAACGCCTTGGCGCGCGCCCTGCCGTCGGAGCTGTCCAGCAGATAGGCCGCGGCGACCGGCGCGAGCATGACGTCGCTGTCGATCATCTTGTAGTCGTAGATCGGCGCATCGCCGGCGCCCGTGCCTTCCTTGCGATGGCGAAGCACCGCGAACTCGCCGATATCCTCCTCGTGCGCAACCTGGCCGTCCGGTGAAAGACGGTTCAACACCGCGGCTAGCCCATCCTCCACCGCCAGCGGTTGCAGCGCCGGCAGCAGCAGGCGCAGCGACATCAGCGTATCGCGGCCGAAATAGGTATCGAAGCGCCACGAGCCGGCGAGGAATTTTTCTTCGTAGCTGAGAAAGCGCAGCGCGTTGCGCCCGCGCTCGTCGCTGCCGGCGTTGGAACTGAACAGCGCATCGGCCGCGAACGGCGTCAGCGGCTTCTCGCCGGTCAGCGCGCGCAGGCGCAGGCGCAGCGGTTTGCCGTCCGTCGGCCGGGTCAGCGTCCACGGCTTGCCGTTGCCGCCGGCCAGGCTGCCGTCTTCCACCGACAACGCGATCTCGTAACCGGGCGCGCCGTCGAGCCGCGTGCGCGACCAGGTCAGCGTATTGCCTTCGCGCCGCGCATGCGCTGCCGTTCCCGGCGGGTACGGGTGATCGAGCTGGTAATCGCGCAGCACACGCACGCTGCCGAGTACGGCATCACGGATGCGCAGCGGCGACGACGTGGCCAGCGTCGCCTCGGCCTCGATGCCGTGCAGCGCGCGCCCCTGCGCATCCTTCGCCTCCAGCGGTTGCACGCTCTGGAGATGCCATTGCACGGGCGTGGCCACCGGCTCGAACCAGATGCCGACGCCGCTGTTGCCGGCCGGGAACGCCGCGAGCACACGCGGCTTCAAGCCCGAGCTCAACAACAGGTGCGCGGCGACAGGCCCGTCCTGATAGAACGCGTTCTCGACATCGCCCTCGCTGATGCGGAATTGCAGTGGCTCGGCCACCGCCGGGCGCGGCGACGGTGCCATCGCTGCCAGCAGGCCCGCCAGCGCGACGGAGAAAAAACGACGAACGAACATGGCATCTCCGAAATGGACCCGACCACCGCGAACCGCGAAGCCCGTGCAATTTAGCAAATGCCGCGTCGCGAGGAACGCGTGCATTTCCGGCCGGGGTCGCATCCGCGAATTTACTGTAGCCGCGGCGAGGGTTATCCTGCACCGCTTATCCCGCATTGCAGCATGCCATGACCGGTGCATCTGTTCCTCCCCCTCGCCCGAGCGCGGCCGACCCGTTGCCGGTATCGCCCGGTCTCGGCGACGTGATGACTGCCGCGCGCATGCCGCGCAAGTCGGTGCAGTTGGACAAGCGCGTGCTGCTGATTTCGACGATCGCGATCCTGCTCGCCGCAACCTGTGCATTGATCGCGCAATGGCTGACGGCGCTGATCGGCATCGTCACCAATTTTGCCTTCTACGGCCGCTGGTCGACCGAGCTGACCTCGCCGGCGGGCAACCATCTCGGGGCCTGGGTGATCCTCGTTCCGGTCGTCGGCGGCCTGATCGTCGGCGCGATGGCGCGCTGGGGTTCGGCGGCGATCCGTGGCCACGGCATTCCCGAGGCGATGGAACAGGTGCTGCTCAACCAGAGCCGCATCCCGCCGCGCATCACGTTTCTCAAGCCGGTTTCGTCGGCGGTCGCGATCGGCACCGGCGGGCCGTTCGGTGCGGAAGGTCCGATCATCGCGACCGGCGGCGCGCTCGGCTCGCTGATCGGGCAACTCATGCACGTCACCGCGATCGAACGCAAAACCCTGCTCGCCGCGGGCGCGGCCGCCGGCATGGCGGCTGTGTTCGGCTCGCCGATTTCGGCGGTGATCCTCGCCGTCGAGCTGCTGCTGTTCGAGCTGCGTCCGCGCTCGCTGATTCCGGTCGCGCTCGCGGCGACGACGGCGACCGGCATCCGCTACGCAATGGTCGGCTCGCACGCGGTGTTTGCGATGCCGCAGGTCGCGATTCCTGGCGCCGGCGCGTTGCTGTTCTATGTCCTGCTCGGCGCGGCACTCGGCTTCATCAGCGTCGGCGTCACGCGCGCCGTTTACGCGGTCGAAGACGCGTTCGACCGCTTGCCGATCCACTGGATGTGGTGGCCGGCGCTCGGCGGGCTCGCGGTCGGCGTGGTCGGCTTTTTTGCCCCGCTGACGCTCGGCGTCGGTTACACCAACATCGAGCAGATCGTCTCGGGCGGCTTCGCGCTCAATGCGCTGATGTTCCTGTGCGCGATGAAATTCCTGTCGTGGGTGATCGCCCTCGGCAGCGGCACCTCGGGCGGCACGCTGGCGCCGCTGTTCACGATCGGCGGCGCGCTCGGCGCGGCGGCCGGCATGCTCGCCGCGCCGCTGCTGCCGCGCCTCGGCATCGATCCGCGCATCGCCGGCCTCGTCGGCATGGCGGCGATGTTCGCCGGCGCCTCGCGCGCGGTGCTCGCCTCGATCGTGTTCGCATTCGAAACCACGCTGCAACCGGCCGGCCTGCTGCCGCTGCTCGGCGGCTGTTCGATGGCCTATCTGGTCTCGTGTCTGTGCATGCGCCAGACGATCATGACCGAGAAGATCGCGCGCCGCGGCGTGCGCGTGCCGAGCGAATACGCGGCCGACTATCTCGACCAGGTGCTGGTGCGCGATTCCTGCTCGCGCGACCTCACCGTGCTGAACGCCGCCGACGATCTCGGCAGCGTGCGCCGCTGGCTCGCCTCGGGCGACGCCAAGGCGCAATTCCTCGGCTATCCGGTGCTCGATCAAACCGGCAACCTGCGCGGCATCGTCACCCGCCGGCAATTGCTCGATGCGCAGAATGCCGATGCCAAAGGCGTGGGCGAGCTGCTTCCGACGGCACCGATCATCGTCTTCGAGGACAATTCGCTGCGCGAAGCCGCCGACCACATGGTCGAGGAAAAAGTCGGCAGCGTCGCCGTCGTCACGCGCGAGGCGCCGCAAAAAATCGTCGGTGTGCTGACCCGCGGCGACCTCGTCACCGCGCACACGCGCCGCCTGAGCGAAGCGCGCGATGCGAACCGGCAGATCCGCGTGCGCCAGGCAATTCGCGAGCGGTTGCGCAGGACTCCGGACGGCGGTTGAAGCCTGTCGGCTAAGCGCCTCGCAATACCGCCAGCCGACTCTGCAGCGCCCTGTTCGCCGAGCGCATTGCGCTGACTCAAGTCAAAACCGCGCGTAACGATCAACTGCGCAATACGCCTGCCGAGCAGACGCTCGCCGGTGCGCAGGAAAGGCGCAGTACGCACATGCGCGAGAACGACGGCTTTGCCACAGAAATGGAATGCAGCGCCCCGCACGCCGCGGATCGCCACGAAAAAACGCAACGTTGACCACGCCGTCAGCGACGATGAGTGCCAGCGGCGGCAGGGCCAGCTTCCAGGTATGCGGGCCGGCGAGAATCGAAAAATCCGCCAATTGAAGGCAAAGGCAGCCAGCACCAGGCAGATGCCGGCGAGGACCAGCAGCGAGAGCAGGAAGAACTTTGCCGCCTGCCACGGCCGGCGATATTCGTGAAAGGTATCGTGCAGGATGCGCAGAACGAGCACGCGCACGCCTTCGAACGGGATCAACACGACCAGACCGTCCAGCCACTCGTTCGAGTCGTCCCATCGTGGCTGCACGGCCCAGCGGGCGAGGCCGGCGACGACGAGCGTCGGCACGATCAGGCCCGGAACGAGCGCCCGCCAGTCCGTTCGTGCCGCGATCGCCGCCATGCGCGCCCCTCCCCGGCGGCCGCCAGCATAAATCCCGCGTTTCGCCATGGCGAGCGCCCCTGCCCCGGTCAACTTGCCGCTGATGACGCAATGAACGAAAATGCTTGATTGGACAAGATATTCCCATGATCGATTCTCAACACTACCCGCGCCTTTCGCGCATCGCCTCGCCGACCGATCTGCGCAAGTTCGACGAAGCCGAGCTGCCTGAAATCGCGCGCGAGCTGCGCGAATACCTGATCGAGCAGGTCGCCGGCGTCGGCGGCCATTTCGGCGCGGGCCTGGGCGTGGTCGAGCTGACCGTCGCGCTGCACTATTTGTACGAGACCCCCGCGGATCGCCTGGTCTGGGATGTCGGCCACCAGTGCTATCCGCACAAGATCCTGACCGGGCGCCGCGATCGCATCCACACGATCAAGCAGAAAGACGGCCTCGCGCCGTTCCCGCGCCGCGACGAGTCGCCGTACGACACCTTCGGCGTCGGCCATTCTTCGACTTCGATCTCGGCCGCGATCGGCATGGCCGTGGCCGCCCAGCGCAAAGGCGACGCGCGCAAGATCGTCGCCGTGATCGGCGACGGCGGCCTGACCGGCGGCATGGCCTACGAGGCGCTGCACCACGGCGGCGATCTCGACACCGATGTGCTCGTGATCCTCAACGACAACCAGATGTCGATCAGCGAGAACGTCGGCGCGCTGCCGAAGATGCTCGCGCGCCTGATGACCAGCCGCACGCTCAACGCGATGCGCGAGCGCGCGAAGAACAGCATGCGCCGGCAGGGGTTCCTGTGGCGTTTCTTCAAGCGCTGGGAAGAACACCTGAAAGGGATGTTCGTGCCCTCGACCCTGTTCGAGGAATTCGGCTTCCACTACTTCGGTCCGATCGACGGCCACGACCTGCCGCAGCTGCTGCATGCGCTGAAGACGCTGAAGGAACTCAAAGGCCCGCAGTTGCTGCACGTGATCACGACCAAGGGCAAGGGTTACGCGCCGGCCGAGGCGCAACAGATCGACTATCACGCGGTCGGCCCGTTCGACCCGGTCAAGGGCCTGGTCAAGAAGGCGCCCGGCAAGCTGACCTACACCGACGTGTTCGGCGACTGGCTGTGCGAGCAGGCACGCGCGGACGAGCGCCTGCTCGCGATCACGCCGGCGATGCGCGAAGGCTCGGGCCTGGTGCGCTTCTCCAAAGAATTCCCGCAGCGCTACTTCGACGTCGGCATCGCCGAGCAGCACGCGGTCACGCTCGCCGCGGGCATGGCCTGCGAGGGCGCCAAGCCGGTGATCGCGATCTACTCGACCTTCCTGCAGCGCGCCTACGATCAGGCGATCCACGATGTCGCGGTCCAGAATCTCGACGTCACCTTCGCGCTCGACCGCGCCGGCGTCGTCGGCCCGGACGGCGCGACGCACGCGGGCAGCTTCGATCTGTCCTACCTGCGCTGCATCCCCAACGTCATCGTCGCCGCACCGAGCGACGAGAATGAATGCCGCCGCCTGTTGACCACGGCATTCCTGCACGACGGTCCGGCCGCCGTGCGCTATCCGCGCGGCACCGGCCCCGGCGCGAAGATCGACTCCGGTTTGGAACCGCTTCCGGTCGGCAAGGGCGAAGTGCGCCGGCGCGGCGCGAACCTCGCGATCCTCGCCTTCGGCAGCCCGCTCGCTGCCGCGCTGAATGTCGGCACCGAACTCGGCGCGAGCGTGGTCGACATGCGCTGGGTCAAGCCGCTCGACGAAGCGTTGATTCTCGAACTCGCACGCACGCACGACGCGATCGTCACCGTCGAGGACAACGCGATCGCCGGCGGCGCCGGCAGCGCCGTGGCCGAGTTCCTCGCCGCGCGCAACGTGCAGGTGCCGCTGCTCCATCTCGGCCTGCCGGATGCGTATCTCGAACACGCCAGTCGCGAGCAATTGCTCGCCGAAGCCGGCATCGATGCGGCCGGCATCCGTGCCGCGATTCTCGAGCGCTGGCCGCGTCCGGCGCCGAAGCTCGTCGGCGAGATCCGCAGCGCGGTCTGATCCCCGCGCCGCGGCGGGCGCAGAAGATTTCTGGCCCGCGCAGCCCCGCCCATGGCCCGGATCGGTCGCGGCGCGGCGCGGCCGTTGCGCTATGCTGCGTCGACCTTCGCAAGCTTTTGCCGCGCATGGCTCACCGCGTCCAGTTCGACTTCGAGATCGACTTCACCAACGGCGGCGGCATCCAGGGCCAGGATTTCCGCCTCGACATCGCGGGCGACGACATCTCCGACCGCGAACTTGCGGACTACCTCGTCGCCGATCTGCGCCTGCTCATGGTCGGCGCGGTGCGCATCCTCGACAAGCGCATCATCTCCGAGGCGCACAAGCGCGAGCCGATCGATGCACCGCGGCTGTCGCGCTTCATCGACCTCAGCCACACGATCGAACATGGCCTGGTCACCTACAAAGGCTTGCCCGCGCCGATTGTCTGCGACTATCTGAGCCGCGAGGCGTCGCGCGCGATCTACGCATCGGGCACCGAGTTCCAGATCGGCAAAATCGAGATGGTGACGAACACCGGTACCTACCTCGACTGCCCGTTCCATCGCTACGCGGACGGCAAGGATCTTGCCGAAATCGCGATTGCGGCGATGACCGACCTCGACGCGATTGTCGTGCGCGCGCCGCACACGCCCGCGCAGGCGATCGACGCCGAGGTGTTCCGCGAGCGTGAGATCCGCGGTCGCGCCGTACTCGTGCATACCGGCTGGGACGTGCACTGGAACACGCCACGCTACTACGAGGGCGGGCCGTTCCTGACCGCGGCGGCGGCGCGGTACCTGCGCGACTGCGGCGTGTGCCTGGTCGGCATCGACGCGCACAACATCGACGACACGCGCGGCGGCGAGCGGCCGGTGCATTCCACCCTGCTCGGCGCCGGCATCCTCATCGTCGAGCACCTGTGCAATCTCGGCGCGCTGCCGGACGAGGGCTTCGCCTTCAGCGCAACGCCGCCGAAATTCAGGGGAGTCGGCACGTTCCCGGTCAGGGCAATGGCCAAGCTGAGGCGCGCCTAGACACGCAAAGACCACCGGGAACGCCAGCGGACGAGCGCATTTGCGTCGCGATCCGGTAAAATTCCGTAAAGCGCCCCTTAACGCCCCGGGCGCGACACTCCGGACATGATAAAAAACGTCGAATACCTCCTGCCCGGCGGCCGCTCGGGCGTGCTGCTCATCCATGGCCTGACCGGCACCCCGACCGAGATGCGGTTCGTCGCCAAGGGCCTGCAGCGCCACGGCTTCAGCGTCTACGGCATGCAGCTCGCCGGGCATTGCGGCGACGAAGCCGATCTGCTCGCGACCGGCCGCAGCGAATGGTTCCAGAGTGTGCGCGAAGCAGCCGACAAGTTCGCCGCGCAAGTCGATCACCTGTTTGTCGCCGGCCTGTCGATGGGTGCGCTGCTCGCATTGCGTCTCGCCGCCGAGCGCCCGCAACAGGTCGCGGGACTCGGCCTCTACGGCACGACGTTCCGCTACGACGGCTGGACGATACCGTGGTACGGCAAGCTCTCGTTCCTGCTGCCGATGGCGGTCAGCGTCGGCATCGGCCGGCACGCCAGGTTCCACGAGCAGTTTCCGTACGGCATCAAGGACGAGCGCATCCGCCAGCGCATCGCCGGCGCGATGCTCAGCGGGGCGAGCGACGAGGCCGGTCTGCCCGGCAACCCGTGGCCCTCGCTGGCCGAGTTCTATCGCCTGTCCTGGCGCGTGCGCAAGCTGCTGCCGCAGGTCAAGGCGCCCGCGCTGATCATGCACGCCAAGGAGGACGACGTCGCCAGCCTGGCCAACGTGCATCGCGCGGAGCGCGGCCTCGGCGGGCCGTACGAGACGGTGATCCTCGACAAGAGCTACCACATGATCACGGTCGACCAGGAACGCGACGTCGTCATCGAGCGCAGCGCCGCGTTCTTCAAACGCATCGCCGAAGGCAAGCCGGCGGCCTGATCGGTCGGCATTCAGTCCACGCGAAGCGCTTGCGTTATCATTGCCGCAACTACGGAGACCTTCTCATGAGCCAAGTCCAGGACGCCGTCTTCGGCATCATCGCCAAGGAAGCGAACATCGACGTAAGCAAGATCACGCTCGACTCGACCTTGAAGGACCTCGAAATCGCCTCGCTCGATGCGGTGCAGATCATTTTCGAGATCGAGGACCACTTCAAGATCACGATGCCCGACCGCGACCCGAATTTCGATACCGAATCGGTGCGCGGCCTGGTCGAGGCGGTCGACAAGCTCGTCGCCGAAAAACCGGCGGGTACCGCGCCGCCGGCGGCCGGCTGAAAAGTCGAAGAGCTGAGCAAAGCTTTACCACGAAGACACGAAGGCCACGAAGAAGAGCAACGAAGTATTCTCTGTTTTTCTTCGTGATCTTCGTGTCCTCGTGGCACCTCCTTTGACCTTTCCATTTTCCGTTCCATGAGCCACCCAAGACGTGTCGCCATCACCGGCATGGGCGCGATCACCGCGCTCGGCCATACCGCCGCCGCCACCTGGGCTGCGCTGAGCGAAGGACGTTCGGGCATAGGCCCGATCGAGACCATCCCGACCGAACTGCTCAACGTCAAGATCGCCGCGGAAGTGCGCGGCTTTGATCCGGCGGCACACATCGACAGCAAGAAGCTGCCGCTGCTCGACCGCGTCTCCCAGTTCGCCCTGGTCGCGGCGCGCGAGGCGGTGGCCCAGTCGGGCCTCGACTTCCGCGTCGGCGGTCGTGGCGAACGCAGCGCCTGCATCGTCGGCAGCGGCATCGGCGGCGAAGGCTCGCACAACGAGCAGTCGCGGCGCTTCTACGCCGACAAGAACCCGCGCCTGCACCCGCTCACGATCCTGCGCGTCATGGCCAACGCGCCGGCCTGCCACATCGGCATCGAGTACGGACTGACCGGACCCACGTTCGCCGTGGTCAGCGCCTGCGCCTCGGCCAACCACGCGATGAGCCAGGCCGCGGACATGATCCGCAGCGGCAAGGTCGAGTTCGCCGTAACCGGCGGCACCGAAGCCTGCGTCACCGTGCCGACGATGAAGGCGTGGGAGGCGATGCGTGTCACCGCCGACGACACCTGCCGGCCATTCTGCAAGCAGCGCCGCGGCATGGTGCTTGGCGAAGGCGCGGGCATCTTCGTGTTCGAGGAATACGAGCACGCACGCAAGCGCGGCGCCGTGATCCTTGCCGAATTCGCCGGCAGCGGCACGACCGCCGACGCGGCCGACATGGTGTTTCCGTCCGAGGTCACCGTCGCGCGCGCGATGCAGAACGCGCTCACCGATGCCGGCCTCAACCCCGAAGACGTCGGCTACATCAACGCGCACGGCACGGCGACGCCGGCGAACGATCCGACCGAGTCCAAGGCGATCCGGCGCGCGTTCGGTGCGCATGCCGACGTGCTGGCGGTATCGTCGACCAAGTCGATGCACGGCCATGCCCTCGGCGCGGCCGGCGCGCTCGAGATGATCGCTGCGATCGGCGCGCTGCGCCACGGAATCCTGCCGCCAACCATGAACTTCATCGACCCCGACCCGGCCTGCGACCTCGACTATGTGCCCAACGTAGCGCGCGAAAAAGCGGTCGCCGCGGTGCTGAGCAATTCGTTCGCGTTCGGTGGGCTCAACTCGGCAATCGCCTTGAAAAAGGCCGGCTGAGGCGCCGACTGCGCCGTCTGCAAGACGACGAAAAAGGTTGCCGAACCCCAGCCGTTCCGTTATTCTTGCGCCCCCTTGCCGGAACCGGCTTGCGGCGCAGCTACGAAGTGGGCAGTTAGCTCAGCGGTAGAGCATCACCTTGACATGGTGGGGGTCACAGGTTCGATCCCTGTACTGCCCACCACTTCGTACGCAGCCTCGCGGCCCGCAATCGGGCCGATTCTCCACGTCTGCTTGCAACGCAATCGATCGTCCGGACCGGCGGCGGCCCCACCATCCATCCCACTAGCTTCCTCCGTTCGCTTCACCCAAACCTGCTCTCGCCACCGCGCATCGGCGGCGCACGGCATCGGGCGCCTGGTTCGCCGCGTTCGCGGCGGGATTAGCTCAGCAGACCGAGCGCCTTCACGCGCTGCAACTCGTCGCGCACGCGCGCGGCTTCCTCGAACTGAAGATCCTGCGCGAGCTTGTACATCTGCGCTTCGAGCTTCTTGAGCTTGGCCGCGAGCTGGTCTGGCGACAGCGCGGCATAGTCGGCCGCTTCCTCCGCAATGGCGAACGCGCGCTGCTTGCCGCGCTTGCCGCCGGCACGTTCCGCTTCGGCATCGGCGCGCGCGCCTTCCATGATGTCGGCGATCTTCTTCACCACCGACTTCGGCGTGATGCCGTGTTCGAGGTTGTAGTCGATCTGCTTCTGCCGGCGCCGATCGGTTTCCTCGAGCGCGCGTTTCATCGAGTCGGTGATGCGGTCGGCGTAGAGGATGGCCTTGCCGCGCAGGTTGCGCGCGGCGCGGCCGATGGTCTGGATCAGCGAACGGGTCGAGCGCAGATAGCCTTCCTTGTCCGCGTCGAGGATCGCGACCAGCGACACCTCGGGCATATCGAGGCCTTCGCGCAGCAGGTTGATGCCGACGAGCACGTCGAACTTGCCCAGGCGCAGATCGCGCAGGATTTCCACGCGCTCGACCGTCTCGATGTCCGAGTGCAGGTAGCGCACGCGTACGCCGTGTTCCTCGAGGTAGTCGGTCAGGTTCTCGCTCATGCGCTTGGTCAGCGTGGTCACGAGCACGCGATCGCCGATCTTCACGCGTGCGTGGATCTCGCCAAGCAGATCGTCGACCTGGGTGCGCACCGGACGGATCTCGACCTCGGGATCGATCAGCCCGGTCGGCCGCACCACGAGTTCGACCACGTTGCCCTGCGAATGATTGACCTCGTAGTCGGCCGGCGTCGCCGAAACGTAGATCGTGCGCGGCTCGCGCGCGACGAACTCGTCGAACTTTAGCGGCCGGTTGTCGAGCGCCGAGGGCAGGCGAAATCCGTACTCGACCAGATTTTCCTTGCGCGAGCGGTCGCCCTTGTACATGGCGCCGAGCTGCGGCACGGTGACGTGCGATTCGTCGATGACGAGCAGCGAATCCGGCGGCAGGTAATCGAACAGCGTCGGCGGCGGCTCGCCGGGCTTGCGTCCGGTGAAGTGGCGCGAATAGTTCTCGATGCCGTTGCAGAAACCGATCTCGGCCATCATTTCGAGGTCGTACTGGGTGCGCTGCTGCAGGCGCTGCGCCTCGACCAGCTTGTTCGCCTTGTACAACTGGTCGAGGCGTTCCTTGAGTTCGGGCTTGATCGTCTCGATCGCGTCGAGCACGCGCTTGCGCGTGGTCACGTAGTGCGTGGCCGGATAGATCACGCAGCGCGGCTGCTTGCGCAGCACCGCGCCGGTGAGTGGATCGAACACCGAAATGTTCTCGACCTCGCCGTCGAACAGTTCGATGCGGATCGCGTCGAACTCGCTCTCGGCCGGGAACACGTCGACCACGTCGCCGCGCACGCGGAACGAGCCGCGATGCAGTTCGTAGTCGCCGCGCTCGTACTGCAATTCGGTCAGATGGCGGATCAGCTCGCGCTGGTCGACGCGCTCGCCGCGCGCGAGGATCAGGCGCATCGACAAGTAGTCCTCGGGGTCGCCGAGGCCGTAGATCGCCGACACGGTTGCCACGATCAGCGCATCGGGCCGCGACAGCAGCGCCTTGGTCGCCGACAGGCGCATCTGCTCGATGTGCTCGTTGATCGACGAATCCTTCTCGATGTACGTATCGCTGGCGACGACGTAGGCCTCGGGCTGGTAGTAGTCGTAGTAGCTGACGAAGTACTCGACCGCGTTGTTCGGGAAAAACTCCTTGAACTCGCCGTAGAGCTGCGCGGCCAGCGTCTTGTTCGGCGCAAGCACGATCGTCGGCTTCTGGATCTGCTGAACGACGTTGGCGATCGTGAACGTCTTGCCCGAGCCGGTGACGCCGAGCAGAGTCTGGTTCGCGAGGCCGTCGTTGAAGCCGGCGACGAGGCGGCGAATCGCCTCGGGCTGGTCACCCGACGGCTGGAACGGGGAAACGAGTTGGAAACGGTCGGCGGACATGCGGACAAGGTGCGGACGAAAGCGCGATCCGCAAGTGTAATCCAGCGCGGCGAAGCGAGTCGTTACAAACAATGCGCTGCTGACACGCGGCGGCAGCAGTATTGTAGGATGCGATGGGCTCCCGCCATCGTCACCATCCGGATCGCCGCCATGAAATCACGCACCTCACACGGCCAGCACACCCTCGGCCGCGAGTATTTCGTCTCGGACGAAATCTGGCGGGCCGAGCACGACAACATTTTCTACCGCTCCTGGATGCTCGCCGGCCACGTCTCGCAACTCGAACAGCCGGGCAGCTACTTCCTGTTCGAACTCGGCAGCGAAAGCGTGGTCGTACTGCGCGACCACGATGGCGGACTGCGCGCATTCCACAACCATTGCCGGCACCGCGGCAGCAAGCTCTGCCGCGAGGCGCAGGGTACGCTCGGCAAGACGATCCAATGCCCCTATCACGCCTGGACCTTCGGTCTCGACGGCGCGCTGCGCGGCGTGCCGACGATGACCGAAGTCGCCGGCTTCGATCCGGCCGACTATCCGCTGCACACTGCGGCACTGACGAACTGGGAAGGCTTCCTGTTCGTAAACCTGTCGTGCAATCCGCAGCCGTTCGCCGAAGCGCTGCCCGGCCTCGCCGACCGTTTCCGCCAGTGGCGCGGGCCCGAACTGCGCGCGGCCGCACGGCGCGAATACGAGGTCGACGCGAACTGGAAGCTGATCTTCCACAACTTCAGCGAGTGCTACCACTGCCCGCTGGCGCATCCGCACCTGAACAAGCTCACGCCATTCCGCAACTCCGAGAACGATCTCGACGAAGGGCCCGTGCTCGGCGGCCCGATGTGGATGAGCAACCGCGACGGCAGCATGACCATGGGCGGCGAACGCTGCGCGCCCGCACTGCCCGGCATCACCGAAGCGGAACGCGGCAAAGTATACTATTACAGCCTGTTCCCGAGCGGCTTCCTCTCGTTTCATCCCGACTACGTGATGATGCACCGCGCCCTGCCGCTGTCGAAGGACCGCACGCGCGTGGTCTGCGAATGGCTGTTCCATGCCGACGCGATCGCGGCGCCCGGATTCGATGCGAGTCCCGCGGTCGAATTCTGGGACCTGACCAACCGTCAGGATTGGGAATTGTGCGCCAACGCGCATCTCGGCGTGACTTCGCAGGCCTGGCAGCCGGGGCCGTATTCCGAACTCGAAAGCCAGCTCGCCGCGTTCGACCGCCAGTACCTGCGCACGCTGGGCGAAAACGCCTCCGGTGCGCGCCGCGCGGGCTGAGCACACGCCGCGACCGGGCCGGGCGGGAAACTACCGCCGCATCGCCGCGACCCGTAGAATCAGCGCGGCATGTCTTCGCTTGTCGATCCCTCCGCCGCAGCGCGCTCCGCGCAAAACCTGACCGCGCACGCGTTCGAACGTGCTACCGGCGCGACCCTGAGCGCGGGCAACGCGCTCGACCTTCTGATCGATGCGCGTGCGAATTTCGATCGCTGGCTGGCCGCGATTCGCGCGGCCCGGGCCAGCATCCTGCTGGAAAACTACATTGTCGCGGACGATGCGGTCGGCCGCGAATTCCTGGCCGCGCTGAGCGAGCGCGCCGCGGCTGGCGTGCGCGTCTGCGTGATCCGCGACTGGCTCGGCTGCGTCGGCAATTCCAAGCCATCGTTCTGGCGGCCGTTGACCGACGCCGGCGGTGAAGTGCGCGCCTACAATCCGCCGCGCTTCGACAGCCCGTTCGCCTGGCTCGGCCGCGATCATCGCAAACTGCTCGTCGTCGACGGCGGGATCGCCTTCGTCTCCGGCATCTGCGTCGCGCAGAAATGGCTCGGCGACCCGACGCGCGAGATTCCACCCTGGCGCGACACCGGCATCGCGATGCGCGGGCCGGCATGCGCTGAAATCGCGCGTGCATTCGCCGACAACTGGGCCCAGCTCGGAACGCCGCTCGCGCTCGACATGCGCACGCCCGGAGCTGCCGGCGACATCGGCCTGCGCGTGATCGCGACCACGCCGAACCGTGCCAGTGTCTATCGCACCGATCTGTTCGTCGCCGCGATGGCGCGCAAGACGTTGTGGCTGACCGATGCATATTTCGTCGGCTTCGCGCCCTATGTCCAGGCGCTGTGCGCGGCTGCGCGCGACGGTGTCGACGTGCGCCTGCTCGTGCCCGGAACGAGCAACCTCAAGCTCGTCGCGCGCTTCTCGCATGCCGGCTACCGTCCACTGCTCGAGGCCGGGGTAAAAGTATACGAGTGGAACGGCTCGATGCTGCATGCCAAGACCGCAGTGGCTGATGGACGCTGGGCGCGGGTCGGTTCGAGCAACCTCAATATTGCCAGCTGGCTGACCAATTGCGAGATCGACGTCGCGGTCGAGGACGAGGGTTTCGCGCAGAAAGTGGCGGCGCAGTACGAGGCCGATCTGCGCAACGCGACCGAAGTCGTGCTCGACGATCGCACCCGGCCCACGCGCTCGCCCGCGCGCCGCATGCGCGTGGGCGGCGGCAGCTCGAGCCGCGCCGCCGCGAGCACGCTGCGCCTGGTCAACACGGTCGGCGCGGCGATCGGCGGCCGCCGCCTGCTCGGCGGCGCCGATGCCGGCCTGTTGCCACCGGCCGCGCTGCTGCTGATCGTCGTCGCCACGCTGGCGGCGATCTGGCCGCGCCTCGTCGCGTGGCCGCTGGCGCTGCTTACATTCTGGATTGGCGCGAGCCTGCTGTTGCGCTGGCGCAAGCTGCGGCGCGAGCGCGGCAAGGTTGGCGCAGGCAAGTCGGCAGGGTAACCTTGCCGCACCGCCTGTTTCTGCCCGTCATTCCGGCATGCGCCTGAACAACGGCATCCGTGCATGTCCGAGCCTTCAAACAACGAACGTGAAATCTTTTCCCCGAGCCAGCTGGTGCGCCTCGCGCGCGACCTGCTCGAAGACACGTTTCCACTGATCTGGATCGAAGGCGAGATCTCGAATTTCTCGCGGCCGGCCTCCGGCCATCTGTACTTCAGCCTGAAGGATGCGCAGGCACAGATCCGCTGCGCGATGTTCCGCAACCGCTCGATGCTGCTGCGCTTCAAACCGGCGGACGGCACGCGCGTGCTCGCGCGCGCGCGCGTGAGCCTGTACGAGGCGCGCGGCGAATTCCAGCTCATCGTCGAGCATCTGGAGGAGGCCGGCGAAGGCGCACTGCTGCGCGCGTTCGAGCAGCTCAAGGCGAAGCTCGCCGCCGAAGGCTTGTTCGACGCGGCAAAGAAACGGCCGCTACCGTCGTTGCCGCGGCGCATCGGCGCGATCACCTCGGCCACGGGCGCAGCGATCCGCGACGTGCTCAGCGTGCTGGCGCGGCGTTTTCCGCTCGTCGAGGTCGAGGTGATCCCGGTGCCGGTGCAGGGCAAGGAGGCACCGCCGGCGATCATCGCCGCACTGAACGCGGCCTCGCAGGCGCGGCGCCACGACGTGCTGTTGCTCGCGCGCGGCGGCGGCTCGCTCGAAGACCTGTGGGCGTTCAACGACGAGGGCGTCGCGCGCGCGATCCGCGCGAGCGCGATTCCGGTCGTCAGCGCGATCGGGCACGAGGTCGATTTCACCATCGCCGATTTCGCCGCCGACCTGCGCGCACCGACGCCCTCGGCCGCGGCGGAAATCCTCGTGCCGGATGGCGCCGCGATCCTGCGCGATCTGCGGCGCGACGAGACGCGGCTGCAAACGCTTGTGCTGCGCCGCCTGCAGAACGCCGCGCAACGCCTCGACCATGCCTGGACACGCCTGCGCACGCAACACCCGCGCGCGCGCCTGCAGCGCGGCGGCGAACGCCTCGCGCACTTGCGCGCGCGCCTGCAGGCGCAGCATCCACTGATCCGCCTGGCTCGGCGCGACGAGCAACTCGCCGCGCTGAAGCAACGCTTGCATGCCGCGATCGACCGGCGTCTCGACCGACGCCGACACGAACTCGCCGAACTCGCGCGCACGCTCAACGCGGTCAGTCCGCTGGCGACCTTGCAGCGCGGTTACGCGATCCTGCTCGACCGCGACAGCGGCGAGGTATTGCGCACCGTCGAACGGGCGCGACACGCCACCCGCCTCGTCGCACGCCTCGCGGACGGCGAGCTTGCGTTGCGTCACGAACCTGGTAGGCGCGTACGAAATACGCCGCAATCCGGCCACGATTGATGCGTACCGCCTTGCGGCGAGAAACCACGGCTGTCTGCTTGCACTCTTCCCCATGCAACGAATCGATCCGGTGACCCAGATGCTGCGCAAATGCCCGCCTTTCCTTTCCGCTCTCCTCGCACTCGTCGTCTGCGCATCCGCGCACGCGGACGCGTGGCCGACACCAAGTGAGGGCGACTACACGATCAAGGACTTTCGCTTCGCCAGCGGCGAGACGCTGCCCGAGCTGCGCCTGCACTACCGCACGCTCGGCAGGATCCATCGCGATCGCAAGGGGCACGTCGACAACGCCGTGCTGATCATGCACGGCACCGGCGGCGCCGGCACGCAGTTCCTCAACGACCACTTCGCCGGGCAACTGTTCGGTCCCGGCCAGCCGCTGGATGCGGCGAAACACTTCATCGTGCTGCCCGACGGTATCGGCCACGGCAAGTCGAGCAAGCCCAGCGACGGGCTGCGCATGAAGTTCCCACACTACGACTACGACGACATGGTCAAGGCCGACCATCGGTTGCTGACCGAAAAGCTCAAGGTCGATCACCTGCGCCTGGTCATGGGCACTTCGATGGGCGGCATGCACAGTTGGGTCTGGGGCGAAACGTATCCGGACTTCATGGACGCGCTGATGCCGCTCGCTGCGCTGCCGGTCGAGATCGCCGGACGCAACCGCATGTTCCGGCGCATGTTCATGGACGCGATCCGCAACGATCCCGAATGGAACAACGGCGACTACACGAAGCAGCCTCGCGGCCTCGCCGACGCGCTGCACATCCTCGTCATCATGGGCTCGGTGCCGCTGCAATGGCAGAAGGACTACCCGACGCGCGACGCCGCGGACAAGTATCTTGAAGACCGTATCGCCACGCTGATGCAGCAGGACGACGCCAACGATTGCCTCTATCAGGTCGATGCATCGCGCAACTACGATCCGCAGCCGAAGCTCGGTGCGATCAAGGCGCCGCTGCTCGCGATCAACTCGGCCGACGACCAGATCAACCCACCCGAACTCGGCATTCTCGAACGCGAGATCCGGAACGTCACGCATGGCCGCGCCATCGTCATTCCGATCAGCGCGGCGACCCACGGCCACAGCTCGCACACCTGGGCGGCGCTGTGGAAAGATCACCTTGTCGAATTGCTGGCCTCCTCGCGGCCGGCGCGCTGAATTCCACGCGCGCGCGAAAGCTACTCGTCGGCGCCCGGATCGAGGTCGGGGAACAGGATTTCGGTGAATCCGAACTTGGAAAAGTCCGTGATGCGCGACGGATAGAGCCGGCCGATCAAGTGATCGCATTCGTGCTGCACGACGCGCGCATGGAAACCTTCGGCCTCGCGCTCGATTTTTTCCCCGCGCGGATCGACGCCGGTGTAGCGGATCAGCGAATAGCGCTCGACCGCGCCGCGCAACCCGGGCACGGACAGGCAGCCTTCCCAGCCCTCCTCCTTGTCCTGCGACAGCGGCGTGACCTCCGGGTTGAGCAGGACCGTGCGTGGTACCGCGGGTGCGTCGGGATAGCGTTCGCTGCGCTCGAAACCGAAGATGACGAGCTGCAGGTCGACGCCGATCTGCGGCGCGGCGAGGCCGACGCCGCCCGCGGCCTGCATGGTCTCGAACATGTCGGCGACCAGCGCATGCAGTTCCGGGGTGTCGAACGCCGTGACCGGCCTGGCGACGCGCAGCAGGCGCGGATCGCCCATCTTGAGGATTTCTCGGACCACGCGGCACCTCCTTCGTTCTCGACGTACCCGTTCGGCGCATCCTAACCCCGCCAACGTTTGCTCCGCGTTACATCGCGCATGGCCGCCGTCGTTTCCGCCGCCCATTCCGGCATCCGCGCAAGCGGTGCCGCTGCCGCGCGCGCGGAATTTGTCGTACCCTGCGCGACAATGGGGACCGAGAAGACCGACGAGGAATTGATGCTTGCCTATGCGCACGGCGATGCGCCCGCGTTCGACGCGCTCTACCAGCGTGCGCGCGGCATGCTCTATCGCTTCATCCTGCGCAGCGTGCCCGAACGCGCCGTCGCCGACGAACTGTTCCAGGACACCTGGAGCCGCGCGATCCAGGCGCGCGCACGCTATCGTATCGAGGCGAAGTTCAGCACCTGGCTGCTGCAGATCGCGCACAATCTGATTGTCGACCACCTGCGCCGCAAGCGGCCGCAGGCCGACGTCGACGAGACCGAATACGTGCTCGGCCTGCTCGATGCGCCCGAACACGAGCGGCCCGAGGAAGTGCTGAGCGATTTCGAACAACGCCGGCGTCTGCAACTGGCGCTCGAGGCACTGCCCGACGAGCAGCGCGTGGCCTTTCTGCTGCGCATGGAATCGAACCTCGGTCTCGATGAAATCGCGCAGGTGACCGGCGCGGGCCACGAGACGGTGAAGTCGCGCCTGCGCTACGCCTTCGGCAAAATACGCGAGAGGCTGGCCGAATGAGCGACATCCGCAAACCCAGGCAGACCGCATCGCCGGGACAGGACCTCGACGCCGGATTCGATGCGTTCCTGCGCGAGAATGATTCACGCATCAAGACGCTGTATCGCAAGCTACCGCATCCGGAGCCGGATACCGAACTCGATTCGCGCGTGCGTGCGCTGGCGCGCCGGGCCCTGCACGGGCAGACTGCGCAGCCCACGCCGCCCGCACGCGCGCGCCGCTGGCTGCCCGCCTTCGCGACGGCGGCGACGCTGATGCTCGTCGCCGGGCTGGCCTGGCGCCTGGTACCACCGCACGCACCATCGCGCGAAGCCCTGCCGATGGCGGATTCCGCGGCACCAACGGCCAGCGCCGCGGCAAGCGGCAATGCCGCGCCCGTTGCCCAACAACCCATCGCGGCTGCGCCAGCGCCGCAAACGTCGGCCAAGGCCGCGATGCAAGAACCGCGGGATCGTTACGCGATGGGCGGTGAGGCGAAGGCCGCACCGGACGCCGCTGCCGCGGCGAACGACACGGTCGCGGCGTCACCGCAGCCGGCGGCACCCGCATTCGCAGCGCGCGCCGACGCCGAACCTGCAGCGTTTCCGCATGCGACCGAAGCGGCTCGCGCGGCGAGCGCTTTGCCTTCCAAACCGGCGCCGTCACCCGCGACGGCCGCGGCGCCGCGCCTGGCCGCGACCAAAGGCCGCGCCGAAACCACGCCGGAGCACAGCCACGATTCGCTTGCGCAAGTGCGCGGACTCACCATCGACGCCGATCCTTCCGTCCCGACACGCTATCGCTGGAAGGCGCCGGGCGACGCGGCGACGCCAGCGCGCAGCGGCACGTATCCACCCGACCCGCCGCCGCTGCCCGGCTGGGTCGAAATCGTGCGCAGGATGCTGCGCGATGGCCATCGCGACGCGGCGAAGCAGGCACTCGCCGAACTGCGCGCGCGCCACCCGGACTACCTCGTCCCTGGCGATCTGCGCCCGCTCGAATGAGTGTCACGCGCTTCGTACCCATAGCACCGGCGACGCTGCGCCAGGAGGTGAGGAAAAGTATATTTTTGGCAAATGCCGCGAATGCCGCCTCGCCCGAAGCAGCGCTCGATTTCATCGCCGCGGTCTCCGACCGCGACGCAACGCACAACTGCTGGGCCTGGCGCATCGGCCAGCAATACCGCTTCAGCGACGACGGCGAACCGGGCGGCACCGCCGGCCGACCCATCCTACAGGCGGTTGACGGACAGCGCATGGACAACACCGTCGTCGTCGTCACGCGCTGGTACGGTGGCATCAAGCTCGGCGCGGGCGGCCTCGCGCGCGCCTACGGCGGAGCCGCCGCCGAATGCCTGCGCCTCGCCGCGAAGACGGAATGGGTGGTGATGTCGGCGGTCGAATTCTTCCTGCCCTTCCCGATCCTGCCACTGCTGCACGCGCGTCTGGCAGAATTCTCGGCGACGATCGAGCACGAACGATTCGACGCAAACGGCGCCGTTCTGCGCGTCGGCCTGCCGGCAGCGCGCGTCGAAGCCTTCGACGCCTGGGTCGTCGCTGCGACACGCGGTCGCAGCGCGGCGCGCCGGGTGGATTGAAATCGCGTTTCCCGGCACCATGCTGGCACTGCATTCCTGCCTGAGCCGAGCGCGTGTCCGCCACTTCCGAATCCGAAAACGCACCACGCAGCCGCTACTCGGCCTTGCCGCTGCTCTGGCCTTATCTGCGGCGCTACCGCGGCCTGGTGGCCGGCTGGCTTGCGTTCCTCACGCTGTCTTCGCTCGCCACGCTGACCCTGCCCGTCGCCGTACGCGCGATGATCGACCACGGCTTCGTCAACGCGAACCCGGCGGTGATCGACTCCGGTTTCCTCGGCTTGCTCGGCGTCGCCGGCGTGCTCGCGTTCGCGACGGCCGCGCGCTATTTCTGCATCACCCTGCTCGGCGAACGCACGGTCGCCGACCTGCGCCGGCAGCTCTATGCGCACCTGCTCACGCTCGACCAGCCTTTTTTCGAGCGCACGCGCGTCGGCGAGCTGACTTCGCGCCTTTCGGCCGACACCGAACTCGTGCAAACGGTCGTCACCTCATCGCTGTCGGTCGCGCTGCGCAGCGTGGTCACCGCACTCGGCGGCACGGCGATGCTGGTCGCGACCAGCCCGCGCCTGGCCGGCTACGCCGCGCTCGTGATTCCGCTCGTGATCGCGCCGATCGTGCTGATGGGGCGGCGCCAGCAGCGTCTGGCGCGCGCCAACCAGGATCGCATCGCCGACGCAGCGGCGATCGCCAACGAAACGCTCAACGCGACCTACGCGGTGCAGGCCTATGCGCGCGAGCCCTACGAGATAGCACGCTACGACGACGCGATCGTGCGCGCGATCGCCACCGCGAAGAAACGCATCGGCCAACGCGCGATCCTGACCGCGCTGGTGATCCTGCTGATCTTCGGCGCGATCACGCTCGTGCTGTGGAGCGGCGCACGCGGCGTGATGGAAGGCCGGCTCAACGTCGGCGTGCTGAGCCAGTTCGTGTTCTATGCGGTGATCGCGGCGGGCTCGATCGGTGGCCTTACCGAGGTGTGGAGCGAGATCGCGCGCGCCTCGGGCGCGATGGAGCGTATCGGCGAACTGCTTGCGACGCAGCCGTCGATCCGCACGCCCGCGCAACCGGTCGCACTGACCAGACCGCTGCGCGGCGAGATTCGCTTCGAGCACGTCGAATTCCGCTATCCGTCGCGCCCCGAAGCACCGACGCTGCACGACTTCAGCCTGACCGTGAAGCCGGGCGAGACGGTGGCACTGGTCGGCCCCTCCGGTGCCGGCAAGAGCACGGTATTCCATCTGCTGCTGCGCTTCTACGACGCACAGCACGGCGCGATTCTCGTCGATGGCATCGATCTGAAGCAACTCGCCCTGCCCGATCTGCGCGGCGCCATCGCGCTCGTGCCGCAGGACACGGTGATCTTCGGCGCGAGCGCACGCGACAACATCCGCTTCGGCAGCGTCGGTGCCAGCGACGAAGAAGTGGTCGCCGCGGCGAAGACCGCCGAAGCGCACGACTTCATCGCCGCCCAACCCGACGGATACGACACCTACCTCGGCGAGCGCGGCGTGCGGCTGTCGGGCGGGCAGCAGCAGCGCATCGCGATTGCGCGCGCGCTGCTCAAGGACGCGCCTATCCTGCTGCTCGACGAAGCGACGAGCAACCTCGACGCGCAGTCCGAAGCCGCGATCCAGCAAGGTTTCGAGCGCCTGATGCACGGCCGCACCACGTTGATCATCGCCCATCGTCTGGCCACGGTGCTCAAGGCCGACCGCATCGTCGTCATGGACGCCGGCCGCATCGTCGCCCAAGGTACGCATGCGGAACTGCTGCAGGCGGGCGGGCTGTACGGCGAACTGGCGCGCCTGCAGTTCGCCGCCTGAGCACGGCGGCTTCGTCTCTGCGCGACGGCTCGCGCGCTGCCTCTCATCGATGTGATGACGCTGGCATCGCGGCGCGCCCCGCTGCGGCGATGCGGTGCATCTCCGCGATCCGGTCGGGATGCTTCGCGTCGCTCGCCGCATCGTAGTCGATCGCCGCCTGCGCCGCTGCGGCGGCCTCGCCGGGCCGTCCCGCGGCGGCGAGCACGCGCGCCTTCAGCACCAGCATGTCGAAGCGCGAGACGCCCTTCGGCGCAATCGCGGCGTACCTCGGCTCGATCTCGAGAATTTCGCTCGACGCCGCTTCGATGCGCTTGAGCGCGAACAGCGCGGCTGCGCGCCAGTAGCGCGTGTACAGCTCGGACTGCAGCATGCCTCCTTTGACCTGCCGGTTGATCGCGAGCACCTGGTCTGCTGACGCGATGGCAGCTTCGTATTTTCCGCCCTGTACCTGCGCAACGACGAGGATGTCGAGGATGAATGCATAGGCCGGGCTCTGGTCGCCAGTGCGCTTCTTCTGCAACTCAAGCGCCTCGCGCAGATCGCGCTCGGCGTCGTCGAAGCGCGACAGACGACTCCAGGCGCGCGCACGGAACGCGAGCAGACGCGGGCAGACGTTGTCGTCGATTTTTGCCTTGCGGCAGGTGTCCACGCCCTGCCCGAACCAGTGCGCGGCTTCCTCGAACTTGCGCTCGCCGAGATAGAGCTTGCCCATGCCGGCAATGCCGTAGAGCGTGCGCGAGTCTTCGTTGCCGAATACCGCGCGACGCATGTCGAGTCCGCGGCGCGCGTAGGGTTCGGCTTCGGCGAAGCGCCCCTGCGCGATCAGGAAAGTCCCGTACATGCCGACGTTCCATGCGCTCGCCGCATTGGGCTTGTCGAAGAACCGGTCGGCATAGGCGATCGCGTCCTTGTATGCGGTTTCCGCGCGTGGCATGTCGCCGATGGCCTCCGCACCGATCGCGATCGACTGGTACAACTCGATGATGCTCTGGCTCGGCTTCGCACCGAGTTTCTGCCACAGCCCGAGCGCCGCGTCGGCCGCATCGATGCCGTCGCGAAAGCGATGGGCGTCGATCAAGCCGCCGGTCTCGCGGATTGCCGTGTCGAGCAACCTGGCGGGATGTTTCGCCGCGTCGACCGATGCGAGTTCGCGCGCGCGATGCAGCAGGGCGAGACCGTCGGCTTCCTTGCCGGCGTGGTTCAAGGCGAGACCGAGCGCGACAAGGCCATCGACGCCGATGCCGTCGTTGCGCGCGAGCAATTGGCCGCGCAGCGGATCGAGCACGGCCACGGCGTCGGCGTTGCGTTCCGTGTCGCCGAGAGCGACCGCACGCAGGATCTTCGCGTTCCACCACGGCGCATCGCCGGAGCCGTACAAACGCTCGACCTCGGGCGCGGCGACGTCGAGCAGGCTCAGGCTGCGCGCATTCGCGCCGACGCTGTGCGCGACTTTCGCCAGGGTCAGCAGCAGGTCGACGCGCAGGGCGTCGGAAAGATCGCCGCGATCGGTCAATTGCCGCGTCGCCTGATCGACGATGTCCTGCGTCGTCGGGCGTTTGTCGAGCGGCAGATCGGCGCCGGCCGATTCGAAGATGGAGACCAGAAAGTCGCGCACCGCGTTCGCGCGCGCTGCCTGCTGCCGCGCGAGATTCGCCTGCCACATCGCGACGGCCAGTGCGGCGAACACGGCGAGCGTGAGCAGGGCCGTCGCGGTCACGCCGCCGCGGTGCCGGCGGATGAATTTGCCCGCCCGGTACCAGCGCGTCGGCGCGTGCGCGGCGACCGGGCGGCCGCGGAGATAGCTTGCGACGTCGTCGGCGAGCGCATCGGCCGAGGCGTAGCGGCGTCCGGGTTCGGCGGCCAGCGCCTTCATCGCGATGTTGTCCAGATCGCCGCGCAGCACGCGCATGCGCGCGGCATCGACCGCCGCCGCACTCGGCTGCGCTACCCGATCGTCGACACGCACCTCGCGCAACGCCCGCCCGCTGATGAGCTCATGCAGAACGCAACCGAGACCCCAGATATCCGTCGCGGTGGTCACGCTGCCGCCGTTACGCTGCTCGGGTGCTGCGTAGGCGGGCGTGTACGCCTGCGTCGCGGTCGCATCGCCACTGTCCGCATCGAGCAGTTTGCCGATGCCGAAGTCGAGCAGCACGGGTGTACCGTCTTCGCGCACGAGAACGTTCGCCGGCTTGATGTCGCGATGCACGATCAGATGCTGATGCGCATGCTGCACGGCGCGGCAGATCTGCACGAACAGTTGCAGGCGCGCGGGAATGTCCAATGCGGCGGTTTCGCACCAGGACAGCAGCGGCGCGCCGTTGACGTATTCCATCGCCAGATACGGCGTGCGATCGGGCGTTTCGCCCGCGTCGAGCAGACGCGCGATGTTCGGATGATTGAGTTCGGCCAGCAGCGCGCGCTCGCGCGCAAGGCGTTCGCGCGAGGCGGCGGTCGGAATGCCGCGGATCAGCTTGAGCGCGACCTTCTGCGGGGTGTCGCCGAGCAGGCGTTCGGCCAGCAGCACGGTGCCCATCCCGCCCGCGCCGAGTTCGCCGAGGATGCGATAGGCGCCGATCTGCGTCTGCATCGGTGCAGGCATGCCGGTCACCGCATCGAGCGCGACATCGAGAAAGCCCGTGTCCTGCGCATGCCGCGCGAGCAGCCGCTCGACTTCGGCGACGATCTGCGCGTCGGGCTCCTGCGTGGTCAGGAAATCGCGCCGCTCGTGCGCCTGCCGTTCCAGCGCGGCATGGAACAGCGTTTCGATGCGCGAGAATCGTGAACTGTCCAAGCAAGCCTCGAAGCGTTGTCGAACCCTAGAAACGCAGAACCGGGCTCGCGCCCATCACGAAGTTTTCATTGCAGCCGCTCGCGCAGCCAGGCGCGCGCGAAACGCAGGTCGCGCTCCACCGTGGGCACGGAAACGTCGAGCGTCTGCGCGATCTCCTCCTGCGGCAAGCCAAGCAGCAACGACATTTCGACGACGCGGCATTTGCGCGCATCGAGCGCTTCGAGTTCGGCCAGCGCGCGTTCGACGCCGAACCATGCTTCCGGCCCGGCCACGGCGATGCCGGCAGCGGCGGCGAGGCTGATCGTGGCGAGCCCGCTGCCGCGTTTCTCCGCGTGATCGCGGCGCAGCGCATCGATCAAGGCCTGGCGCAGGGCAAGCGCAACCGTGCGGAAGAAATGCACGCGATCGACCGCATCGAGCGGCCTCTGCAACAGGCGCAGGAACGCTTCATGGGCGAGTTCGGTGGTTTGCAGCGGCGCGCCGCCGCCGGCAAGCCGCCGCGACGCCATCGCGCGCAGGTCGGCATAGACCAGATCGGCGAGCGCGCGCGGCGCGGCTTCGTCTCCGGCGCGCCACGCGGCGAGGAGGTCGGTCACGCTGTCGGCGCGCATGCGAATGATGGCTCCCAGGACCCATTTGCGTAACGGTGAAGTAGCGGCAACCCACCGCTACGTTTCCCTCGCCGTTTCGCCCCTTACGTCCGGCCGGGGCAGTCTACATCAGCATTTGCAACGGGAGCATTCCACGATGGACGCAGTATCGATACGAGATGACCGAAGCTTGGCCCGAGCCGTGGTCGGGGTATTCGTGGCGACGATCATCGCCACTGCCATGCCGTCGGCATATGCGCAGCTCACCGACGCTACCCAGACCCGGCCGGGCGTTCCCGGCGGTGCGATCGGCAAGTCGCTGCAGCAGCAGATCGGCGCGGGTCGCGGCGACGAATTCACGCCGGGCAGTTCGCTTTACCTGATCGCGCGCGATCCCGCGCGGGCGATCCGTCGCGGGCGCCAGTTGTTCCAGCGCAAGTTCACGTTCGAACAGGGCCAGGGGCCGCGCGTGGATTCGCTTTCGCACGGCGACATCATGGCGCACCCCGCGCTCGGCGCCGGCCTGACCGACAGTTGCGCGGCCTGCCACGGCCGTCCGCGCGGTGCGGCCGGATTCGGCGGCGACGTGGCGACGCGGCCCGACAGCCGCAATGCACCGCATCTTTTCGGCATCGGTTTGCGCGAAATGATCGCCGATGAAATGACGAACGAACTGCGCACGATCCGCGACGTGTGCGGACTCGTCACCACTATCACCGGTATGTCGATCACGCTGCCGCTGACCAGCAAGGGCGTGTCGTTCGGCTGGATCAAGTCGCTGGCGGACGGCGGCTGGGATACCTCGCAGGTGCAGGGCGTCAATGCCGACTTGCGCGTGCGCCCGTTCTTCCACGACGGTCGCGAGTTCTCGCTGCGCGCGTTCGCGGTCGGTGCGTTCAACGACGAGATGGGCTTGCAGGCTGCAGATCCGTTGCTGTGCGCCGCGAACGATGCGGCCAATCCCGCCGCGGTCACCACGCCGGCCGGCCTCGTGCTCGATCCGAAGCTCGACACGATCAAGGCTGCGCCGACCTGCTCGAGCAGCGACGATGCGGACAAGGACGGCGTCGCCAACGAGATCGATCCGGCGCTGCTCGATTACATGGAGTTCTATCTTCTGAACTACTTCAGCCCCGCGATCGGCAAGCAGACCGAACGCGCAGTGCAAGGACGCGCGCTTCTCGACGGCATCGGCTGCACAGCCTGCCATGTCGCACGCTTCAGGATCGAACACGATCGCCGCGTCGCCGACGTCGACACAAAATACGACCCGGCGCGCGGCATCCTCAACCATCTCTATTCGAGTGTGACCACGATGTTCCGAGTCGTCGCCGATGGCGCTGCGTATCCGAAACTCTTGCCCAAACGCCAATCGTTCGTCGTCGACAACCTGTTCACCGACTTCAAGCGCCACGATCTCGGGCCGCTGTTCCACGAACGCAACTACGACGGCAGTCTGCACACCGAGTTCATGACCACACCGCTGTGGGGAGTCGGCACCAAGTCGCCCTACGGTCACGACGGCCGCAGCACGAATCTCGAGGAGGTGATCCTGCGCCACGGCGGCGAGGCGCAACCCGCGCGCGACGCCTTCGCTGCGCTCGACGACGACAGCCAACACATGCTGATCGAGTTCCTGCAGACGCTGGTACTGTTCCCGCCCGACGACACCGCGTCGAGCCTCGACCCGGGCATACCGGGCAGCATCGCGCCGCAGGACCCGGCCCAGCACGGCAGCATCGCCCTGTCGGCGCTGTTCCAGATTCCGGCAGAAGGTACCGAGTAGCGCCGGTGGTACGGGTATGCCGACGACGCGCTCGCCTGTGCTTGCCGCGACGCGACGTCGTCGTCCGCCGTCGAACCACGCCCGCCTCGCCCGGGGCGGAACCGGATCACCGCGACATGGGCATCTGCACGTCCCAGGACGACACCGGAAAATCCTCTGCGCCTTGTTCCGCCACGACGACGCGACGCGTATCGGGACCGAGATCCGCCGCCGGCACGACCGCTTCGACAAAGCGATACGGGCCCGCCGCGCGCAGCCGAAGGCCACGAGCCGCGAACAGGATGCGTTCGCCATTGGCGACGCTGAGCACGTAACGCGACGATGACGTTGCCGCACCGTCGCCGATCTGCGCCTGAACCCGCACGTCGCCGGCATGCGCGGGCAACGCAATCGGATCCGACACGCCGCGTTGTTGTCCGGCGAGCAGCGTCACTACCGGCAAGGAAGCCGTGTTCGCCGCTTGCTCCGCAGGCGCCGGCACGAGTGTCCACCAGCGAACGCCGACGACGGCGAGCAGCAGCGATGCCGCGATTGCGGCCGCGAACCCCGCGCGACGCAACCCGGGTGCACACGTCTTCGGCGCCGGGACCGGCATCGGCGCGATGCGTTGCGCGTCGATGAGAGCCCTGGCGAAGCGCACACGCCAGGCGTCGCGCGCGCGCACGAGGCGTGCATCGGCCGTCGGCAGGCGTCCGCACGCACAATCGTCGATCAGATCGCACTCGATGGCATCGATGCGGTTCGCCAGGTCGACATCGACGAACAACTGTCGTTCAAGCTCGGCGCTGTGCCGGACATCGAGTCGGCACAGCAGCCAGTCGCGGATTTCCGGATCGCCCATCTCAGTCATCGCGGCCAGTCATCGTGGTTTCGGGTTGTTGTCATGATCGAGAGTGTCGGTTCGCCCGGTTCCATCACGACGCCGATCCGGCGCCACGCCCTGCGTACGCCGGCGCACGCAGGCCTCGAGCGCTTCGCGCAGGCGCAATGCGCGGTTGCGCAGGGCATTCATCGACACGCCGAGCCGGGCGGCGAGATCGCGTCGCGTGGCGATGCGTCGCGCATCGTCGTCGCGATAGTAGGCGAGCATCAGCTCCGTTCCGCGCGCACCGAACTCGCGCAGGCAGGCACGCAACGCGGCGAGCAGGAGCGGGTCGGTTGATTCGACCTCATCGACTTCGTCCTCGACCGCGGCGATCGCTTCCTGGCGCACGGCCTCGTGCCGAGTACGCCGCTCGCGCGCCTCGAACAGCATCAGCTTGGCAATGCCGAATGCGTAGAGCGCCGCGTTGTCGATGACGGTGCCTTCGTCGAGACGACGCGCAAGCCGGTCGAGCGCACCGTCGGCCAACGATTCGGCATCGACCGGTTCACTCTGGCGGAAAAACAGGACGAGTCGACGGCGCAGCTGCTCGTAGTCGAAACCGGCAGCGTCGGCGCGCAGGCGCTCGATCAGTCCATGCAGGCGGCGGCGGGCGACTTCGCCGGTGTCGGCCGCGGCGTCGGCGCTCATCGCCAGTCTCCGTGCACGACGAAGCCAGCCCAGTAGTACGGCGACGCCCAGCGCGGATCGTGGCGCATTTCCGCCTGCGCGGTGCTCAGCGCGTTTTGCGGCGAGGCATGCTTGCGCAGCAGCTCGCGATAGAACTTCTCCATGAGTACGGCGCTGGCGCGATCGTCGACCGGCCACAGGCTGGCAACGACGCGCCGCGTGCCGGCATAGAAAAACGCGCGCGCCAGGCTGTACGCGCCTTCGGAGCCCTGCATCCTGCCGACACCCGAATCGCAGACGCTGAGCACGACGAGGTCGGCCGGCATGCGCAGGTTGTAGATGTCGTTCGCGCGCAGGAAACCATCCTGCGCATTGCCATCGGCGTCGTACAGCGAAAGCACGATGCCGGACATTTCCGGGTGGCGCAGGTTGAGCAGCGCGTGTGTGGCAAAGTGTACAAGTGAAAATCTATCCCATCGCGCCGCAACGGCCGCGCCGCGGTTCGCGGCAAAGTCGAGCGCCAGCCACAGGCTGCCCTGCGGCGCCAGCGCGGCTATGCCTTGCGCCTCGCGCCGCGTATTGGGCAAGCGCGTCAGCCTGGCGATGCCGGCTTCGGTCATCGCCCGCGACAGCATCGTGCCAGCCTCAGGCAGAGCGCCGCCCGCGTGACCATGCAGGCGCGCGTCATCGCTGCGGAAAACCGGATCGGCGAAGATCGCCAGCGCGTCTGTCGCTGCCGTGGGACGTGGCAGCGCGCGCAGTCCACGCAACGTCGCCAGCGAAGGCAGGTACACGAAAGTCGATCCGGGCGCCGTTCGCGCCGATGGACCTTGCGCGAACGGCAGCAGGGCGAATGGCAGCAGTTGCAGGTCGCCGTCGGCAACCACCACGATCTGCGCTCGCAGGCGGGCGCGCGTCGCCGCGGGCAGGATGCGTTCCTGCAGCGCGCGTGCCTGCGCCGCGACTGTGGCGTCCGCCGACGCATCCTCCTCGGCCAGGCGTTCCATCGGCACCGACGCCGGGTGCGACCCGCGCGCGAGCAACGCCGCGCGCAACGCCGCCACCGGCTGCTCGATCGCCGCACGCGCCGGCAGCACCTGTGCATCGACGCCAGCGCGGGTGATCGACCAGACATAGCTGCGCTCGTCGCCGAGCCAGTATTCGAGCACGCTGACATCGTCGTCGAGCAGTTGTCGGCGCACATCGTCGAGATCGAGGCGCAGCGGGCGCATCAGGTCCGCGTAGCGCGGACTCGATTCGCGCACGCGCGCACGCGCGGTGTCGAGACGGACATTCGCCGCGTCGAGCGCTTTCTGCAGCAGTTCACGGCGCTCATCGCCCGCGGCGGCGGACACGCGTTCGAGTTCATAGGCGGCGGCGTGCACGTCGTCCTCGGCATCGCGCTCACGCGCGAGCAACGCGGGATCGACCCCCTTGTGGATGTCGATGCCGCGTTCGGTCAATTGGTCCTGCAGCGACCGCGCGCGGGCGCGTTCCGCGACCAGCAGCGCAGCGGACGCATGGCCGGCATGCGGCTCACGCCGATGCAGCTGCATCAGGATGTCGATGTACAACTGGTAGTAGGCGCGCATCGACGAGAAATAGCTGGTGCGCAGATGCAGGTTGCTGAGTCGGGCGCGCTCGGATTCAACCAGATCCAGCGCCTGTTCGATGAGTCGCCCGGCACTACCGAGGTCTCCCGTCTGCTGCGCGGTTCTGGCCAGCGCCGCCAAGGCCGCCGGCTGCTTGCTCAGCGCGCGCGTCTGTCGCGCGAGGTTGAGCGCGCGCGCATAGTGTGCCTGCGCCGCCACGAATCGGCGCTGGCGGCTTTCGAGATCCCCCTGGGCGAGTTCGATCTCGATGATCTCGTCCTGTGCGCCTTGCGCGGCGGCCACCTCACGCGCCGCGGCGAAGCGGGTTTGCGCCTGGTTCCAGTCCGCGCGTTCTAGCGCGACAAGGCCGAGGCCGCGCAGGCTGTGTGCGCGTTCGCGCGCGAAACCGCCGGCGCTGCCGAGTTGCAAGGCTTGCCCGTACAGCTTCGCGGCGGCATCGACGCGGCCGGCGGCGAGCTCGGCGTCGCCCTGGTTCGCGAGCGCCTCGGCCACCGCCGGCGGCTCCTTGTTCGCCACGGCGGCGGCTTCGGACCTCTTGTAGGCGGACAACGCCTCGTCGGCTTCGCCCGATTCGCGGTAGAGGTTGCCGAGGTCGCTCCAGGCCATGTTCTCGACCATCGGATACGGCGTCCGCCGCAGGTCCTCGAATACTTGCGCGAACACCTCGAGCGCGCGGCTGTATTCGCCCCTTCCCATCAGCACCGCTGCGAGGCGCTCGCGGCAGAAGGCGACCCCGGGCTCATCGCCAGTCGCCAGTGCGAGTTTCAGCGCTTCCGCCGCGGCATCGAACGCCTTGCCCTTCTGCCCGGTTTCCGAGTAGTCGACAACGATATTGCCGAGCACGACGCCCTGGAAGCGCTCGTCGCCGGTCTTGCGGTACAGCGACAACGCACGCTGCTGCGCGGCGATCGCGCCGAGCCGGTCGCCCTGATACGCCAGGCTGGCGCCGAGCGTGCGTTCTGCTTCTGCCTGGTAGGCCGATACGGACGCATCGCCGTTGCGCTCGCAAGCGGCATCCAATGCTGCACGCGCGGCCGCCTGCGCCTGGGCGTAGTCGCCCAGCGCAAACAGCAGCCGCGCGTGGCCGGACAAGGTCCGCCGCACTTCGCAGGAATCCCCGACGGACTGCCACGCCGCCA
The DNA here is from genome assembly GCF_057139185.1 of Rudaea sp. Lineage (NCBI taxonomy): Bacteria > Pseudomonadati > Pseudomonadota > Gammaproteobacteria > Lysobacterales > Rhodanobacteraceae > Rudaea > Rudaea sp. The sequence goes on along the minus strand of NZ_DBNHDN010000046.1, from coordinate 32,461 downwards.
ACGCGTCGCGATAGGCTTGCGCCGCGTGCGCCGCCGCGGTCCGGTCGATGTTTCCCGCCTCGAAACTGCCCGCCGACCTGCGCAGGTCGTTGGCCGTCGCCAGCAGCATCTGCGCGGCCGCGCGACGACGGTCCGCGTCGGTCGCCGCATGCGCCGGACCCAGCGCGATTTCGAAAGCGCCACCCAGTTTCGCCGTCACCGACAAACGCATCGCGGCAGCGTCGGCGGGTAACAGCATCACGCGCTGCACGGCCTGCTTGCCCGCGTCCACCTGGAACGAGGGACGGGTGGACCCGCCGGCGAAGCGCAGTGCGATCGTGTGCAGGCCAGTCTGACGCAAGCTCACTTCCGCGGCCTGCCCGGAAGGCAACTGCACGACGTAGTCGCGATGCTGCCCGGCGTTCAATTGCGCGCTGTACGCTTGCCCGGGCCTCAGAACCTCGGCGGGGCCATCCGGCGTCGCGCGCGCGAACGCGGCGATGCATATGGCGGCGAACATCGCCGCCACCCGAATCCGAACCGATACTGCTGCCCAGCGCGCGCTCACGACGCCCCCATGCCGCCCAGGTGGATACCTTAGCAAAGCTCGGCATCGCTGCGTGATGGATTTCGCAATTCGCCCACTACTGGTCAAGGACCGCGCGCGAGGTGGTTCGCGTGTGCGGATGGGCGAAGCAACTTTGCGAAGGGGCGATTCCATGCGAACGACGGCCTGGTTGAATGTGGCGCGCGCGGCGGCACGACGTGCGATTCTGGTTGCGGCGATTGCGCTGCCAGTCTTCCTGAGCGCGACGACCTACGCGGGGCCGGCGCCCGCGCAGACCGACGCGACGATGCGCCTGAGCGGCCATGTGCTGCCGGCGCTCGCGCACGCCACGCGCCAACCGCAAAGCTGGACAAAATGGCTGACCGGTTCGGACGCAACCGACGCGCAGAGCATCACTCTGACCATCGTGCTCAACCGCGACGACGAAGCCGGCTTCCAGCAATACCTGCGCGATGTCTACGACCCGGCGTCGCCGATCTTCCGCAAATTCCTCACCCCGGCGCAGATCGCGGAACGATTCGGCCCGACACAGTCCGCCTACGACGACACGCTGGCTTGGCTGAAGTCGCAGGGCTTCGAGTTGGTCGAAGGTTCGACGAACCGGATGACGCTGGCCGTGCGCGGCACGCGCGCCAGCGCGGCGAAATCCTTCGCCGTGACGATCGACGACTACGCCGTCGGTGAGCACAGCTTCTACGCCAACAACACCGACCCTGCCCTGCCGCCCGGCATCGCGGTGCACGTGCAGGCGATCGCGGGGCTGTCGAACCTCGGTGTGCCGCACGCGCCGCAGCCGCAACGCATGATTCGCCTGGTTTTCGGTACCGCCGTGTGTTCGCTCTGGGCGGTGGCGGCCGGGGAAGCATTCAAAGCCGGCGCCGGCGCCGGCAGCACTTACAACTATTACGCCGAGTTCATCAAGTGCTTCAAGAATCTCGAGGGCAAAAGTCCCTACGACATGCTCAATGGCAGCGATCCGCCGCCGCCCGCCTGGCAGGATGCCAACGGTACGGGCCAGACCATAGGCCTGGTCGAGTTCGACTCCTACAATTCCAGCGATATCGCCGACTACATCGCGCTTATCGGCCTGCCGGACGCCAAGATCAACGACGTCAGCCCGATCCACGTCAACGGCGGCGCGGGCGCGCCGGCCGCCAGCCAGGACGAAGTGCTGCTCGACATCGACACCGTGCTCACGCTGGCCCCCGGCGCGGCGATCCGCGTCTACGACGCACCGTTCGCGGGCGGCGCAAGTTTCCAGGCGCTGTTCAACCGCATGATCACCGATCACGTAACGATCATCAGCAACAGTTGGGCCTATTGCGAGGACCAGACCACGCTCGCCGACGTGACCAGCATCGACAGCGTTCTGCAAACCGCGGCTGCGGCCGGCATCAGCGTCTTCAACGGCGCCGGCGACACGGGCAGCACCTGTCTGGACGGCGCGGCGAACACGATCGGCGTGCCGGCCGATTCGCCGCATGCGACCGCGGTCGGCGGCACCTCGCTCACGCAAGGGCCGGGACATACCTACGGCAGCGAAACCTGGTGGAACGGCAGTGCCGACACGCCGCCCAGCGGCCAGGGCGGATTCGGCGTCAGTCGATTCTTCGCGCGGCCGGCCTGGCAGAACGGCTTCACCGGTTCGGCAATGCGCTCGATTCCCGACGTCGCCTCGAACGCCGATCCCGCGCACGGCATCGTGATCTGCAACGCGAACGAAGGCGGCTGCCCCACCGGCGCGCTCAACGGCGGCACGAGCTTCTCCGCACCGACTTGGGCCGCATTCACGGCCCTGCTCAACCAGACCCAGGGCAGCAATCTCGGCGCGCTCAATCCGCAAATCTATCCTCTCGCCGCGAGCGGCGCGTTCCACGATGCGGCCTCGATGGGCAGTGACTTCGCCCATGTCGGCCTGGGTTCGCCCCGGCTCGGACTGCTGCACCAGAAACTCACCGCGCAAACCACCGGCGCGGTCGATGCGGCCGTGTCGACCGTCTTTGCCTATGGCTACGACAACCTCGCCACGTTTCCGGCCACAGCGGACGGACTCCTGCTGTTCGACGACGGCGCGACCAGCGGCTACGTCGTGGTCACGCTCGCCGATGCGATGGGGAATTTCGCGCCCGGCAAGACGGTCACGCTGACCGCCAATGCCGGCGCACATGCCACGATCACGCCAGCGAGCGCCGTCACCGACATATCGGGCAAGGCGGTCTTCAAAGTCACCGACCTGACCGCCGAGCCGCTCGTGCTGACCGCGCGCGACCAGACCGACGGCGTCGCGTTGACCCAGACCGCCAAATTCGATTTCTTCGTCAATCCGGCGGCGAGCAGTTCGATCGTCGCCCTTACCGCGACCGCCGCGGCCGACGGCGTCAGCACCGACTCGATCACCGTCACGCTGCAGGACGCGCTGGGACGTCCGACACCGGGCAAATTCGTCGCGCTCGCACAGACGGGCCACTCCGTCATCAGCGCGCCGAGCCCGAGCGTGACCGACGCGAGCGGGAAGATCGTGTTCATCGTGACCGACACGGTGCAGGAAACAGTGACCTACACCGCGACCGACGTATCCGACGGCGATTTGCCGGTGCCGGGCTCGGCGCTGGTCACGTTCAACGCCGGCGGCGGCGACAACTGCGGCGGCAGCAACTTCGGCGATCCGAACATCAGCGCGGCGCCCGGCTATGCGATGACGCCGTACGCGACCGGCTTCCTGCCGCGCAACGTCGCCGCGGGCGGCCTCTATTCGCAGTGCCGCGGCGCGAACGGCCTCGCCTTCGACGCCGGCGGCAACCTGTTCGTTTCCGATGCGTCGAACGGCAACATCTTCAAATTCCCGCCCGGCGGCGGCGTCGCCGGCGCGGGCACCCTGCTCACCTCGACCCCGCTCGGGCCGCTGCTGGCGGGCCTCACCTTCGGCAAGGACGGCAAGTTCTACGCCGCGCAGATCGCGACGACCGGCAACTTCCTCACCGGCGCGGTCCTTGAGGTCAATCCGGCCAATGGTGCGCTGGTGCGCACAGTCGCTTCTTCGATCACCTGCGCGAGTTTCCTCACGACCGATCCGGCAAGTGGCGATCTGTTCGTCGACGATTCCTGCGGCGGTGGCGGTTCGGACAATCCGTCGATCTGGCGCATCGCCAGTCCGGGCAGCGCAACGCCGGCGACAACCGTGTACGCGACGACTTCCGGCACCAATGGCGGGCTCGCCTTTGCGCCCGGCGGCACGCTGTACGCGATCGATTACCTCGGCACAGGCTTGTCGAAGATCGCCGGCACCGCCGCGACCACCCCCGGCCTGCGCACCCAACTCAACGGCGTGGTCTCACCTGCGCTCGACATCGTTGCGCTCGGCACCGGAACGAACGGCGATGCGGCGACATTGGTCGCCGGCACGCAGGCGATCGCCGGCGGTCTGCCGGCCGGCATCAAGATCTACGATGCCACGACCACGCCGATCAGCGCGAAGGCGATGCTGGTGAACAACGCTTTCGCCACGGTCGATCTGCTCGGCCCGGACGGCTGCCTGTATGCCGGCATGGTCACCACGGTGTACAAAATCACCAATGCCGACGGCAGTTGCCCGTTGAAACTCAATCCGGCACTGCTGACACTGAGCCCGTCGACAGTGTCGCCGAATCCCGCACAGGGCACGACACAGACCTTCACCACGCGGTTGCAGAACGCAACCGTGACTGCCGGCACGCCGGTCTACTTCCAGGTCAGCGGCGCCAACTCGCAAGCTCGAATGGTGCGCGCCGACCAGTACGGCGTTGCGACATTCGCCTTCAACGGAGTCCATGCGGGCGACGACCGTGTTGCTGCGTCAATCGCCATCAGCGGGGGGACGACGTTGGTCTCCAACGTCGCCAAAGTGGCTTGGGCCAACGGGTCGCATGTGACCTCGCTCTCGCTCAATCCGAGTCTGCTTGGCGGCACGGCGGGGCAGAGCATAGCGGTCAAGGCCGTGTTGATCGACCTGTCGGCCAACCCGCTGGTGCGGCTGTCCGGCCAGAGCGTGACGTTCACGCTCGGCACGCAATCGTGCGTGGGCAGCACCGATGCGAACGGCGTGGCAAGCTGCGCGATCGCGCTGCCCAGCACGCAAATCGGCCAGGTCACGCTGCGCGCGAACTTCGCCGGCTCCAGCCAATTTCTTGCCTCTAGCGACAGCAGCGCGTTCACGATCCTGGCTGCCGCCGCCGTGATCACGCCGACGACCACCGCCCTGACCGCTTCACCGAATCCGGTGACCGCGGGGCAAGCGCTGACGTTGACGGCAAGCGTTGCCGCCAATGCGCCCACGTCGACGACCGGCAGCGCACAAGCCCTGCCCGCCGCGGCAACCGGCAACGTCACCTTCACCGACAACGGCGCAACGATCGGCGGCGCCGCACTCGATGCCAGCGGCCGCGCGACGTTCGTCACCTCCGCGCTCGCGGTCGGTGCGCACAGCCTCATTGCGAGCTATGCGGGCGATGCAAACAACGCGGCGAGCACGAGTGCCGCCCTCGCCATCACGGTGCTCGCCGCACCGAGCGGCATCGCGGTACCGGCACCAGCACTCGCGGCTTGGGCGCTCGCGGCGCTCGCGATTGGTCTGATGCTCGCCGCAGCACGCAAGCGGCGACCGCAGCGGCGCGCGCGGGTCCGGCCCTGACCCGTCCCGATCCACTCGCGTCGGCGGCGAGAAATCCGGCCAGCCCCTGCATTCGCCGCAGGTTCGACGGCCCTAGGCGAACGGATCGCGCAGCACGATCGTGTCTTCGCGGTCCGCTCCCGTGGCAACGAGGGCGAGATGGCAGCCCGACAGTTCCTCGACCGCACGCAGGTAGGCGCGCGCGGCGGCCGGCAGCTTGTTCCAGTCGCGCACGCCGCCGGTCGGTTCGTCCCAGCCGGGGAATTCGAGGTAGACGGGCTTGCACTCCTCCCAGCCGTCGGCGTCGAGCGGCGCGAGTTCGCGGCGCTTGCCGCGGTATTCGTAGGCGATGCAGACCTTGACGCTGGGCAGGCCGTCGAGCACGTCGAGCTTGGTGATCGCGAGGCCGTTGATCGCGTTGATCTGCGTGGCGCGCTTCAAGGCGACGAGGTCGATCCAGCCGCAGCGGCGCGGACGCCCGGTGCTCGCGCCGAACTCGTTGCCGACGCGGCGCAGGCGCTCGCCCATCTCGTCGTGGAGTTCGGTCGGGAACGGGCCACCGCCGACGCGCGTCGCGTAAGCCTTGCAGATGCCGAGCACGTAGTCGATGTCGCAGGCGCCGACGCCGGTGCCGGCGAGCGCACCGCCGATCGTCGTGTTCGACGAGGTGACGTAGGGATAGGTGCCGTGGTCGATGTCGAGCAGCGCGCCCTGCGCGCCTTCGTACATGATGTGCTCGCCGCGGCGGCGCGCGTCGTAGAGCAGCGTGGCGACGTCGTCGATCATCGGCTTCAAGTATTCGCCGAACGCGAGCGCGTCATCGAGTACCTTCTGGTAGTCGACCGCGTCGGCCTTGAGCCACTGGGTCAAAATGAAATTGTGGTAGTCGACCGCGCTGCGCAGCTTTTCCGGCAGCTCCGACGGATACATCAGATCGGCGACGCGTACGCTGCGGCGCGCGACCTTGTCCTCGTAGGCCGGGCCGATGCCGCGCCCGGTCGTGCCGATCGCCGACTTGCCCGCGGCCTTTTCGCGCGCCTGGTCGACGGCGATGTGGTAGGGCATGATCAGCGGCGTCGCCGGGCTGATCTTCAGGCGCGAGCGCACCTCGACGCCGTTCGCCTCGAGCTCGTCGATCTCGGTCTTCAGCGCCGCAGGCGAGAGCACGACGCCGTTGCCGATCAGGCACAACGTTCCTTCGCGCAGGATGCCTGACGGGATCAGGTGCAGCACGGTCTTCTTGCCCTTGATCACGAGCGTGTGGCCGGCGTTGTGGCCGCCCTGGAAACGCGCGACCGCGCCGACGCGCTCGGTCAGCAGATCGACGATCTTGCCCTTGCCTTCGTCGCCCCACTGCGCGCCGAGGATTACGACTGACTTGCCCATGGTTCGTTCTCGCTCTACATCTTGCCCGTTTCGCCCTGCGCGAAGAGCAAAGAAAGATGGAATGCCGGCGGGCGCCGGCATGTGCTATTTGCCGCCTTCGCCCTTGCTTTCGCCGAAGTACTTCATGAACTCCGACTTCGGATCGAGCACGATCACGTCGCCGCTGCCGAACGCACTGCGGTAGGCGTCGAGCGAACGATACAGCGCGTAGAAGTCGGGATTCCTGCCATAGGCCGCCGCGTAGACCTCGGTCGCCTTGGCGTCGCCTTCACCGCGCTTGACCTGCGCATCGCGCTCGGCCTCGGCTTTGATGATCTGCACCTGGCGATCGGCGTCGGCGGTGATCTTCGCCGCCTGTTCGGAGCCAGTCGAACGCAGGTCGTTGGCAAGGCGCGCGCGCTCGGAACTCATGCGCTTGTACACCGAGGCCAGCACTTCGTCGGGGAACTCGATGCGCTTGATGCGCACGTCGACGACGTGGATGCCGAGACCCACGGCCGCCTTGTTCGCCTGGTCGCGCACGCGCTCGGTGATGTCCGAACGCGCGCTCGCAATCAGGTCGGACAAGGTGTGCGAGTTGAACTCGAAACGCAGAGGATCCTTGATGATCGGGGTCAGCCGGCTGTTCGCCTGGCTCTGGAACGAGTCCGCGCCGAACGAGCGGTAGTACAGCGCCGGGTTCTCGATCTGCCACTTCACGTAGAAGTCGACATTGACCGGATTCTTGCCCGAGTCGAAGTAGCGTTCCGGCTTGGCTTCGAGATTGAGCATGCGCCGGTCGAAGCGCACCACGTCCTGGATCAGCGGAATCTTGAAATGCAGACCAGGCGCATAGTCGGGGCTGGCGTTGCCGCCATCACCCTGGATGCGACCGAACTGGGTGACGAGCGCGCTCTCGCCTTCCTTGACGACGAATGCGGAGTTGACCGCGAGCACGACGAGGAGCAGAGCCAGGACTGGAGTGATCAGTTTCATTGCGCGGCTCCCGTCGCAGCAGCGGCGGCGGCCGCCGCATCAGCCTTCATCTTGTCCAGCGGCAGATAGAGGATGTTCTTGCCGTTGCCCGAATCGACCACCTTCTGGCTGTGTCCGAGCACCTGTTGCATCGTCTCGAGGTACAGGCGCTTGCGCGTCACCTCGGGTGCGGCGCGGTACTGCGCCTCGATCAGACTGAAGCGCTGTGCATCGCCGGTCGCCTTCGCGATCTGCGCGCTCTTGTAGCCCTCGGCCTCGGCGAGAATCCTCGCCGCGTCACCGCGCGCGATCGGCACGACCTTCGCCGCATAGGCCTGCGCATCGTTGATCGCCTGCTTCTGGTTGTTGCTCGCGTTGTTGACGTCGTCGAAGGCTTCCTTGACCTCGTGCGGCGGAGCGAAGTTCTGGAAATTGATCTCGTTGACGTTGAGTCCGACTGCATAACCGTCCAGCGTGCCCTGCAGCACCTTTTTCGTCTCACCGACGATGTCGGCGCCGTGGCTGGACAGGATCTGGTCCATGTCGCTGGAGCCGATCACCTGACGCACCGCGCTTTCCGCGGCCTGCTTGAGCGTGTCGTCGACCGCGGTCGCCGAAAACAGGTATTTCTGCGCGTCGACGACTTGATACTGCACGGTAAAGTTGATCTGGACGATGTTCTCGTCCTTCGTGAGCATGCGCACTTCGTCGGCGGTCTGCCGGCTGATCGTCTCGACCTTGATCACACGCTCGATCGGCGCAGGCCACTTGAGGTTGAGGCCGCTGCGCATGATGCGATCGAACTTGCCGAAACGCAGGACGACACCGACGCGCTGCGCGTCGATCGAAACCCAGCTGTCGAACACGGCCCAGACCATCATCAGCGCGACGATGCCGAGCAGGATGCCGCCGAACGGCGGCGAAGACGAGGCGCCGCCGCTACCGCCGTTGCCGCCGCCGAACAGGCCGCCCAGGCCTTCGCGCAGCTTGCGCAGGAATGCCTCGAATTCGTTCGAGTCGTTCTTGCGTTTCCAGGGATCGCGGTTGCCGCTGCCAGGTTCGTTCCAGGCCATCTTGGTCTCCGATAGGCAACCGGAATTCAACCAGCGGTTGCCTTGGAATTGTACGGGTCAAAAGTCAAAGGTCAAACGTTGGCGGCGATTCAGTGCGGCAGCCACAACTCGCCGCCGGCTTTCCGCCGGGGGTCTTCGCCATGGGCCGGCGGTGCCGTATCGTCGTCGATACCCGATGCGATCTGCGCGCGCAGCCACTCGCCTTCGCCGTCCGGCAAGCCGAACAACGGCTCGATCAACGCGCGCGGCGCATCGATCCGGACTTCCCAACCGCACTCGGCCGGGCGCTCCGCGCGGACGAAGCCCGCCGCGATCAAGCGCGCACGCAGGCGTCCGGCATGGTCCGGCAACGCAAGCCAGCCGTGCACGCGATCGTGCTGCAGCGCCGTCGTCAACGCGTCGCGCAGCAGATCGATGCCCGCACCGGTGACCGCGGACACCCAGGCGCGCGCGGTCCGCCCGCCATCGAGGCGATCGAGGCGCGGAGCAGTCTGCTTCTGTTGGGACGTGCGGACGGGATCGGATGCGCCTTGATCTTCGCCGTCATCGGCGGTGGCCAGCAAATCAATCTTGTTGTAGACGAAAATCTGCGGCACGTCCTGTGCACCGATTTCCTCGAGCACGCGCTGCACTTCCTCGATGCAGCGGTCGCGCTCGGGATCGGCCGCATCGACCACGTGCAGCAAGATGTCCGCCTCGCGCGTCTCCGACAGAGTGGATTTGAACGCGGCGACGAGATCGTGCGGCAGATCGCGGATGAACCCGACCGTATCGGCGAGCAGCACCGGCCCGCAGGCGAGACCGTCAATGCGGCGCAGCGTAGGGTCCAGCGTCGCGAACAACTGGTCGGCCGCGTAGACGCCGGCGCCGGTGATCGTGTTGAACAGTGTCGACTTGCCGGCGTTCGTATAGCCGACCAGCGCCGCCGTCGGCACCGAATTGCGCTGGCGTGCGCGCTTGGCCGTGTTGCGCTGGATCTCGACCTTTTCCAGACGCTGTTCGAGCTGCTTCATGCGCGCGGCGAGCAGGCGGCGGTCGAGTTCGAGCTGGGTTTCGCCGGGACCGCGCAGGCCGATCGCACCGCCGCGCTGGCGCTCCAGGTGGGTCCAGCCGCGCACCAGTCGTGTCGACATGTGCTTGAGCTGGGCGAGCTCGACCTGCAGTTTGCCCTCGTGCGAGCGCGCACGCTGGGCGAAGATGTCGAGGATGAGGCCGGTGCGGTCGACGACGCGGCACTCGGCATACCTTTCCAGATTGCGCTCCTGTACGGGCGAGAGCGCGTGATTGACCAGGATCAGATCGGCGTCCAGCGCGGCTCGCTGTGCTTTCAGCTCCTCGGCCTTGCCGGTGCCGACGAAGAACTTCGGATTCGGCTTGTCGATGCGCGCGCCGAGACTGCCGACCACGGTTGCGCCGGCCGAACGCGCGAGTTCGCCGAACTCGTCGGCCTCATCGACATTGCGGGAAGCGGCGGGATCTCCCACCCAGCGCGGCTGCAGCAGCAGCGCGCGTTCACCTTTGCGCGAACGTTCGAACAGGAGGATTTATCCTTCCGCAGCGTCCGTCTCGGTCCCGCCATGCGCCTGATCGCCGCCGATGCGCACGTTGCGGCTCGGCACGATCGTCGAAATGGCGTGCTTGTAGACCATCTGGCTGACGGTATTGCGCAGCAGCACGACGAACTGGTCGAATGACTCGACCGTCCCCTGCAGCTTGATGCCATTGACCAGATAGATCGACACCGGAACGCGCTCGCGGCGCAACGCATTCAGGAACGGATCCTGCAACGACTGACCCTTGGACATTCTTCTTCTCCTTGCTTTCTTACCAACTTGTACGAACCGACAAAAAGCGGCGACCCAAGGAAAATATGGTCGCAGCGCTTCGGCTCAAGATGGTGAAATTCTATACCTTTTCAACAAATTAACAAGTCCGCGGAGATTTTCCGAACAGCGTGCCCCTGGAGGCGTTCCCGCGAGGACGGGCTTTCAACGGCAGAAGGGCTGGCCAACCCGTTCTTGCTCTCGTGCCGGAGAACCAACAACTGGGTGCCGGATTCCGCTTCGCCGGCCCGGAATGACGGGCAAATAGCGCGCCCTACGAGCGCAGGAAATCGGCGGCGAGCCGCTCCGCCCGCACAGCATGTCCGGGATCGAACGGATCGATCGCAACCGCGTCGCGATCGGAGCGGAACCAGGTGATCTGGCGCTTGGCGAGCTGACGCGTGGCGTGGATCGCGCGTTCGCGGCATTCGGCCAGATCGTATGCGCCGTCGAGATGCTGCCAGACCTGACGATAGCCGACCGCACGCATCGAGGCGAGATCGGGGTGCAGCGCCTGCCACGGACTCGATCCGGGGCCGCCACGCGCGCGCAAGCGGCGTACCTCGTCGAGAAACCCCTGCGCGAACATCGCATCGAGGCGCTCGGCGATGCGTGCGTGCAGAACCGCGCGATCCTCGGGCATCAGCACGAGCTTGAGCACCCGATACGCGAAACGCTCACGCAATCCGCCCTGCTGCCGGGAGAGAGGCTTGCCGGTCAACTCGATGACCTCGAGCGCGCGCTGGATGCGCTGCGTGTCGCCCGAACGGATGCGTGTCGCGGCCGGCGGATCGAGCGCGGCCAGGCGCGCGTGCAGGGCCGGCCAGCCCAGATCCCTCGCCTCCCGCGCAAACCGCTCGCGCAAAGCGGCGTCGGCTTCGGGAAGGTCCGACAGCCCGTACTGCAGCGCACGGAAATACAGGCCGGTGCCACCGACCAGCAGCGGCGTCTTTCCCGCGGCAGTGATTGCCGCCATCTCGCGCAGCGCATCGACGCGGAACTCGGCCGCCGAATAGGTCTGCGCCGGATCGCGTATGTCGATCAGCCGATGCGGGCAGCGTGCCAAGGTATCCGCGTCCGGCTTCGCCGCGCCGATGTCCATGCCACGATAAACCAGCGCCGAATCGACGCTGACCAGTTCCACGTCGAAACGCTGCGCCAGACGCAGGGCGAGCGCGGTCTTGCCCGAGGCGGTCGGGCCCATGAGGAAGATGGCGAGCGGGCGGTGATCTGCAGCCATGACGGTCGTGCTGCGCTGGCTCAGACGTCAGCGAACTGCTTAAGCGCGATTTGCATGGTTGTCCGATCTCCATCCTTGCGGTTGGCTGCCTTGATCGCAGCCCTGCCCGTCAGTCGCCGCGACCGGGCCCGGGTAGTCTACACATGAGCCGATATCGTCCGCAGCGTGCCATCGGTGCATCATTCGCATAATACTTTTTGAAGTATTACCTCACGCAAACCGCGAACGTCACACAGAAGGGCCGGATCACCGTGCCGTCGGGGCATCCGGCGCGCACTCGGCATCCGCCCTGGCGGCAAGGTGCGCTGCACGCGCAAGGGCCGCGGCGTGCTGGTCAATGCAGTCGATGAACCGGAGGCGGCTTCGCCGTCCGGCGTGGCGGCGCCGTGCGGCATACGTTCGACCGCAATCTGGCCAAACTGCAAGGCACGAAAGCCGTGAGTTGATGGCGCGCGCGGTATAATCACGCACTCCATTCAGGACACACCCATGTCGCAAGCAATGATGAAGGCGCTGGTCAAGCGCGAAGCCGGCAAAGGCATCTGGATGGAGCAAGTGCCGATGCCCGAGATCGGCCCGAACGAGGTGCTGGTCAAGCTCGAAAAGACCGCTATCTGCGGCACCGACCTGCACATCTACAAATGGGACGAGTGGTCGCAGCGCACGATCAAGCCGGGCCTGGTCATCGGCCACGAATTCGTCGGCCGCATCGTCGACATGGGCCCCGGCGTGCGTGGCTACACGATCGGCCAGCGCGTCTCGGCCGAAGGCCACATCGTCTGCGGCGTCTGCCGCAACTGCCGTGCGGGCAAGCAGCACCTGTGCCCGCACACGATCGGCATCGGCGTGAACCGCAACGGCGCGTTCGCCGAATACATCGCGATGCCGGCATCGAACCTGTGGCCGGTGCCGGACCAGATTCCGTCCGAACTCGCCGCGTTCTTCGACCCGTACGGCAATGCCGCGCACTGCGCGCTCGAGTTCGACCTGATCGGCGAGGACGTGCTGATCACCGGCGCCGGCCCGATCGGCATCATCGCCGCGGGCATCGCCAAGCACGTCGGCGCGCGCAACGTCGTCGTCACCGACGTCAACGACTATCGATTGAAACTCGCCGCCGACATGGGTGCGACGCGGGTGGTCAACGTGTCCAAGCAGTCGCTGAAAGACGTCATGGCCGACCTGCACATGGAAGGCTTTGACGTCGGCATGGAGATGAGCGGCAACCCGCGCGCATTCGGCGACATGCTCGACTGCATGTACCACGGCGGCAAGATCGCGATGCTCGGCATCATGCCGAACGGCGCCGGCATCAACTGGGACAAGGTCATCTTCAAGGGCCTCGTCCTGCACGGCATCTATGGCCGGCGCATGTACGAGACCTGGTACAAGATGACCCAGATGCTGCTGACCGGATTCCCGCTGCAGAAGGTGCTCACCCACCAGATCCACATCGACGACTTCCGGCGCGGCTTCGAGCTGATGGATGCCGGCGCCTGCGGCAAGGTCGTCTGCTCCTGGAATTGAAACGTACGGCGGTCGCCGCAACGGCGGAAAAGACGCACCGTCGTTGCGTCGACGCCGGCATGAACGCGGACGCATGCGTATGCCGGCAGTTCATCCCGCCACCCGCACCATTCCGGCATCCGTGAAACTGCTGCCGGTCCTGTTCCTGTTGGCCGCGCTGTCGCCACGCGCGTCCGTCGCGCGCGACGTGCCCGCGTGCGTGCGCGAGTGCGGCTACGAATCCGAGCCCGTGCTCGATTCCGCCGCGGTTGCCGAACCGGCGCTGCTGAGCGGGCCGAACTTCACGGTCGATCCGAAAACGCAGCTCGCCGGCTACATGGCGCGCTTCTCGATCACCACGAAGTACGGCTCGCTCACGGCCGACAGTGCGCAGATGCTCGCGATCCGCGTCAGCGAGATTCCGGCGATCGAGGCGCTGGACCAGGCCACGCGCAGCGGCGCGTTCGGCCACGCGCTGGCCGAACGCGGCAGAAGGACCGGCGCGACGATCGTCAACGTGATCCGCCATCCAGTCGATTCGATCGTCGGCCTGCCGATGGGTGTCGTTCGCTACTTCAAGAAGCAGATCGGCATGTGGGCCAACCGCGCGCAAAGCGTCAGCGACCGTTCCGCGCGCATCATGGAAAACAAGGGTGATCCATTCCGCGCGCCTAACGGCCCGATGACTGCCGGGCGTGATGCGCCGCCCGATGCCGCCGCGCGCGCGAATGCCGATGCGCAGCAGCGCGAGGCTGCCGCGCAAGGCTACGTCAGCGTCGACGGGCCGCCGATGGGCGGCGACGAGGCGCAGAGCACTCCCGCCGCGCCCGAGCAAGTGGAGAAGCCGAGCAAGGCCTGGTACGCGCGCGCCGGCCGCGATGCCGGGCGCGAGGTCAAGCGCTATCTCAAGTACAACTCGTCGCGCAACGATATCGCCAGGCGTCTGGGTTTCGATCCGAACACCTCGAACCCTTACATCGTCGAACGCCTGGACTCGCTCGCCTGGGCCGCGGTCTGGGGCAACTTTTCCGCCGGTCAGGCGCTGGCCACCATCGGCGGCACCGCCGCGGACGTGATCGCCGATTCGGGAATGGTCAACGAATATGTGCTGAACCACACGCCCGAGCAGATCCGCGAGCGCAACGAGAAGCAGCTCGCTTCGGTGTGCAGCGACGAGTTCGGCATCCGCCAGTTCCTCAGACGCGGTGGTTTCAGCGACACGATGCGCACCCAACTCGCCGACTCGCTCGTCGCGCTGGCGCCGGATGCCGGTTGCAACGAATTGCTCGAACTCGGCACGGTGACGCACGGCGAGGTCGAGGGGCGCTACCTGGTCAACGCGCTGTCGCAGATCCGCAAGTACCCGCGCGACGCGCGCCATGGCAAGCTCGTGATCGCCGGCGCCGCGCTCGTCTACGTCACGCGCGACGGCAAGCTGCTGCTGCCGCTGCCGGTCGATTGCCTGAGCTGGACCGCCGAAGTCGACGAATTCTTCGACCGCGCGGAATTCAAGCACGGCGACAGGACCGCGCTGATCGGCGGCGGGATCACCGCGCTTGCGCAGCGCAGGTTGCGCGAGCGCGGCTGGCGGGTCGTGCTGCGCGCGCCCTACGACGGCGCGCCGAAATACCCCCCCGGCGCATTCACCGCGACGCGGCGCTAGCCGCGTCCCTGGCGGCCTCGATCCTGTCGAGCTGATCCTCGTAGTAGGTACCGCCCGAGGCGTAGAAGAGGAATTTCCTCGCCGCCTTGTGCGCGGCGGCATCGACGCCCGCGTCGCGCAGGGTGTCCTCCGCAGCGGTGGTGAACAGGCGTTGCACGTTCTGCAGGTTGGCATCGTATTGCTCGCGCAGGCGCTGGAACAACGCTGCGCGCTGCGCCGAATCGAACCCGCGCACCTGCGCCGCGGTCTGCGCACGCAATGCGGCAATCGCCTCGTCGGCGGACTTCGGCGGAGGCTCGGGCCGTGCATAGCGGATGCGTCCGAAGGTTTCCGCATACGCGCCCTGGTCGAGCCGCCAGACGAGACGCTCGCCGCGCGCGAATTCGGCCTCGTCCGGCGTACTGGCAATGAGACGCGTGCCACGGGTGACATCGTCGAGCATGTCGCTCGCGATCGTCGCCCAGTCGCGATTCGCGCGCGCGATGAGCTTCGGCAGCATCTCGCCCCACCACGGCAGCGCGAGCAACGGCAGCAGCGTGAGTGTCCACAGGACGAGCGGGGATGGTTCGGCAGGAAAGAAGACGCGCACGCCCATGCGCCAGACCCAGAACCCCGGAATGGCAAGCAGCAGCGCGAGGACCGCGGCGGTCGGGTTCCAGGCACGGCTGTCCTCGACGACGCGGGCCGGCATCGCCTCCTGCGGGCGCTGCGGATCGAAGCGCAGCGGAAAATCCGGCACGGCATGGGTCCAGCTCAACACCGCGACATCGACCGGCAGATCGAGCTGTTCGCGCAGCGCCGCGAGTGCGGTGGCCGGTGGCGGCTTGCTCATCATGAACGTGTCGCGCGGCGGATGGTGCGAGATCCAATCCAGGGTCGTGCGGTTCATGCGCACCTCCTGCAGCTCGAAGCCGCTCGCATCGCGCAGGAACGTGAAAGGAATGCCTTCCTGCACCGCTTCGGCCCAGTCGCTCAGGCGGAAGTTGTCGCTGAACTGCAGGCGCATGCCGCAGAACGCGCGGCGCAACGGCGTGCCCCAGTCGCCCGCGTTGTATTCGACGACCGTACAACGTGAAATCTTGCTGGCTCGATCCCAGTACAACTTGCCCGCGGGAAGGCTGGCCGGATCGAAGTTGATCGCCGCCCAGCTTTCGACGATGTGCCCGGACGTGGACGCGCTGAACCCGGCGTATTGACGCATATCGACCAGCGGTTTCATCGCCGCCTGCCAGGCGACGCCGAGAAAGATGCCGCCGAACAGCAGCAGGAAGCCGGTGAAAATGCCGATCACGGGCGCCGCGGCCATCATGCCGAGCGTGCCGACCAGCCAGTCGCGCAGGCGATGGCCGCCGGTGGGCGATGACGGCGAGACAGCGTCCGCAGGTGCCGCCGCGCTGCGCTTGCCTTGTTTCGGAAGCCGACCTTTCATCGCATTCCCCCCGCATGGCGCGCAGATGCGATCCGCGCCGCACCGGCATCTTATCCGGAAGAATATCCTTGCGCACGCGAATCGCGGACAATGGCGCTTTCCGCCGGATTCCGCCATGACCTACGCCGCCCAGAACCGCCTGCAGTCCGAACTTGAATCGATCCGCGACGCTGGCTTGTACAAGACCGAACGCGTGATCGCGACGCCGCAATCGTCCTCGATCAGGACGAGCGATGGCCGCGAGGTACTCAACTTCTGCGCCAACAACTACCTCGGCCTCGCCGACAATGCCGAGATCATCCAGGCGGCGAAGGACGCGCTCGACACGCACGGCTTCGGCCTCGCCAGCGTGCGCTTCATCTGCGGCACGCAGGATCTGCACAAGCAGCTCGAGGCGACGATCGCGAAATTCTTCGGCACCGACGACACGATTCTGTACACCTCGTGCTTCGACGCGAACGGCGGTCTGTTCGAAACGATTCTCGGCGAAGAAGATGCGGTGATTTCGGATGCGCTCAACCATGCCTCGATCATCGACGGCATCCGCCTGTGCAAGGCCGAGCGTCGGCGCTACGCGAACGGCGACATGGCCGAACTCGAAAAGCACCTTGCCGAAACCCAGGGCAAGCGCACGCGCCTGATCGCGACCGACGGCGTGTTCTCGATGGACGGCTACATCGCCAAACTCGACGAAATCGTCGCGTTGAAGAAGAAATACAACGCGATGCTGATGGTCGACGATTCGCACGCGACCGGCTTCGTCGGCCCTACCGGCCGCGGCTCTGCGGAACTGCACAGTGTGATGGGCGAGGTTGACGTGTTCACTTCCACGCTCGGCAAGGCGCTCGGCGGCGGCTCGGGCGGCTTCACCACCGGGCGCCGCGAAATCGTCGACCTGCTGCGCCAGCGCTCGCGTCCGTACCTGTTCTCGAACACGCTGCCGCCGCCGCTCGTCGCCGCATCGATCAAGGTGTTCGAGATGCTTTCCTCGAGCACCGCGCTGCGCGACAAGGTCAACGACAACGCGCTGTATTTCCGCAAGCGCATGAGCGAAGCGGGCTTCGACATCCGCCCCGGCACCCATCCGATTGCACCGGTCATGCTGGGCGACGCCAAACTCGCGCAGGAATTCGCCAAACAACTGCTGGACGAGGGCATCTACGTGATCGGATTTTTCTTCCCGGTCGTACCGAAGGGCCAGGCGCGCATCCGTACGCAGATGAGCGCGGCGCATACGCACGAGCAGATCGATCGCGCGGTCGCGGCGTTCGTCAAGATCGGCCGCACCCTCGGCGTCATTCGCTGACCGGCGGGACGGCGCGCTTCACACCGATCGCTTCGGCCAGGCGCCGCATGTCCGATGCGGTCAGCGCGCGCGTTTGGCCCTTGGCCAGATCGCCGAGCGCGAGCGGACCGATCGCGACGCGCACGAGACGCAACACGCCGATGCCGAATGCGGCGAGCACGCGACGGATCTGCCGGTTGCGGCCTTCGTCGAGGACGATTTCCAGCCAGGAATTCTTCTCGCCGCGGCGCAATTCGCGCACGGATTTCAACCTCAGTCGTTCGCCCGCATCATCGATGCCGACGATCAGGCGCGCGAGCAGTTCCGCGTCGGCCAGCGTATCGATCTGCACGTGATAGGTCTTGTCCAGATGCGAGGCCGGGTCGGTCAGATGTGCGGCCCATGTGCTGTCGTTGGTGAACAGCAGCAGGCCCTCGCTGGCCTTGTCGAGACGGCCGACCGGGGCAAGCCAATGCGCAGGCGCAGCCGCCTGCGCGGGGAGCTTGAGCAACTCATAGACCGTGGTTCGCCCGCGCTCGTCGCTGGCCGTGGTCACATAACCGCGCGGTTTGTTCAGCGCGAGATAGACTTTTTCCTGCGCCGTGACTTCTTCGCCGTCGACCGCGACGCGGTCGCGCGCGCCATCGGTCGGCGTTTCCGGATCGCGCACGATGCGTCCGTTCACGCGCACGCGTCCCGCGCGCACCAGCGCCAGCGCCTGGCTACGCGAACAGAAACCAAATTTGCTCAGGACACGGGCAAGGCCATGCTTGACCATCGATTCTTCCCAACGAAAAAGCCCGGCTTGCGCCGGGCTTCTTCTTGTTGCTTGCACCACCTCGAACGATCTTACTGCTTGAGTTCGACGCGGCGATTCTGCTGACGGCCTTCCGCAGTGTTGTTGGGGGCGATCGGCTGATCCTTGCCGAAACCCTTGTGGCCGGTGATCTGACTGTCAGGCACGCCGTGCGCGATCAGATAGTCATACACGCCCTTGGCGCGACGCTCCGAAAGCTTCTGGTTGTAAGCCTCGGTACCGATGCCGTCGGTGTGACCGTCGACTTCGACGCGGAGCTCCGGATTGCGCTTCAGCGTATCCACGGCTTCGTCGAGAATCTGCACCGACGCGGCGGTCGGGGCCTTCAGCGACGGCACCAGCTTCTCGCCCGGACGCGGATGGTCGAACTTGAACTCGACACCACGCAGGTCGATCGGAGCCGGCGGCGGCGGCGGCGGGGCAGCCGGCGGCGGCGGCGGCGGAGCCGGCGGCGGCGGCGGCGGCGGCGCAGCGGGGGCCGCACCGAAGCTGTAGGTCAGGCCAACGGTCACGAGCGCGTCGGTGAAGCCCGAATGGCGCTTGAAGCCGTACGACTGGGCCAATGCCGAGTTCAGCGAGTTGTTGTCGTGGTCGTAACGCGCCGCGACTTCACCGCGGAACGCGAGGCGATCGGACAGGCTGTACTGGATACCGGCGCCGAGCAGCGCCATCGGATCCCAGCCACCGCTATCGGACTGGCCAGCAGCCGAGAGCAGCGAACCCGAGTAGGCCTTGTGGCGCAGCGCGCCAACGGCGCCGACCACATACGGACGCCAGCCGGCGCCGATGTCACCGAAGAACCAGCGCGCCGCGACGTCGAGCTGCACGCTTTCCCACTGATGGGTATTGCGCGGCGAGCTGTTCTTGAAGTCGGCGTTGTTGATGCCGTATTCGAAATCGACGGCGAAGTTCGGGTTCACCCAAACGCCGACGCCAATACCACCGAAGCCCGACACCTTGGTGGTGCGGTTGCTGTCCGGAACGACAGCGCCGAGGCGCGGGGCGACATACCAGGAACCGAAGTCCTGGGCTTGCGCCGTGCCGATTGCGCCGATACCACCCAGGGCGAGGGCGAGAGCGGCAAACAAGGTATTACGTTTCATTCGGAGTCTCCTTTTGCATGGTTTTTCTTCGGGCGTCCGCCAAACCCCGTGTGCGGCACGCATATCCAATCACGTCACACCAAATTCTGATGCGTGCTTCGCGTTAATAAAACGTTAGGCAGCGGCAACGCGAGCGGTCGCATAGTAACAAATCCAAGCGTTTGACTCCACTCCGAACCTTAATCATTCAGAATCGAGTCAGTCTGCCCCAGCCCTCTTTCGCCAGTCATGGCCAGAACCTGTTGTTCGAATTGAATAATTTCTTAACCATTCGAGGCCGCGATCCGGACGTATCGGCTCGACGAATGCACGCGCGCGGCACGTACGAAAACCGTCGTTGCGGCGATGTTTGCCGCTTTGCAGCATGAGAAGCGAATCTTCGCCTGCGCATGCGGACCGGAAATGTTTGCCATACTTTGCTGTTTCCGACACCGGGGGCTTCATGGCCAATCAACACATGACGACAGCCGAGTCGCGCAGCGAGCTCACTTTGCGCGGCGTACTCCTCGGCATCACGATCACGGTGGTGTTCACGGCGGCGAATGTTTTTTTCGGCCTCAAGATCGGCCTCACCGTCGCCACATCCATTCCCGCCGCGGTGATTTCGATGGCCCTGCTGCGCGGCTTCAAGGATTCCACGGTGCAGGAGAACAACATCGTGCAGACGATCGCCTCGGCGGCCGGAACGCTGTCGGCGATGTGTTTCGTGCTGCCCGGTTTCCTGATGATCGGCTGGTGGACGGGATTTCCATTCTGGACCTCGTTTGCCATCTGCGCGCTCGGCGGCGTGCTCGGCGTGATGTATTCGATTCCATTGCGCCGCGCGCTCGTGACCGGCTCGGATCTGCCGTTTCCCGAAGGTGTCGCCTGCGCCGAAGTGCTCAAGGTCGGCAGCCCCGGAGCCACCGCCACGGCGGGCGGCGCGGAAGACAGTCGCACCGGATTGCTTGCGGTGGTCTGGGGCTCCATCGTCGCGGCGCTGTTCGCGGTGGTCGTCGCCACGCGCGTGTTTGCCAGTGACGTCATGCAGTATTTCCGCCTCGGCGGCGAACGCGGCCCGGTGAGCGGGTACGATTTCAGTCTGTCGATGGCGCTGTTCGCGGTCGGACATCTCGTCGGACTGTGGGTAGGCATCGCGATGCTGGTCGGCGCGGCGATCGCCTGGGTTTGGGGTGTGCCGCACTACTCGGCCATCGCGGCGACGGCAGGCGACGCGGCGAAACTCGCCGCCGACATTTCCAAGACCCAGATCCGGTTCATCGGTGCCGGGACCATCGGCATCGCCGCGATCTGGACCTTGCTCAAGCTGGTGAAACCGGTCGCTTCGGGCCTCGCCTCGGCGCTGGCCGCGCAGCGCGCGCGCAATACCGGACAGGCCGCGCTGCTGCCACGCACCGAACAGGACATTCCGATCACCTTCGTCGGCCTGACCATGCTCGTGTGTTTTGTCCCGGTCGCCTTGCTGCTCGGACATTTCGCCATCAACGGCGGGCTCGGCGATCACCTCTGGGCGCTTGCCCTGGGTGGACTCGCCTATTGCGTGCTGATGGGCTTCTTCGTTTCCGCCGTGACCGGCTACATGGCGGGCCTGATCGGCGCGTCCAACAGCCCGTTGTCCGGCGTCGGCATTCTCGTGGTGATTGGCGCGGCGCTGCTGCTCGTGCTCGGCGTCAAACCGTATGTACCGCCCGGACTGGAGAAGGCGCTGGTCGCCTTTGCCCTGTTCGTCACCTCGATCGTGTTCGCGATCGGCACCATCGCCAATAACAATCTGCAGGACCTGAAAACCGGCCAGCTCGTCGACGCGACGCCGTCCCGGCAGCAATGGGCGCTGGTGATCGGCGTGATTGCCGGCGCGCTGATCATCCCGCCCGTGCTCGAAGTGCTCAACCAGGGATACGGCTTTGTCGGCGTGCCCGGCAACACGCACGAAAACCCCTTGGCCGCGCCGCAGGCGGGGCTGATTTCCGCACTGGCGCAGGGTGTGATCCAGAACAATATCCGCTGGGACCTGATCGGCATCGGCGCGGGCATCGGCGCCGTACTCATCGTCATCGACGAGATATTGCGCCGCGTCACGCGCCATGCGCATCTGTCGCCGCTGGCGGTGGGACTGGGCATTTACCTGCCGACCTCGAGCACCTTGATGGTGGTCGTCGGCGCGATCGCCGGCGCGTACTACGACAAGCGCGCGCAGCGGACGGCGAAACCCGAATCCGCCAAGCAGCTCGGCGTGCTGCTCGCCTCCGGCATGATCGTCGGCGAAGGCATGATCGGCGTCGTCATCGCCGCGATCGTGGCATTCTCGGGCAAGGATTACCCTCTCGGCCTAGTCGGCAACGAGTTCGCCACCGGCCCGGCGATCTGGATCGGCGGCATGGCGTTCGTCGTGATCATGCTCGCCCTGTACCGCTGGATCGAAAATCTCGCACGCCGCGGCAACGGGGTCTGATCCACACGACCGTCCGGCGTCTCGCGCGCTGAGACGCAGGTCGGGCACGCTGCATTCCCTTCGACGGAGTCGCAGCAATGCGCCAGCTGGGCCTGTCATTCGCGCAAAAGGCCCCCAATTCGGCGCGCATGAACAAAGGCGCGTCCGAGGCGCATAATTTTCCCGTGCCGCTGCAAGACTTCCATCCCGCCGTCGCCGCGTGGTTCGCGCAGACGTTTACCGCGCCGACACCCGCGCAGGTGCGTGCTTGGCCGGCCATCCGCTCCGGCCGGCACACGCTGATCGCCGCGCCGACCGGCTCGGGCAAGACGCTCGCCGCGTTCCTCGCCGCGATCGACGAACTGGTGCGTGCGGGCTGCGAAGGCGCGCTCGCCGACGAAACGCGGGTCGTCTACGTCTCGCCGCTCAAGGCGTTGTCGAACGACGTGCGGATCAACCTGCAGGCACCACTGGAAGGTATCCGCGCGCGGCTTGCCGAGCTCGGCCATCCCGATGTGGAAATCCGCGCCAGCGTGCGCACCGGCGACACCCCGCAGAGCGAGCGCCAGGCGATGAAGCGGCGCGCACCGCATATAGTCGTGACCACGCCCGAATCGTTGTACGTCCTGCTCGGCTCCGACTCCGGCCGCGCGATGCTGGCGACGACGCGCAGCGTGATCGTCGATGAAATCCACGCGCTCGCACCGTGCAAACGCGGCGCGCATCTGGCGCTGTCGCTCGAACGCCTCGACGCGCTGTGCGGGCGCAGGCTGACGCGCATCGGCCTGTCGGCGACGCAGAAGCCGATTTCCGAAGTCGCCAAGTTTTTGGTGGGCACAACGGAAATCCCCTCCCCCGGTTGCGAAACTATCGACGTCGGTTTCGCGCGCGAGCGCGACCTCGCCCTCGAACTGCCGCCGGCGCCGCTCTCCGCGGTGATGTCGGGCGATGTCTGGCTCACGGTCTACCAACGTCTCGCCGAACTGATCCAGGCGCACAAAACCACGCTGATCTTCGTCAACACGCGGCGCATGGCTGAGCGCCTGGCCAGGCATCTATCCGATCTGCTCGGCAAGGAGGCGGTGACCTCGCACCACGGAAGCCTCGCGCGCGAGCAGCGCCTTGCCGCCGAGCAGCGCCTGAAGCGCGGCGAGTTGCGCGCACTCATCGCCACCGCCTCGCTCGAACTCGGCATCGACATCGGCGACGTCGACCTGGTCTGCCAGATCGCCTCGCCGCGCTCGATCTCGACCTTCCTGCAACGCGTCGGCCGTGCCAACCACTCGGTCGACGGCACGCCGAAGGCGCGCCTGTTCCCGCTGTCGCGCGACGACCTGGTCGAATGCGCGGCGCTGCTCGACGCGGTGCGCCGCGGCGAACTCGATACGCTGCGCGTCGAACGCGACGCACGCGACGTGCTGGCGCAGCAGATCGTCGCCGAAGTCGCCTGCCGCGAATGCAACGAGCAGGAACTGTTCGACACGATCCGCCGCGCGTACCCGTTCGCCGACCTCAGCCTCGACGCCTATCGCGACACGCTGCGCATGCTCGCCGACGGCTACACGACCCGGCGCGGCCCACGCTCGGCGTATCTGCATCGTGACGCGGTCAACGGCGTGCTGCGCGCACGCCGCGGCGCACGCCTGACCGCGCTGACCTCGGGCGGCGCGATTCCGGATACGGCCGATTACGAAGTCGTGCTCGAACCGCAGGGTGCGCGCATCGGCACCGTGCACGAGGACTTCGCGGTCGAAAGCATGGCCGGCGACATCTTCCAGCTCGGCAACACCTCGTACCGCGTGCTGCGCGTCGAACGCGGCCGACTGCGCGTCGAAGATGCGAAAGGCGCGCCGCCGACGCTACCGTTCTGGCTCGGCGAGGCGCCCGGACGCAGCGACGAGTTGTCGTATTCCGTGTCGCGCCTGCGCGAAGAAATTTCCATGCAGCTTGAATTCGGCCCCGCGACGGCCTTGCGCTGGCTGCGCGAACAAGTCGGCTTGAACGAATCCGGCGCACGCCAGATCGTCGACTACCTCGGCGCGACGCAGGCCGCACTCGGTCTGCTGCCGACGCAGACACAGCTCGCGATGGAACGCTTCTTCGACGAGTCCGGCGGCACCCAGCTCATCATCCACTCGCCATTCGGCAGCCGCATGAACCGCGCCTGGGGCCTCGCCCTGCGCAAGCGCTTCTGCCGCACGTTCAACTTCGAACTGCAGGCCGCGGCGACCGAGGACGCAATCGTGCTGTCGCTGTCGACCAGCCACAGTTTTCCGCTCGACGAAGTCTCCCGCTATCTGCACTCGAGCACCGCCGAGCATGTGCTGATCCAGGCCCTGCTCGACGCACCGATGTTCGGCCTGCGCTGGCGCTGGAACGCGGTGACCGCGCTCGCGCTGCCGCGCTTCCAGGGCGGCAGCAAGGTGCCGCCGCAACTGCAGCGCATGAAGAGCGAGGATCTGCTCGCGGCGGTGTTTCCCGACCAGGTCGCCTGCCTGGAAAACATCGTCGGCGAGCGCCGGATTCCAGACCACCCGCTGGTCGCGCAAACGCTGCACGATTGTCTGCACGAGGCGATGGACGTTGCCGCGCTGCTGCGCCTGCTGCGAATGCTCGAAAGTGGAGAAATCCACATTGTTGCAAAAGATCTGACTGCACCTTCGCCGCTCGCTGCCGAAATCCTCAATGCGCGGCCCTATGCCTTCCTCGACGATGCGCCGCTCGAGGAACGTCGCACCCAGGCCGTGCAGAGCCGGCGCTGGGGCGACATCGAAACCACCGAGGACTTCGGCCGGCTCGACGCGGGGGCGATCGCTTGCGTGCGCGATGAGGCTTGGCCCGAAGCGCGCGATGCGGATGAATTACATGAGGCGTTGATGGGGTTGGGCTTCGTCGCCGAGGTGGAGATGCGCGACCACGCATCGTGGCGCAACTTGTTCGAGCAACTCATCGTTCAAAAGCGCGCGACGCAACTGGCATCGTCGGAGGGGGCGCGTGTATTCGTTTCCGCCGAACGCTTGCCGCAGTTCGCGGCAATATTGCCCACGCTTCGTTGCGAACCGAGCATCATCGCTCCTCCGGAGTACGCCGCCGTCGCCTGGACGCGTGAAGACGCGCTGGTGGATCTCGTGCGTGCACGGCTGACCGGCCTCGGCCCCGTGCCCGCGACCGACATCGCCGCATCGCTCGGCCTGCCGCAAAACGACATCTTCCTCGCCCTGCTCGCACTCGAACGCCAGGGCTTCGTCATGCAGGGCCGCTTCACGCCGGACGCGACGACCACCGAATGGTGCGAGCGCCACCTGCTCGCGCGCATCCACCGCTACACGGTCAATCGCCTGCGCCGCGAGATCGAGCCGGTCGAGCCGCGCGACTACCTGCGCTTCCTGTTCGAGTGGCAACGCGTCGCGCCGGGCACGCAGGTAACCGGGCCCGACGCGCTTGCCGGCGTGCTTGCCCAACTCGAAGGCTACGAGGCGCCGGCCGCGGCCTGGGAGACCGAGATTCTTCCCGCGCGCGTCGCCGGCTACGAAATTTCCTGGCTTGATGACCTGTGCCTTTCCGGCCGCGTCGTGTGGACACGCCTGCGTGCGCCCGCAGCGCGCACAGACGAAGACGATCCGCGCCCGCGCGCCGCGTCCGGCCCCGTGCGCGCGACGCCGATCGTGCTCGTGCAGCGACGCAACCTCGCGCTGTGGAATGCGCTCGGCGCGGCCGCGCGTAGTGGCCTGACCGCACTGTCTTCGCGCGCGCAGGCGGTGGCCGATGCACTACGCGAGCACGGCGCCTCGTTCTTCGACGAGTTGGCCGACGCCACACGCTTGCTGCACGCCGAACTCGAGGATGCGCTCGCCGAACTCGTCGCCGCGGGCCGGATCAATTCCGACAGTTTCGCCGGCCTGCGCGCGCTGCTCGTGCCGGCCTCGCGCCGACCCTCACCGCAACGGCGGCGTGGGCGTGGCTCGCGCGGACTGCTCGGCATCGCCGATGCGGGGCGCTGGTCGCTGCTGCGGCGTACGAGTACAGAAGTGGACGATTCCACGAAAGCGCAATCCAGCACGGACCGGCGTGGCGACGCCGAACAGGCGGAGCACGTCGTCCGCACGCTGCTCAAGCGCTACGGCCTGATCTGCTGGCGCCTGCTCGCACGCGAGGCGGCGTGGCTGCCGCCGTGGCGCGAGCTGCTGCGCGTCTGTCACCGCCTCGAGGCGCGCGGCGAGATTCGCGGCGGCCGCTTCATTGCCGGGCTCACCGGCGAGCAATTTGCGCTGCCGGAAGCGATCGCACCGCTGCGTGCGATCCGCAACCGCCCGCGCGACGGCAGCCTGGTCGGCGTCTGCGGCGCCGATCCGCTCAATCTCGTCGGCCACCTGCTCGCTGACGAGCGCGTGCCGAACCTGACCAACGCGCGCGTGCTCTATCGCGACGGCGCGCCGATCGCGACGCTGGTCGCCGGCGAGTTCGCCGCGCTGGAACCGATGGACGAGGCTACGCAGTGGGTGGCGAAGAAGCGGCTGCTGCAGGGCGCGCCGGAGACGGAAACGGCTCTGCCATGAACAATCTTCGCTGATCCCGGCAAGGCTTTCCGCCGTCATTCCCGCATGCTTCCAGCGGCAATGACGACCGGAAAATGTTCAATCGCCGTCGCCGCGATCCGCGTTCTCGCTCTCGACCAGTCCGCGCAGGCGCAGCAGCGCCTCGCTCTGAATCTGGCGCACGCGCTCGCGGGTCAGGCCGAGCTCGGCGGCGATCTCGGCGAGCGTCTGCGTGGCGTGGTCGTTGAGGCCGTAGCGCCGCTGCAACACCAGGCGCTGCCGTTCGGACAACCGCGCTAAGCAGTGCTCGATGCGCGAGTCGCGCGGTTCGCCCGCATGCGCGCGCGCCATCGCCGCGCCGGCATCGTCGACGACGAGCTGCTCGATCAGCGCGCGGTCGTCGCTCGCCGACAGCGGCGCGTCTAGCGAGGAAATGCGGTCGGTCAGGGTGAACAGGCCGGCGATATCGGCGCCGCTGCGGCCGAGGTGGCGCGCCAGCTCGTCGATGCCCGGCATGCGCCCGAGCTCATGCGTGAGCTGGCGCCGCGCGCGCAGCACCTGGGCGAATTCGCGCAGCACATGCACGGGCAGACGCACGGTGCGGCCCTGGCTCATCAGCGCGTGCTGCACGCCGTCGCGGATCCACCAGGTCGCGTAGGTCGAGAAGCGCAGACGACGCGACGCATCGAATTTCTCCACCGCACGGATCAGGCCGAGATTGCCCTCGGCGATCAGGTCGAGCAGCGGCACGCCGCGGCCGACGTAGCCGCGCGCGATCGAGACGACGAGGCGCAGGTTCGCTTCGATCATGCGCCGGCGCGCGTCGGCATCGCCTGCGGCCACGCGTTCGGCCAGACGCAATTCGTCGTCGGCGTCGAGCAGCGGAACCAGGCCGATTTCGTTGAGATAGGCGCTGGTCGAATCGCGGGCCTCGTCGTCCTGCTGCGGCTCGACCGCGTGGACCAGTTCGAGCAGCTCGTCCGATTCGATATCGTCGGCGCGTAGATCCGCGTTCATGGGCCTAGGATAACGCGGTTGCGAAAGCAAAAGAAAAGATTCACCACGAAGCCGCGAAAAAAAGAGCACAAGTCCCGAATCGACTTTCTTCGTGGCTTTTCTTCGCGATCTTCGTGCCTTCGCGGCAATTCTTTTGAGCTTCTCGACGCTCAGCGAGGCGGAAGGTAGTCCAGCGGATTGACCGGCTTGCCGTTCTTGCGGATCTCGAAATGCAGTTCGTCGCGGCTGGCGCTGCTCGAACCCATTTCGGCGATCTGCTGGCCGGCGCGTACCTTCTCGCCCTCGGCGACGAGGCGCCTGCGGTTGTGGCCGTAGGCGGAAAGGAAACTTGCGTTGTGCTTGACAATGATGAGCTCGCCGTAGCCGAGCAGGCCGTTGCCGCTGTAGACGACTTCGCCGTCGGCCGCGGCGAGTACCGGGTCGCCCGCGGCGCCGGCGATGTCGACGCCTTGCCTGGTCTGGTCGCCGGCGACGTAGCCACCGACCATCTTGCCGCCGCTCGGCCAACGCCAGACAACGCCGCCGACATTGGACGCCGCGGATTCGACCACCGGTTTCGCCGGCGGCGGCTCTGCCGCGGGAACCTTGGCCGCGGGCGGCGGCATTGCGATCGCGACGGGCGCCACCGGTTCCGCGGGCGGCGGCGCAGTCTGCGGTGCGGGCTTCGACACCGTGGACTGCGTCGACGCAGCCGGTTCGGATTGGGCGGGAGCCGACGTGACGGATTCGTTCGGCACGTCCTCGAACATGCTCGTGCTTTTCGGCGCCGGAGCCGGCGTTGCGGCGACGGCGGGGCCGGAGGCGGGCGTTGGCGTGTGTGCCGCATCCGCGTGCCGTGCCGACGCATGGGCATTGGCCGTCGCGACCTGCGCGCCGGGCGGGCTGAGGCGGATTTCCTCGCCGACGAGAATCTTGTACTGCGGTGCGGCGATGCCGTTCCACTGCGCCACGTCGCGATAGTCGAGGCCGCGCTTGAATGCGATCGAGTACAGCGTATCGCCCCTGACCACGCGGTAGCTGCCGCCCGGTGGCGTGGCCGCGCGCGCGGACTGCGGCGACTGCAGCGACGGCGACTCACCGATCGAGCGATCCTCGACGTCGGCAGGATCGGTGGCGCAACCGGCCAGCCATGCGGCGCCGACCACGACCAGTGCGGGCCAGTGCCTGTTGCGGGATTTGCCGAAGATCGCCTTGATCGTTTGCATTCCGGGTGCCTGCCTCACGCCGCCTATCGGTGCAGGAACTTGAAATACACCACAGCAAGGACAACCAAAGCAAGCAATCCCCAGCCGATCCATTCGACCCATTTATGCACGGTTTGCTCGGCCTTCTCGCCACCGAGACGGATCGTTCCGCAGAGCAGATAGACGCGCTTGCCGCGGCCGACGATCATCGCGGCGAGAAACGCCCAGATCGGCACGCCGACGATGCCCGACGACCAGGCAATGATCTTCATCGGGATCGGCAGGAAGCCCCCGCCGACGAGCAGCCAGAACACTTCCCAGCCACCGAGACCGCGCAGTTTGGAGACGTAGCTGTCGATGGCCGGCAGCCAGCCGAGGTCGTCGAGCAGCGGCCGCAGGAGTTCGAAACCATAGTGGCCCATCAGATAGCCGATGATCGACCCCAACGTGGAGAAGAGCAGGCTCAGGCTGGCATAACGCGCCCAGCGTTCCGGCTTCGCCAGCGTCATCGGCGCGAGCATGATTTCGGGCATCAGCGGAAAGATGAAGGCCTCGACGAAGCTGATGCCCATCAGATAGCGCTCGGCGAGCGGATGCATCGCCCAGACCAGGGCTTTTTCGTAGATCGGTTTGAACAGATTCAAAGCGGTATTCCCAGGAAAATGCGAATGGTCAGCGGTTTGCGTTGAGCGGTACGCGGGAAACCCGGCGGACCCACACGCTTTTGGTCCTTCCGCCCACCGCTTGCTGCTGCCCGCGCTCTATTTTTCTACACCAGGCCACCGAGCAGCGGCACGAAGCTGACGTCGCCGAGCGATTCGCCGACCCACATCGCGCCCGTCTCCTTTTCGACGAGGCGATAGCGCAACAGCTTCTGCACGCCGGGCTTGCCGACCGGCGCGACGAGCACGCCGTCGGGCGCGAGCTGGTCGAACAGTTCCGGCCGCAGTGCGTCGTCGGCCGCGGTGAGGACGATCGCGTCGTACGGCGCGTGCTCGGCCCAGCCGAGTTTGCCGTCGGCATGTTTCGAGCGGATGTTGTCGATGCCGAGTTTGCGGAAGCGGCGGCGCGCGTTGCGCAGCAGCTCGTCGATGCGCTCGACCGTGTATACATTTTCCACGAGCGCGGCCAGCACCGCGGCCTGATAACCGGAGCCAGTGCCGATTTCGAGTACCTTTTTCGGCACGGCGTACTCGATCAGCGCCTCGGTCATGCGCGCGACGACCCACGGCTGCGAAATCGTCTGCGCGCGACCTATCGGCAGTGCATCGTCCTCGTAGGCCCGCGAGGCCAACGCTTCCTCGATGAACAGGTGGCGCGGCAGCACGCGCATGACGTCGAGCACGCGCCGGTCGGCGATCGGTTTGCGCGCATCGTTGGGCAGACGCGTGGCGAGCCGGTCGATCAGGCGATCGCGCGCGCGCTGGCTGGTCATGCCCAGGCCACGCACCTCTGGAGTCAACCGCTGCATCATCGTCACGCGGCCGGATCCAGCTGCAGCGTCAGCGAAGCGACCCAGCTCGACACCTTTTCCAGCGCCTGGAAGCGGGTCAGGTCGACGTGGATCGGCGTGATCGAGATATAGCCCTGGCGCACCGCGTGGAAATCGGTGCCGGGGCCGTCGTCGTCGACCTCGCCCGCGGGCCCGATCCACCACAGCGGCCGCCCACGCGGATCGACCTGTTTGATGCACGGCGCCGAGCGGTGACGCTTGCCGAGTCGGGTCACGGCGAAGCCGCGCAACTCGTGCCAGGGCAGGTCGGGCACGTTCACATTGAGGATCGTGTCGGCCGGCAGCGGATCGACGACGAGCCGGCGCATGATCGCAAGCGTCGCCTGCGCCGCGCTGTCGAAATGATGGCCGCTGTCCTCGCCGGTCACGAGCGACACGGCGATCGCGGGCAGGCCGAGAAAACGCCCTTCCATCGCCGCGGATACGGTGCCCGAATAGATCACGTCGTCGCCGAGGTTGCAGGCGTTGTTGATGCCGGAGACGACGATGTCCGGGTCCTTGTCGAGCATGCCGCACAGCGCGAGGTGCACGCAGTCGGTCGGCGTGCCGGCGACGCGGTAGCGGTTGGTGTCGAGCCTGGCGACGCGGATCGGCTGGTCCAGCGTCAGCGAATTGCTCGCGCCGGAGCGGTCGCGGTCAGGCGCGACGACGATGACTTCGCCGGCCGCCGCGAGCGCGCGCGCGAGTACGGCTATGCCCGGCGCTTCCACGCCGTCGTCGTTGCTTACCAATACCCGCATGTCCTCGCTCGCGCCCCGAAGTAGTACCGCGCGCCAGCGCGGTCTCTTGTCCTGTACGTAAGCGTTCATTGTAGCGGAGGCAGGAAACGTTTAGCACTCGCTGCGCGATTGCGCGGAAGTGGAACGCCCGCGCAATCGCGCGCAACGGTTCCGAACACACCGCGATTTCGCGGCCGTTGCGAGGGATTCCTCGTGTGCGGGGCCGCCCTCGGCGCACGCGGCGGCGGCTTGGCCGGAGCGGACGCGACGCGCTTTGCAGGAACGGCCTGGATCGTCGCCAACCTTTCACGGAATTAATGTCCAATCCGGCCGCCTAGCGTATAATTCGCGGCCCGCGAACGGCTGCCTTCCTGGCCGCGGTTTCACAGGCACGGTCGCGCCCGCCCCCATTGCCGGTACGTCAGCGTGAGCGTCAATCTCCTCAAGGAATTCTCCGAATCCTCGCAACTTTCCGGAGGCAATGCCGCCTTCATCGAGGATCTGTACGACAGCTACCTGCGCGATCCCTCCTCGGTCGCGCCAGAGTGGAAGAAATATTTCGACACGTTCCGGGGCCGCGAGGCCGGCGACCAGCCGCACGGCGACGCGGTCGTGCGCATCGAGCAGGCGCAGAAGGTCAACGGCCGCGCGGTGCTGCTCGCCACCGGCCCGCTGACCGACGCGGTCAGCCAGAAACAGACCGGCGTATCGCGCCTGGTCACCGCGTACCGTTCGCGCGGCCATCTCGCCGCCAGGCTCGACCCGCTCGACATGGAAGGCACCTACCCTGCCGCCGACCTCGAGGAAATCGGCCTGCTGCCGCGCCCGGGTGCGCCCGACCTCGATCCGTCCTGGCACGGCCTCGGCGCCGTCGACATGAACAGCGAATTCAACACCGGCTTCCTCGGCGGCCCGCCCAGGCTCAGGCTCGGTGAACTGCTCGAGCGCTTGAAGAAAACCTACGCTGGCAGCATCGGCGCCGAGTTCATGCACATCCGCGACGCCGACGAGCGGCGTTGGGTGCACCAGCAGTTCGAAAGCGCGGGCGGCGACTACGGGCTCGCCGCGGATGAAAAGAAAAAGCTGCTCGAGCACCTGGTCCAGGCCGACGGCCTCGAACGCTACCTGCACACGAAATACGTCGGCCAGAAGCGCTTCTCGCTCGAGGGCGGCGACAGCCTGATTCCGATGGTCGCCGAACTGGTCAAGCGCGGCGCCGCCAACGGGGTCAAGGATCTCGTCCTCGGCATGGCCCACCGCGGCCGCCTCAACGTGCTCATGAACATCATGGGCAAGTCCGTGGCGGACGTGTTCTCCGAGTTCGAAAAGGGCGACCCGTGGGAGTCGATCGGCTCGGGCGACGTGAAGTACCACATGGGCTACTTCCGCCAGTACACCACCGAAAAGGGCCACGAGATGTACCTGGCCCTGGCCTTCAACCCGTCGCACCTCGAGGCGATCGCCCCCGTCATCCAGGGCCGCGTCCGCGGCAAGCAAGACGCCATCGGCGACAACGGCGGCGAAAAAGTCATGGGCATCACGATCCACGGCGACGCCGCCTTCGCCGGCCAGGGCATCGTCCAGGAGACCC
>NZ_DBNHDN010000045.1:0-163677 GCF_057139185.1 Rudaea sp. | reverse complement strand
GCGCCGGCGGGCGCGGCTCCGGCGCCGGCAGCGGCGCGCGCCTTGAGCAGCTCGAACGCCGATTCGCGATCGACCGCCGTCTCGTACACGCCGGCGACGAGCGAATTCGCGATCAGCGCCTGGCGCTGCTCGGTGCTGATCGGCCCGATCTGGCTGCCGGGCAGCAGCACGAACGCGCGCTCGGTCGGGCACGGGCGGCCCTTCGCGTCGAGAAAGCTCACGAGCGCCTCGCCGACGCCGAGCTCGGTGATCGCGGCGCCGATGTCGAGGCCGGCGTTCGGCCGCATCGTCTCGGCCGCCGACTTGACCGCCTTCTGGTCGCGCGGCGTGAATGCGCGCAGTGCATGCTGCACGCGGTTGCCGAGCTGGCCGAGCACGACGTCGGGCGCATCGTCGGGGTTCTGCGAGCAAAAGTACACGCCGACGCCCTTGGAGCGGATCAGGCGCACGACTTGCTCCACGCGCTTCTGCAGCGCAGGGGGGCAGTCGTCGAACAGCAAGTGCGCCTCGTCGAAGAAGAACACGAGCTTGGGTACGTCGAGGTCGCCGACTTCGGGCAGCTTCTCGAACAGCTCGGACAACAGCCAGAGCAGGAAGGTCGAGTACAGCATCGGCTTGAGGATCAGTTGATCCGCGGCGAGGATGTTGACTACGCCGCGCCCGGACATGTCCTGACGCATGAAATCGGCGAGGTCGAGCGCGGGTTCGCCGAAGAACGCATCGCCGCCGGCATTCTCGAGCTGCAGCAGCGAGCGCTGGATCGCCGCGATCGAGGTCGGGCTGATCAGGCCGTACTGCGCGGACAGTTCCCTGGCGTTGGCCTTGTCCGCGGCGAAGTTGAGCAGCGCGCGCAAGTCCTTGAGGTCGAGCAGCAGCCAGCCGTGGTCATCGGCGGCCTTGAACACGACTTCGAGCACGCCGGACTGCACGTCGTTGAGTTCGAGCAGGCGCGCGAACAGGGTCGGGCCCATCTCGGACACGGTCGCGCGCACCGGATGGCCGAGTTTGCCGTAGATGTCCCAGAAAATCACCGGATTCGCGCTCGGGGTGAAATTCGTGATGCCGAGCCTGTCGAGGCGCGACTGGAGTTTGTCGTTGACTACGGCGGCCTGTGACAACCCGGCGAGATCGCCTTTGACGTCGGCGAGGAACACCGGTACGCCGAGCTTGGAAAAACCCTCGGCCATGACCATCAGCGACACCGATTTGCCGGTGCCGGTCGCACCCGCGATCATGCCGTGGCGGTTGCCGTACTTCGCGTGCAGAAACACGTCCGGCGATTTGCTGCCCGCCAGTTGGCTCTTGCCGAGCAGGATGTCGTTGGCCATTGCTACCCCGTGTCCGTCGAAAACTCCGCGTGAATATTCGCATGACCCGGTGTGCCGCGACAAAGCAATTTCGCCGCGACATGCGTTCGATCCCGCGAACCGCGGCTGAATGGATGAGCGTGGTCGTGAATCAAGGGTTGTCGCATCGCTGCGCGCTGTGTAACGTGTGCGCGTTTCTTCGTCGGGTGATCGGAATGTTGAATTTTCGTTTGAGTGTCGCGGTTGTGGTGACGATCGCGCTTGCCGGGTGTGCCGGCAATCCGGCGCAGAAGCAGTCGGCGAAGAACGGGCAGGAAAAGCCGAGCCCAGCGGTCGCTGCGCTGTACACGCGCCTCGCCGACGACGAGAAGCGTTACTTCGCCGCGCGCGACCTGGCCACGTTCAGGGCCGACGAGGCTGCGGCGACGGCGTCGTACCAGTGGGCGTGGAACGACGCGCAGGACGCGGCCGCGCTCTGCGCGAAGACGCACGGCTGCGACACGGCGAAGTTCGATGTGGCATTTGCGCGCATGTCCGGACAGGCGGTGGCTGCGGCGCCTGCGGGCGAGGAGGCGACGACACCGGAGGCGACGACGAATGCGGGCGAGATCTCCGCGGTCGCCGCGGCTGTGCCCGAAGTGAGCCGTACGGTGACGCTGCTCAAGGGCCGCGAGTTGTCCGAGGTGATGACGCTCAACGGCCCGGTCAAGGTTGCGCTCGAAGAGTGGTTGACCACGCTGCGCCCGTTCCTGATGGACACCTACGAAAACTACCAGTACATGCGCTACCTGATGTGGCCGGAGTACGAGAAGGCCAAGCTGCCCGAGGCGATCCTGTTCGGCATCATGGCCAAGGAGTCGGGCGGGCGGGTGCATGCCTATTCGCGCTCGGGCGCGGCGGGCCTGCTGCAGTTCATGCCGGCCACCGGGCAGCGCTTCGGCCTCGGCTTCGTCGACGGTTTCGATCAGCGCTACGACCCGCAGCTTGCGGCGCGTGCCAACGCTGCCTACCTCAACGAGCAGCTCGCGATCCTCAACAACAATCTCGAGATGGTGATCGCGGCGTACAACGGTGGCGAAGGGCGCATGCAACGACTGGCCAAGAACGCGCCCGACGCGAGTTTCTGGGACCCGGAAATTTTTGCCCAGCTGCCGCCGGAGACGCGCGATTACGTGCCGGTCGTGCTTGCCGCGGCATGGCTATATCTGCATCCGGAAAAATACAATCTGGTGTTTCCGAAGATCGATGGACGCCCCGGCACGCTGGTGCTGCAGAAGAGGGCGTCGCTGGCCGAACTCGCCGTGTGCCTGGGTTCGGAAGGCAACGCGCACGATGGCTGGTTCCGCACGCTGCGCAACCTCAACGCTTCGGTCGATCCGCGTGAGCCGTTGCCGGCATCGACGCCCTTGCGTGTGCCACTGCAACTCGTCACGCTGTACGAAAAGAACTGCATGCGCGGCGTGTGGGGCTCGGTTGCCAGCGACCTGCACGAGGCCGTGCTGGCCACGCCGGTGCAGACCGCGCTCGTCAGTGCGACGCGCAGACCGCCGCCTCCACCGCCGGTGGCGAAGGCGCGCTCCAGGGCCGCGCCGACCTACGTCGTGCGTCGCGGCGAGACGCTGAGCTCGATCGCGCGCAAATTCGGCTGCGGCAACGCCAACGAGCTGGCCCACGCCAACGGCATCAAGCCCAGGGACGTTGGCAACGTGCATCCCGGGCGCGTGCTCCAGGTCGGCGTCTGCACGCGCTAGTCCAGCGCCGAGCAAAATGAACGCGTCGTTCGCCATGCGATGCGCATGCATGCTGCCGACGCTGCTGCTTGCGTGTTGTGCGGCGCCGCCCACGCGCCACGCTTCCGCTGCACCACAGGGCGAAATCGTCGAGGCCGGCGCGTACTCGCCGGCGCTCGAAGGCAGAATCGACTATCGCATCTACCTGCCGCCTGGATACCCCGGCTCGACGCAGCGCTATCCCAGCCTGTACCTGCTGCATGGACGCGGCGATTCGATGACCGCATGGGCACACGTCAAGAACGATCTCGATGTGCTGATCGCTGCCGGGAAAATTCCGCCGCTCATCGTCGTCATGCCGGATGCGCCATGGTCCGGTCGCGGCAACTGGTATGTGGACTCCGCCTACACTGGCACCGACCATCCCGGCCGACCGGTCGAGACGGCGTTGACGCGCGATCTGGTTGCAGCGATCGATGCGCGCTACCGCACCGTCGCCGAGCGCAGCGCACGCGCGGTCGGCGGCTACTCGATGGGCGGCGCGGGCGCGCTGCGTTACGTCATCATTCATCCGAAGCTGTTCGCTGCGGCACTCGTGCTCAGTCCCGCGGTCTACCATCCGCTGCCGCCGAAGGATTCCTCGACGCGCGAATACGGCGCCTTCGGCGTCGGCAGCGCGCGCTTCGACGAGGACCGCTATC
This sequence comes from Rudaea sp., assembly GCF_057139185.1. Lineage (NCBI taxonomy): Bacteria > Pseudomonadati > Pseudomonadota > Gammaproteobacteria > Lysobacterales > Rhodanobacteraceae > Rudaea > Rudaea sp. The sequence continues at coordinate 159,939 of NZ_DBNHDN010000045.1, read as the reverse complement.
GCAGCCTGAGTTATGCCGCCGCGTTGCCGCGCTTCGATCCGCATTTCCCCGTGCGCGTGTTCCTCGCGGTCGGCGACAAGGAGCATGTCAATCGTGCAGCGGAAGACGCAAGCCACGACCTCGATTTCGAAACCGCCGTCGTCTACAACAAGCTCGTGCGCACGCCGGGCGTCGCCGCCGACTGGCGCGTGTTCGGTGGCGGGCACGACTGGGACGTTTGGCAGCCCGCTTTCGTCGAAGGCGTGCAGAAGCTGTTTCGCCGCACCGCCACACCGCGCGATTGACATTTTCGCGTCGACCGACACAAACTCCGGGACGCTGCTGCCGCGTGCAGCGCAAGGATTGCCGCACCGCTCGCCCATGCGGCAGGGAGCAGTACGAGGGCGAAGCCCGTCCACCGTGTTCCGTCGCCGAGATCCCGAGCCCGTCCACCGGGCCGGGCCGGCAGCGGCACGGCTGCCGGTTCAAGGTCATTTCGCAAGAGGGTTCTTCGATGAAAGCAATTCGGACGGCGGCGCTTGCCGCCGGCATCAATGCACTATGCCTTTTCGTTTCCGCCCAGGCCGGCGCTGCCGGCGACAGCCGCTGGTCCGATGTGACCAGCAGCATGCGGGTCGCCCCCGCGCTGACGCCGAACACGCTCGGCGACGCCGCGCAGGATCTGGTCTACGTGCCGATCGCACCGTGCCGCATCGTCGATACGCGCCAGTCCTACGGCGGCTCGGGTCCGCTCGCGGCAAATTCGACGACCGCGTTCGACGGCGTTGCCGCCAGCTTCGCCGGGCAGGGCGGCAAGGCGAGTGATTGCGGAATTCCCGCCGGCGCCGCCGCGCTCGCGACGACGATCGGAGTGCTCGATGCGACCGCCCAGGGCGATTTGCGCGTTTGGGCCGCGGACGGAACCGTCCCCAACGCGTCGATCGCGGTGTTCAGCCCGGCCGTTACCGGAGCGCCACAGCCCGGCCAGATATTCTTCAGCGGTGCCTCGGCGATCATTCCGTTGTGCCAGACCGGGTGTCCGCAAGGCAAGGAATTCAAAGTGCTCGCCGAGGCCGCGCAGCTGGATCTGACGATCGACGTGACCGGCTACTTCCGTGCGGCGGTAATGCCCGCGGTCGCCAACGGCGCGGGTCAGGGTCTCAACTGGGGCACGATCGCGCGCGACGTGGTCGGCAACGCGACCGCGCAGCTGCGCAACGACGGCACCGCGCCGCTCGGCACCGGCTCGCTCGAGATCACGGTCGGCAGTGGCAGCGACAAGGTCCATTTCGGCGATCAAGTGTCCTTTGCCGGTACGGCGCTTGCGACCGTCAGTCAGGTCGGCTACGTGGTCAAGACGACGCAGGAAAACATCGACGCGGCCAGTGGCGCCGCGAACATGCCGTCGATTCAGATTGAACTGTGGACCAAGGGCGTCGTCGGTTCCGGCTATTCGACTCTGAACTATTCACCCACGGTCAATTCGACGGCGTATGCGTGGAGCGGCTACATTGACGCCGCTGCCGATACGAGCAACGCCTGGGGACTCACCGGGTCGGCATTCAACAGCCCGGCGACGGCGGCAAATTGCGGCATCAACGGTCCGCGTTGCACGTTCGCGCAGGTGAAGACGCTGCTGACGTCACCGCCCTACAACGCGACCATGATCAGCTTTGGCGTGGGCAAGGGCCGCGACTATCCCTGGCACGGCGAGATCGACAGCGTGCGCCTGAATGGCACGACCTACGACTTCGAGGCACAGGGCGTGCGCAGCGTGCCGACGCCTTGACGCGCCGACGCCGCACCGCGCAGGCCATGCGCGGCGGAAACGACGAAAAACGCCCGCATTGCGGGCGTTTGTTTTTTGCCCGGACCGGTCACGCGAAGCGGGCCATGGCCTGGCCGACCTTGATCGTGGCGCCGGCAGTCATCCGCGGCTCGAAGACGAGCGGCGCCGCGTTGAGCAGGATCACGGTCGAACCCATGTTGAAACGGCCCATTTCGGCGCAACGTTCGAGGCGGATGTGTTTCTCGCGCCAGTCCTTGTGCGTGATCGTGTTCGCGTAAGGCGGGATCTCGAGGCCGCTCCACACCGTCTCCACGCTCGACACGAGCATGGCGCCGACCATGACGACGCAGAACGGCCCGTGCTCGCCGTCGAAATGGCAGACCAGGCGCTCGTTGCGCGCGAACAGCCGCGGCACGCCTTCGACCGTGAACGGCGCGACGCTGAACAGGCGGCCGGGAATGTGCACGGTCTCGCGCAGCGTGCCGGCCAGCGGCATGTGCACGCGGTGATAGTCGCGCGGCGACAGGTACACGGTGGCGAATTGTCCACTAGTATACTTTTGCGCTTCGAGTTCGTCGCCGAGCAGTTCGGCGACGCTGAAGTCGAAGCCCTTGGCCTGGAAGATGCGCCCGCCCTGGATCGCTCCGGCCTGGCTGATCCTGCCGTCGGCCGGGCAGGCGAGCGCACGCGGATCGACCGGCGCGGTGCGCGCGCCCGGCGCGAGCGCACGCGTGAAGAACGCATTGAAGCTTGCGTAGGCGCGCGGGTCGGGCTGCGCGGCGTCGCCCATGTCCACGGCGTAGTTCTTCACCACGGCGTCGATGAGGAAATTCTTCCACGGCGCCCACGTCCAGCGTGTCGCCCGGTAGATAACGCGCGACAGTGCGCGGTGCGGCAGCAGGTATTGCAGGAGTAGGCTGAGGGTCATGGTCGAGAGCAGAGCATCTTTAACACGGATAAAATCTGATGAGAGCGGATAAATGCGGATCAAGATTTGACAGTATTTTCATCCGCCTTGATCGGCTCTTTATCCGCTCTGATCTGCGTTAAACGCTTTCGTTATTTCAAGTTCGCCAGCGTGGTCATGTCGTCGGCGAGATCCTTTGCCGCGAATGGCGGACGGAACAGGCCGACGAGGCGGCCCTGCGGATCGACGATGACGATGGATCCGGAATGATCGACTTCGATGCTGCCGTCGTCCTTCTTCGTGCGTGAATAGACGATGCCGAGCGCGCGCGTGAGCTTGCTCAGTTCGGCGTCGGTGCCGGTCGCCGCGAGGAAGTCGGGACTGAAGAAGCCGACGTACTTGGCCAGCGTGTCGGGCGTATCGCGCTCGGGATCGACCGAAACGAAATCGACGCGCAGCTTGTCCTGCGCGCCGCGCTTGCCCAAGGACGCCCAAGCCGCCTTGAGTTCGGCCAGCGTGGTCGGGCAGACGTCGGGGCAGGTCGTGTAGCCGAAGTAGACGAAGTTCCAGTGACCGCGCCAATCGGCCAGCGTCAGCGGCTTGCCATTTGCCTGCTGCAACTGGAAGTCGGGGATCGTGCGCGGCGCGGGATAGAGCAGGGCGCCGGCGAGTTTCGGTTGCGCCGGTGGGTGCGCGTAGCGGTTGCCGAGCCACAGGCCGAAGGCTGCGACGACGGCCGCGAGGACGATCAGCAGGGCGACATTCGGACGCGTGGCGGGAGCAGGCGAGGTCATGCCGGCATTATAGCGGGGCCGATTCGGTATACTTCGGCCATGACCACCGAACTTTCCACGATCATCGACTGGATCCGCTACGGCGCGAGCCGTTTCGCCGGTGCCGGGCTGACCTTCGGCCACAGCTACGACAACGCGCTCGACGAAGCCACGCACCTCGTGCTGCACACGCTGCATCTGCCGCACGATCTGTCGCCGGCCTACGGCTCGGCCAGGCTGACCGCAGCCGAGAAGAAGGCCGTGCTCAAGCTGATCGAGCGTCGGGTCAAGGAACACAAGCCGGTCGCCTACCTGACCGGCGAGGCCTGGTTCGCCGGGCTCAAGTTCAAGTCCGACGAGCGTGCCCTGGTGCCGCGCTCGCCGATCGCCGAGATGATCTTGAACGGCTTCTCGCCCTGGCTGGACAATGTCGAGGTACATCGCGCGCTCGACCTGTGCACGGGCTCGGGCTGCATCGGCATCGCGATGGCCGCGCACAATCCGGGCTGGCACGTCGATCTCGTCGACGTCAGCGACAAAGCGCTGTCGCTGGCGAAGGAGAACATTGCCTTTCAGAACGTTGAAGACCGCGTACGCGCGGTCAAGTCCGACCTGTTCGCCAGACTCAAGGGCGAGGTCTACGATCTGATCGTCAGCAACCCGCCCTACGTCACCGAGGACGAATTCGCCGCGCTGCCGCCCGAATACGACCATGAGCCGGCGCTGGGTTTGAAGGCAGGCCACGACGGCCTCGATTTCGCCCTGCGCATCCTCGACGAGGCGCCGGCGCATTTGTCGAAGGGTGGCATGCTGATCGTCGAAGTCGGCGAATCGGAGCGCGCATTGAGCGAACTGCTGCCGAAGCTGCCGCTCAACTGGATCGAGTTCGAGGTCGGACAAATGGGCGTGTTCGCGATCGCGCGCGAGGAAATCGTCGCGCATGCGAAGGCGATCAAGGCGGTGTTGAAGAAGCGCTAGCTTCTCCTCTTCCGTCGGGAGAAGGAAATCAAAAGCGAGTCGAGTGTGTCGAGCAATTCTTTCGGAAAACTTTTTACCGTCACGACCTTCGGCGAAAGTCACGGCCCCGCGATCGGCTGCGTCGTCGACGGCTGCCCGCCGGGGCTGGAAATCGCTGCAGAAGAATTCCGCCGCGACCTCGACCGCCGCGCGACCGGCAAATCGCGCTACACCTCGCAGCGGCGCGAGGCCGACGAGATCGAGATTCTTTCCGGGGTCTTCGAAGGCAAGACCACGGGCACGCCGATCGCGCTGCTGATCCGCAACACCGACGCGCGTTCGAAGGACTACGCCGAAGTCGCGCAGACGTTCCGTCCTGCGCATGCGGACTACACGTATTGGCAGAAGTACGGCATCCGCGATCCGCGCGGCGGCGGGCGCTCGAGCGCGCGCGAGACAACGATGCGTGTCGCCGCGGGTGTGATCGCGAAAAAATGGCTCAGGCAGCGCTTCGGCGTTACCGTGCGCGGTCACCTCTCGCAGATCGGCGAAATCGTGCCGAAGGCGTTCGACTGGAATGTGGTCGAGGATAATCCGTTTTTCTGGCCCGACGCGGCGATGGTTTCCGAACTGGAAAAGTACATGGACGCGCTGCGCAAGTCGGGCGACTCGGTCGGTGCGCGCGTCACCGTCGTCGCCGACGGCGTGCCACCGGGCTGGGGCGAGCCGATCTACGGCAAGCTCGATCAGGACCTCGCCGCGGCGCTGATGTCGATCAACGCGGTCAAGGGTGTCGAGATCGGCGACGGTTTCGCCTGCGTCGCCCAGCGCGGCAGCGGGCATCGCGACGAGATCACGCCGCAGGGTTTTCTGTCCAATCACGCCGGCGGCATTCTCGGCGGCATTTCCTCGGGCCAGCAGATCGTCGCCTCGATGGCACTCAAGCCGACCTCGAGCATCCTGATTCCAGGGCGCAGCGTGAACCTCGCGGGCGAGCCCATCGACGTGCGCACGATCGGCCGCCACGACCCCTGCGTCGGCATCCGCGCGACGCCGATCGGCGAGGCGATGGTTGCGCTCGTGCTGATGGATCACGCGCTGCGGCATCGCGCGCAGTGCGGTGACGTGGGCGAGATCGAACCGCGCATTTCGGGTTCGGTCGAAAGGAGCTAGCCCGTGAGCATGCAAGCGGAGCGTCCTCGCGTCTGGGTTTCGCGCCCGCTGTTCGACGACATCCTCGGCCGGTTGCGTGAACATTTCGACATCGAAGTCGAAAACGAAGATCACGACTGGTCGCGCGAACAGATGGCGCAGAAGCTGCGCGACAAGACCGGCGCGATCCTCGGTGTGGCCGACCCGGTCGACGCGAGTGTGATCGCGCACACGCCGTTGCTGCGCGCGGTCGCCAACCGCGGCGTCGGCTACAACAATCTCGATATCGCCGCATTGAAGAAGGCCGGCATCATCGCGACGAACACGCCCGGCGTGCTCGACGAAACCACCGCGGACTTCGCCTGGACGCTGATGCTCGCGGCCGCGCGGCGCGTGACCGAGGCCGAACGCTGGCTGCGCGCCGGCAACTGGAAGGGCATGTCGTTCCACATCATGCTCGGCGGCGACATTTACGGCAAAACGCTCGGGGTTTTCGGCATGGGCCGCATCGGTCAGGCGATCGCGCGGCGCGCGGCCGGCTTCCGCATGCCGGTGATCTATCACAATCGTTCGCGCGTCGCGGCCGACATCGAGGAGGCCTGCGAGGCGCGCTACGTCGATCGCGACACGCTGTTGCGCGAGGCGGATTTCATCGTGCTTGCCGTGCCGCTGAGCGCCGAAACGCGGCACATGATCGGCGCGGCGGAGCTGGCGGCGATGAGGCGCGACGCCTACCTGATCAACATCGCGCGCGGTGGCGTGGTCGACGATGCGGCACTGGTCGCGGCGCTGCGCGAAAAACGCATCGCCGGCGCGGGTCTTGACGTATTCGAGCACGAACCCGAGGTACCGGCCGAGATGCTCGCGCTCGACAACGTCGTGCTGACGCCGCACATCGGCAGCGCCAGCCTGGCGACGCGGCGGGCGATGGCGTCGCTGGCGGTCGACAACCTGATTGCGGCGCTCGGCCATGGCCTGAATGCGGGGCGGCCGCTCAATGTCATTTAGACGTCCAGACGGCTGTTTTACGCCCCCGGATTCGCGTGCTATGCTGCTGCGCAACAAACAAGAATCCACTCCCCGAAGCCGCGAGTTGACGTCACGATGAGCAAGAAAGAGAAATACAAGGTTGCAATGGTCGGTGCCACCGGCGCCGTCGGTGAAACGTTGTTGGGCATACTCGCCGAGCGCAAATTCCCGATATCCGAACTCGTGCCGCTGGCGAGCGAGCGCAGCGCGGGTGGCAAGGTCGAGTTCAACGGCAAACAGATCACCGTGCAAGACCTCGCGAAATACGACTTCCATGGCGTCGACATCGCGTTCTTCTCGGCCGGCGGCAGCGTGTCGAAAGTGCACGCGCCGCGTGCCGCCGCAGCGGGTGCGGTCGTCATCGACAACACTTCGGAATTCCGCTATCAGGACGACATTCCGCTCGTCGTCAGCGAAGTCAATCCGCATGCGATCGCGGGCTACACCCGGCACGGCATCATCGCCAATCCGAACTGTTCGACGATGCAGATGCTGGTCGCGCTCGCGCCGATCCACCGCAAGTACGGCATCACGCGCATCAACGTGGCCACCTACCAGTCCGTTTCGGGCGCGGGGCGTTCGGGCGCGGAAGAACTCGGCAAGCAGACCGCGGCGCTGCTCAATTTCCAGGAATATCCGCCGTCGAAGTTCAGCAAGCAGATCGCGTTCAACGTGATCCCGCACATCGACGAGTTCCAGGCCAACGGCTACACCAAGGAAGAAATGAAGATGGTCTGGGAGACACAGAAGATTCTAGAGGACAAGTCGATCCTCGTGAACCCGACTGCGGTGCGCGTGCCGGTGTTCTACGGCCACTCCGAAGCGGTGCACATCGAAACACGCGACAAGGTCACGGCCGAGCAGGCGCGTGCGCTGCTCGAAACCGCGCCCGGCGTGAAAGTGATCGACGAGCGCAAGGCGGGCGGCTATCCGACCCCGGTCGGCGACGCGGCAGGCAAGGACGAAACCTTCGTCGGCCGCATCCGCGAGGATGTCTCCCACCCGCACGGGCTGGATCTGTGGATCGTCTCCGACAATATCCGCAAGGGTGCCGCGCTCAACGCAGTGCAGGTCGGCGAGTTGCTGATCGCTTCATATCTTTGAGCAAGTTTCGACCTCTCCCTGAGTTTTCCCGGCTCGGAAAAACCTGTCGCGGATCGAGTACGCAGGTGCTCGATCCGCGACAGTCGAGCCCGGGCTTTCCCGGAACCGGGAGCATCCGGAAAAGCCCGGAACCAACTTTTTCGGGCCATCCTTGATCGGGTAGGCATTCCGCGGCCACGCTCGCGTTGCCGAGCCCTTGCGAAAAGCGCAATGGCGTTTCATAGTTATGCCCCTTAGATGATGTGCATTCTAAGAAATGCATGACCGGGGCTATCCCGGTGTTCCAGCGTTGCGCCTGAATCAAATCCGATTCCTCGGGGGAAATGCCATGAAAGGGCCGATCAAATCCGTGCTGTCCGTTGCCTTGGCGATGGCCACAAGTCAGGTGTTCGCGCTGGGTCTGGGGCCAATCCAGATCAAGTCCGGGCTCAACCAGCCGCTGCTTGCGGAAATCCCGGTCGTCGCCGATACGGCGGCGGAAGTCGAGGACCTGCGTGTGGGCCTGGCTTCGGCCGAGGATTTCCAGCGTGTAGGCCTGAGCCGGGCGCGCGTTACCGTGCCGATCGAATTCAGCGTCGCCAGCAACGGCCGCGGCCAGAAGGTGATCCGGCTGACGACCAAGGAGGTCGTGCGCGAACCCTTCCTCGATTTCCTGATCGAGGCAAGCTGGAGCAAAGGCAAGCTGTTGCGCGAATATTCGGTGCTGCTCGACCCGCCTGTGACCGCGCCGGCCGTGCTCGCGACCGCGCCGAAGGTCGCGGAAAAGCCGAAACCGGTCGAGGCCACGCCGCGCGCGCCGGCCAGCCAGCCGCGCGAGGAAACGCCAAAGCCCGTAGCGCAGGCCGCTCCGGTGTCGCGTTCGGCCCCGGCGGCCGCGGCGGCTCCGGCTCCGGCCAAGGGCGAGTACACGGTGCAGCGCGGCGACACGCTGTCACAGATCGCGAACGAGGTCGGCGACAATCCACAAGACTTCAATCGCACGCTGCTGGCCCTGTACAAGGCCAACCCGGAAGCGTTCTATCGCGACAACATGAATGCGCTGAAAACTGGCGCGGTGCTGCGCATTCCGACGTCCGCAGAGGTGCGTGCTGCCGGCTCGCTGAACGAGGCTGCGGCGGCCGTGCGCGCGCAGCAGCAATCCTGGCAAGGACTCAACGCCGCGACGCTGGTCGCGAACACGGGCGCCGCGCCCGCGACCGACAAGCCGGCGGCGGCAGCCGCCGGACAGAAGCACGGAGCCGAGCGCCTGGCTCTGGTGCCGCCATCCGCGAGCACCGGCAACGAGACCGGCACCAGCCATGGCGGCTCCGCGGAGGGCAGCAAGGATGCAGCCGCACTGCGTGCCGATCTTTCGCGCACCAAGGAGGCATTGACCAGCCGCGACCAGGAATCCAGCGAACTGAAGTCGCGCGTCGCCCAACTCGAGGACATCAACAACAAGAGCCAGCGCCTGATCTCGCTCAAGGATTCGGAAATCGCCGAACTGCAGAACAAGCTCAGGCAACTCGAGGCCGGCAAGGGCATCACTAAACCGGGGGAAACCGCCGCTGCAGAGCAGGCAGCCAAGCAGACGGCATCCGCGGCCCCGACACCGGCACCGACAACACCGGCAGCTCCGACGCCCACGCCGGCAGCGCCAGCGGCGGCCGCCCCGACACCCGCGTCCGGATCTGTGTCGGCGGCGCCGGCAACTGCGCCTCCCGCCGGGAACCCGCCTGCCGCGACCCCTGCGGCTGCGGAGCCGTCCGCGGTGGCTGCGAACCAGCCGGCAGCTCCGGCAACACCTCCGCCTTCACCCGCCCCCAAACCTGCCGCAGCCGTCGCCAAACCGGCAACGCCGCCTGCGGCGGCGAAGCCATGGTATGCCGACTACGTCGGCGACAATCCCTATTTGGTCTATGGCGGCGCCGGTGGGGTGCTTCTCCTGCTCGCGGGGTGGCTGCTGAAGCGCGCGTCCGGCGGGAAGAAACCCAATCCGCGCCCCGCGATCGCCGCGATGGCCGTGGCGGATTCCGAAGCGGTCGCGGAAGATCCGCACGCGCAACTGGAGCCGGAATCCGAGATCGAGCACCACCATGACGGTGCGCCGGATGCGGATGCCGCCTACGCCGAGCCGCACGCCGGCGAAGACGACGAAATGGAGCAGTTGCGCCATCATTTCGACGACGGCGACAGCGACCGCTTCGTTGCGCTCGCGCATGAGCTGCACGAGAAATACCCGGAAGATTCGGCCGAATGGCAGGAGGTCGCCGAATTGGGCCGACAACTGCTGCCGGGCAGTCCGCTGTTCGCCGCCGCCGCGTACGTCGGGCATGGCGGTCATGATCCCGACAATTTTTTCTTCGACGAGGAACCGGGTTCGAGCGGCGAAATCGCCGCAGCCGCGGAAATTGACGCCCACGATACCCGGATCAAGGCGATGGACGATCTCGATGAGCCGCTTGCGTTCGAGCCGCACGGGCACCCGGGCGAGAAGACCGACGAGTTGCGCCACATGGAGTTCAAACGCGAGCTCGACAAGCACCTCGACCTCGAGTCCGAACAACTGGCCGAGGAGGAAAATGCCGGCAGCCGCCAGGGCTTCCTCGACGAGGATACGATAGGCACACGCCTGGATCTTGCCCGCGCCTACCTCGACATGGGCGATCCGGAAGGCGCGCGCTCGATGCTCGACGAGGTGCTCAGCGAAGGCAGCGCGGCACAGAAGGAAGAGGCACGCAAGCTGCTTGCCGAATTGAGTTGAGCGTTGCACACGGCCGCCGGCGAGCGGCGGCGTCGACAGAAGGGCGCGCTGATACAATCGGCGCGCTTTCTTGTTTTCGGCAGAAGTCTTTTGCGCATCGCACTCGGCATCGAATACGACGGCACCGACTTTCACGGTTGGCAACGGCTGAGCCACGGGCCCAGCGTGCAGGCGGCGGTCGAAGCGGCGCTGTCCCGGGTTGCCGACCAGCCGGTCGAAATCCTCTGTGCCGGGCGCACCGATGCCGGCGTGCACGCGCGCTGCCAGGTCGTGCATTTCGATGCCGACGCAGCGCGCAGCATGCGCGGCTGGACCTTGGGCGCGAGTTCGAATCTGCCGAGCAGCGTCGCGGTACTCTGGGCGCAGGTCGTCGCCGACGATTTCCATGCGCGCTTTTCCGCGCTCGCGCGCCGCTATCGCTACACTATCCTCAACCGCCCGGTGCGCGCCGCGCTTGAAGCGCGATACGTCGCCTGGGAGCGCGCGCCGCTCGATGCCGCGGCGATGCACGCCGCCGCGCAGGCTCTCGTCGGCGAACACGATTTCAGCGCCTTCCGTACGGCCGCCTGCCAGGCACGCACACCGATGCGTTGCGTGCACGAAATTTCGGTAGCGCGCGAAGGCGACCGCGTGGTCGTCGAAATCCAGGCCAACGCGTTCCTGCATCACATGGTGCGCAATGTCGTCGGCAGCCTGCTGCCGGTCGGGCGCGGCGAGCAAGCCCCCGACTGGATTGCACGGCTGCTGGCAGGCCGTGACCGCGCCGCGGCCGGGCCGACCGCCGTTGCCCAGGGGCTCACCTTCGTGCGACCGTACTATCTTTCACAATATGGTTTGCCAGCCGAATTGGGCTGGCCGGCGGAGGAGGCACGATGAAGCCGGGATATCGGAATCTGCGCACACGCATCAAGTTCTGCGGGATGACGCGAATCGAAGACGTGCATGCCGCGATCGCGCTTGGCGTCGACGCGATCGGCGTCGTGCTGACCGAGCAGAGCAAGCGCTTCGCCGGCATCGAACGTGCGGTTGAGATCCGCATGTTGTTGCCGCCCTTCGTCGATTTCGTCGCGCTGTTCATGGACGACCAGCCGGGCTTCATCGCCGAGGCGGTCGCTGCGGTGCAGCCGGACCTGTTGCAATTCCACGGCGGCGAGACGGCGGAGGAATGCGTGCGTTATCGCGTGCCGTACCTGAAAGCGATCGCGATGGGCGGGGGCGTCGATCCGGCCGCAATGGTGCGTACGCATCCTGCGGCGGCAGGTTTCGTGCTCGACGGTCATGCGGTGGGCGAGCAGGGTGGCAGCGGCAAGAGTTTCGACTGGTCGGCCGCAACGCAGGTTTTCGTCAAGCCCGTCGTGCTCGCGGGCGGCTTGAATGCGGACAACGTCGGCGTGGCAATCCGCGCAGTCCGTCCGCATTCGGTCGACGTATCCAGCGGCATCGAATCGGCGCCGGGGATCAAGGATGCGGCCAGGTTGCGCGCCTTCGTCGACGCCGTGCGCGCGGCGGACGCGGCATAAGCGAACGTGCATGACCGAAGCGATCGAGGAATTCGAAGGCGCGAACGCGTTCGCGCGCGAAGACCTGATCGGTCGCGAGCGGCCGCTCGTAATCCGCGGCCTGGTGGGCGACTGGCCGCTCGTGTGCGAATGCCTTGCCGATGCCGGTTTCGCCGCCCGCCTTGCCGCGTTCGACAGCGGCGTGCCGGTCGATGCGGTGGTGATGCAGCCTGAAGAGGACGGCGTGATCGGCTACAACGCGGACTTCGACGGCTTCAACTACGAACATCACCGCGTTCCGGTCAGCAAGGGCCTGCAACGGCTGCTCGATCTGGCCGGACACGAACGCGTGCCCGGCATCGCGATCCAGAGCGCGCCGATCGCGAAATGCCTGCCGGGTTTTCTCGCCGGACACACGCTGCCGTTTCTCGATGCCGGCGTGGAGCCGCGCATCTGGATCGGCAACCGCGTCACCACGCCGGCGCATTTCGACGAGTATCACAATATCGCCTGCGTGTTGCGCGGGCGGCGGCGCTTTACCCTGTTCGCACCCGAGCAGGTCGGCAACCTCTACATCGGGCCGCTCGAATTCGCGCCGACCGGCGCGGCAATCAGCCTGGCGAGGCTCGACCGCCCGGACGATCCGCGGTGGCCGCGCCTGAAGACGGCGCTCGCCGCGGCGCAGGTCGCCGAACTCGCGCCGGGCGACGCGATCTACATTCCGCCGATGTGGTGGCATCACGTCACCTCGCTCGACCCGATCAACGCGCTGGTCAACTACTGGTGGAAATTCGTGCGCAGCGACGGTTATGCACCGCCCACGGCGCTCGGCTGTCTCATGCACGACATCCTGGCGTTCAGGTCGCTGCCTGCGGCCGAGAAGCGCGCGTGGAAGACGTTGCTCGATCATTACGTCTTCGGCGAGGACGATCCCGCTGCGCATATCCCGCCCGGGCGTCGCGGCATGCTTGGCGCATTGACGCAGGAACAGGTCGCGAAGCTGCGCGAGACGATACGCCGCTATCTTTGATCGGCCGATGCAGCGCAACCGCGCAGGATTGTGTACGCTATGTCCGTACCATGAGCATTTCGCCCCGTCCATTGCCGCCGTCCGGTCGCTCGCTGCGCCGTTGGCGCCGCGTGCCTGCGGCTGCGGTCCGGTAAGCGAGGCCGCACGGCGCGCCGTCGCGCGCGGGGCCATCGCGGCCCGATCACGAATTGAAGCCGGGCTCGCACGATGTTGCGATCGCGGCGCAAACCGATCCGGAGAATCTCATGCTGGCAAAACCTTTCGACAGCGCCGCGTCCGCCGCGGCATCCATCGATTTTTCGCAGTACCCTGACGAGCACGGCCGCTTCGGCGAGTACGGCGGCCTCTACGTCGCCGAAACCTTGATGGAACCACTGGCAGAACTGCGCGAGGCGTATCTGCGCCTGCGCCAGGACCCCGAGTTCATCGCCGAACTCGACCGCGATCTCACCCACTACGTCGGCCGTCCCAGCCCGATCTACCACGCCGAGCGCCTGTCGAAGAAAATCGGCGGCGCGCAGATCCTGTTCAAGCGCGAAGACCTGAATCACACCGGCGCGCACAAGATCAACAACACCGTAGGCCAGGCGCTCGTCGCCAAGCGCATGGGCAAGCGCCGCATCATCGCCGAAACCGGCGCCGGGCAGCACGGCGTCGCCAGCGCCACGGTCGCAACGCGGCTCGGCCTCGAATGCGTCGTCTACATGGGCGCGGTCGACATCGAGCGGCAGAAGATCAACGTCTACCGCATGAAGCTGCTCGGCGCCGAAGTCGTGCCGGTGACGTCGGGATCGAAGACGCTCAAGGATGCGCTCAATGAGGCGATGCGCGACTGGGTGACCAACGTCGCCGACACGTTCTACATCATCGGCACGGTCGCCGGCCCGCATCCGTATCCGATGATGGTGCGCGACTTCAACGCCATCGTCGGCCGCGAGGCGCGCGCGCAGATGCTCGCGCAATACGGCCGCCTGCCCGATGTCATAACCGCCTGCGTCGGCGGCGGCTCGAATGCGATCGGCCTGTTCCACGCGTTCCTCAACGATCGCGACGTTGCCATCGTTGGTGCCGAGGCCGCCGGCGACGGCATCGAAACCGGCCGCCATGCCGCCTCGCTCGCCGCGGGCCGCCCCGGCGTGCTGCATGGCAACCGCACCTACGTCATCTGCGACGACGACGGCCAGATCACCGAGACCCACTCGATCTCGGCCGGTCTGGATTATCCCGGCGTCGGCCCCGAGCATGCCTGGCTCAAGGACACGGGCCGGGCCAGCTACGTCGGCATCACCGACGACGAAGCGCTGGCCGCGTTCCACGAACTGGCGCGTAGCGAAGGCATTCTCGCCGCGCTCGAATCCAGTCATGCGGTGGCGCAGGGCATCAAGCTCGCGCGTGATCTGCCGAAGGACGAACTGGTTCTGGTCAACCTGTCCGGGCGTGGCGACAAGGACGTGCATACGATCGCGGCGCGCGAAGGGATCGCACTATGAACCGCATCGATCGACGTTTTGCCGAACTCAAGGCCGCCGGCCGCACCGGCCTGATCCCGTTCATCACGGCGGGCGATCCATCGCCCGAGCATGTCGTGGCGCTGATGCACGCGCTGGTCGAGGCAGGTGCCGACGTGATCGAACTTGGCGTGCCTTTTTCCGATCCGATGGCCGACGGCCCCGTGATCCAGCACGCCAGCGAGCGTGCGCTGGCCAAAGGCGTGGGTTTGGCGCGGATTCTCGGCTGGGTCGGCGAATTCCGCCGCCGCGATGCGAACACGCCCGTCGTGCTGATGGGCTATCTCAACCCGATCGAAATCCATGGCTACGCGGAATTTGCTGACGAGGCGGTCGCCGCCGGCGTGGATGGCGTACTGCTGGTGGATTGCCCGCTCGAGGAATCGGCGACGATCAAGCCGTTGGCCGACGCGGGCCTGCATCGCATCTTTCTCGCCGCGCCGACCACGCACGACGCGCGCCTCGCCGCGCTGATCCGCGAGGCGAGTGGATTTTTATACTATGTCTCGTTTGCCGGCGTGACCGGCGCGAACCGGCTCGATCTCGCGCCCGTGCGCGCGCGCGTGGCGGCGATCAAGACGCTGGCGCCTGCGCTTCCGGTCGCGGTCGGCTTCGGCGTGCGCGATGCGGCCTCGGCGGCCGCGATCGCCGGATTCGCCGATGCGGTCGTCATCGGCAGCGCGCTGGTCGAGCAACTGGCGAACTCCGCGGGCGCGAGTGCGGTCACGGACGCCGCGCGTGCATTTCTTGCGCCGATCCGCAAGGCTCTGGACGCGGGTTCGGCGAAAAATGCCGCGTGAGCCGGACAACCAGGATGTGCCAAGGCCGGTACAGCCGGTAGAATGGCCGGCTCCGGCATCGCCCGATCCGGTTCCATCCACGCCGCCGCCGGCGGAATCGGCGGCGGAGCGCATCGCCAGCGCGATGCCCGATACCGGACTATTCGATCGCGAGAATGACTACGACATGAGCTGGCTACAGAAATTGATGCCTTCGCGCATCCGTACCGAAGGCGGCACCAACAAGGGCAAGGTGCCCGAAGGCCTGTGGGAAAAATGCGAGGGCTGCGGTGCCGTGCTCTACGGCCCCGAGCTCGAGCGCAATCTGCAGGTCTGTCCGAAGTGCGGTCATCATCATCCGATCGCCGCGCGCAAGCGGCTCGCCGCGCTGTTCGACGAAGGCTCCACCGAGGAGTTGTTCGCCGCGCTCGAACCGGTCGACGCGCTCAAGTTCAAGGACTCGAAAACTTACAAGGCGCGCATCGCCGTCGCGCAGAAGAACACCGGCGAGAAGGACGCGCTGATCGCGATGCAGGGCAGGCTCAAGGCGCAGCCGTTGATCGCGGTCGCGTTCGAGTTCGCCTACATGGGCGGCTCGATGGGCTCGGTCGTCGGCGAGAAGTTCACCCTCGCTGCGGAGCGCGCGCTCGAACGGCGCGCGCCGTTCGTCTGCTTCTCCGCGACCGGTGGCGCGCGCATGCAGGAAGGCCTGTTCTCGCTGATGCAGATGGCCAAGACCTCGGCCGCGATCGCGCGCTTGCGCCGCGCGGGCGTGCCGTTCATCTCGGTGCTGACCGACCCGACCACCGGCGGCGTCTCCGCCAGCCTCGGCATGCTCGGCGACATCAACATCGGTGAACCCAAGGCGCTGATCGGTTTCGCCGGCCCGCGCGTGATCGAGCAGACGGTGCGCGAGACCTTGCCCGAAGGGTTCCAGCGTTCGGAATTCCTCGTCGAACACGGTGCGATAGACCTGATCGTCGATCGGCGCGAGATGCGCGATCGCCTCGCCACGCTGACGGCATTGCTGATGCGACAGCCGCGCGCGGCTTAAGCCCTGCTCGTCATTCCGGCGAAAGCCGGAATCCAGCGCCTTGGCTCTTGCCATGAAAGAACCAGTCGTTTACATCATGGCAAGCGCTCGTAATGGAACGCTCTATGTCGGTGTGACATCGGATCTCGTCAAACGAGTCCATGAGCACAAGTCCGATGCGGTGGATTCATTCACGAAGAAATATGGCGCACACATGCTTGTCTGGTTCGAGCAGCATCCCACTATGGAGTCAGCCATCTTGCGTGAAAAAGCTATCAAGGAATGGAAGCGCGAATGGAAACTGGCGTTGATCGAAAAATCGAATCCCTATTGGCGCGATTTGTACTGCGATCTTCTTTGAAAGCAAAGGCGCTGGATTCCGGCTTTCGCCGGAATGACGAGTAGAGAGCTTGCTGCCCGCAGCATGTTGTATTTGCACAGACGCCTATAGCACCGAAATTGAGGCACGATCATGATTCACACCCATCCCCATCCTGGCGAAATCCTGAAGGAAACGGTTTTCGCACCGCTGAACCTTTCCGTGACCGATGCCGCCGAGCGTTTGTCGATGTCGCGGGTGGCTCTTTCGCGCGTGTTGAACGGCAAGGCGGGTATCAGTCCGGATTTGGCGTTGCGTCTCGAGAAGGCCGGGATTAGCAGCGCCCGCTTCTGGGTCAACTTGCAGGCGAACTACGATTTGTGGCTGGCGATGCAACATGCTCAGCCACGAGTGCGTGCGCTGCAAGCAGCCTGAGCAGGACCAGTAGCCGTCTTCGTTACGCCGCGCGTAGCGCGCCGTACTTCCGCAGTCGCTTGTAGCGCCGATCGAGCAAGGCAGCCGAGTCGATTTTTTCCAGCTCGTCGAGCTGCCCGAGCAGCACCGCCTTCAACCGTATCGCCATGTTGCGCGGGTCACGATGCGCGCCGCCGAGGGGTTCGCGCAGCACCTTGTCGATCAGGCCGAGTTCCAGCAGGCGCGGCGCGGTGAGGCCGAGTGCCTCGGCGGCGTCGCGCGCCTTGTCCGCGCTCTTCCACAGGATCGACGCGCAGCCTTCGGGCGAGATCACCGAGTAGGTCGAATACTGCAGCATGTTGGTAACGTCGCCGACGCCGATCGCGAGCGCGCCGCCGGAGCCACCTTCGCCGATCACGGTGCACAGGATCGGCACTTTCAGTTCCGACATTTCGAGCAGGTTGCGCGCGATCGCCTCGCTCTGGCCGCGTTCCTCGGCGCCGACGCCCGGATACGCGCCGGGCGTGTCGATGAAAGTCAGGATCGGCAGCTGGAAGCGCTCGGCGAGCTGCATCAGGCGCAGTGCCTTGCGGTAGCCTTCCGGGCGCGGCATGCCGAAGTTGCGCTTGATCTTGGTCTTGGTGTCGCGGCCTTTCTGGTGACCGATGACGACCACGCTGCGCCCATCGATGCGGGCGAGGCCGCCGACGATGGCCGCGTCGTCGGCGTAGGCGCGATCGCCGGCGAGTTCGACGAATTCCTCGCAGATCGTCTGCACGTAATCCAGCGTGTACGGCCGCGCCGGATGGCGCGCAAGCTGGGCCACCTGCCACGAAGTCAGGTTGCGGAAAATG
Organism: Rudaea sp.; assembly: GCF_057139185.1. Lineage (NCBI taxonomy): Bacteria > Pseudomonadati > Pseudomonadota > Gammaproteobacteria > Lysobacterales > Rhodanobacteraceae > Rudaea > Rudaea sp. The sequence goes on along the minus strand of NZ_DBNHDN010000045.1, from coordinate 142,070 downwards.
TCCGCGGTCTTGCGCTTGAGCTTGTCCCGCAGCTTGCCGACTTCGTCGTCGATGTTGAACGCCTGGCCGTGGCTCGCGGCGCGCAGTTCGGCGATCTTCGCGTCCAGTTCGGCGATGGGTTGTTCGAAATCGAGGAAGTTGGGGTTCATGTACTGCAATGCAGGGCGCTTCGACGCGCAAGGCGGCGGATTATAGCGCAAGGGCGACGTGCGGGACTTGCGCCCGGACCCGGGCTATTCGGAACCGGCGGCGGGTTTGGCCAGCAGCAGTTCCGTGCCGAGCACGCCAGGTAGCGCATCGAGGCTGCGCTTCAAGTCGGCGCTGGCGCGCACGCGGAAGGCGTTGCCGAGTTCGAGTTCGCCGCGACCGAGTTGGTTGGCGTAGCTCAGGCGCAGCGGCGTCTTGCCGCCCTGGTGTCCCGCGATCGCTTGCAGCAAACGCGTGGGGAAACCCGCGTCGACGCCGTTGAGTTTTATGCGCAATAAGCGCGCCTGGCGTGCGAGCGCTTCGTCGAGCGTCGACACGCGCCGTGCGCGCAACTGGAAGCCGCCGTTGAATTCGTCGATCGACAGGCCGCCTTCGACGACGAGGAACGCGTCGCGCGTCAACAGGGCGCGATACTCGACGAAGACTTCACGGAACAGGCTGACTTCGATGCGGCCGGACCAGTCTTCGAGCTGGACGAAGGCCATCGCGTCGCCGCGGTTGCGCATCGACACGACCTGGCCGGCGACCGTGAACGGCTGGTCGTTGAAACGGCCGCGACGCTGGTCGGGTGACGGTGGTTTATGGTGCTTGGCCACGTCGCCGAGCGGCGCATCGGCGAGCTGCACAAGCAGTTCGCGCCAGGCCTCGGTTGGATGGCCCGACAGGTAGTGGCCGAGCGTTTCGCGCTCGCCGATCAGTTTCTGCTGCAACGGCCAGTCGTCGACGATCGGCAGTTTCAGTTCGATCGGCGCGGCGGTGGTCGCGCCGAAGATGTCGACCTGGCCAACCTCGGCGTCGCGCGCCTGCTGCTCGGCGGCCTTCATCGCCTCGGGGAGCTGCACCATCAGCGAGGCGCGGTTCGGCGCAAGCGTATCGAGCGCGCCCGACAGCACGAGTGCCTCGAGCACGCGCTTGTTGAGTCGGGTCGGATCGACGCGGCGGCAGAAGTCGGCGAGGTCGATGTACGCGCCGCCACGCTCGCGTTCACCGGCGATGCTTTCGCAGGCGGCGCGGCCCGCGCCCTTGATCGCACCCAATCCATAGCGGATGCCGCCGTCGTCTTCGGCGCGGAACATATAGACCGAGGCATTGACGTCGGGCGGTCTCACCATGACGCCCATCGCGCGCGCCTCGTCGAGGAAGTTGACCACCTTGTCGGTGTTGTCCATGTCGGAAGACAACACGGCAGCCATGAACTCGGCCGGGTAGTGCACCTTGAGCCACGCGGTCTGGTAGGAAACCAGCGCGTAGGCCGCCGCGTGCGACTTGTTGAAGCCGTAGCCGGCGAACTTCTCCATGAGGTCGAAGATCGCATCGGCTTTGTCGCCGGCGACGCCGTTCCGCGCCGCGCCGTCGCGGAAGATCTCGCGCTGCTTGGCCATCTCGGCCGGATTCTTCTTGCCCATCGCGCGGCGCAGGATGTCGGCGCCGCCGAGCGAGTAGCCGCCGACGATCTGCGCCATCTGCATGACCTGTTCCTGGTAGACCATGATGCCGTAGGTCTCGGCGAGGACAGGCTCGACGCGCGCGTCGGGATAGGCGATGGGCTCGTCGCCGTGCTTGCGCTTGCAGAAGCTCGGAATCTGCTCCATCGGGCCGGGACGGAACAGCGAGGTCAGCGCCATCAGGTCTTCGAAGCGGTCGGGCTTGGCTTCCTTGAGCATGCCCTGCATGCCGCGCGATTCGAACTGGAACACGGCGACGGTCTGTGCGCGCTTGAACAGGGTGTAGACGAGCGCGTCGTCGAGCGGCAATTTGGCCATGTCCAGCAGCGGCTCGCCCTTGACCTTGCGCCGCGCGTTGATCGCCTTCACCGCCCAGTCGATGATCGTCAGCGTGCGCAGCCCGAGGAAGTCGAACTTGACCAGGCCGACCGCCTCGACGTCGTCCTTGTCGAACTGGGTGACGACGCCGTCGCCGCCGCCTTCGGAGTAGAGCGGGGCGAAGTCGGTCAGCGCACTGGGCGCGATGACGACGCCGCCGGCATGCTTGCCCGCGTTACGCGTCAGGTCTTCGAGGCTCAGCGCGAGGTCGATCAGCTCGCGCGCGTCGTCGTCGGTTTCGTAGAGGTCGCGGAAGTCGGCGACGATGCGGTCGGGCTTTTCGCGCGACTTCTTGCTGCGGCCGAGCGCGTCCTCGAGCGTGATCGGGTCGGTCGGGATCATCGGGATCAGCTTGGCGATCTTGTCGACCTGGCCGTAACCCATGCCGAGCACGCGGCCGGCGTCGCGCAGCACGGCCTTCGCCGCCATCGTGCCGTAGGTGATGATCTGGCTGACCTTGTCGCGGCCGTACTTGCGCGCGACGTAGTCGATCACGGCATCGCGTCCGTCCATGCAGAAGTCGACGTCGAAGTCGGGCATGGAGATGCGTTCGGGGTTGAGGAAGCGCTCGAACAGCAAGCCGTAGCGCAGTGGGTCGAGGTCGGTGATGCCCAGGCTCCAGGCCACCGCCGAGCCGGCGCCGGAACCGCGCCCCGGGCCCACCGGAATATCGTGCGACTTCGCCCAGTTGATGAAGTCGGCGACGATGAGGAAGTAGCCGGGGAAACCCATCTTCACGATCACGTCGAGTTCGCGGTCGAGACGCTTGAGGTAGTCCTCGTGCGTGAAGCCCTCGGCGACGCCGTGCTTTTCGAGGCGTTCCCGCAGGCCAGCGTGCGACTGGCCGCGGATATGGCTGTCGATGGTTTCCCCGGCAGGCACCGGGAAGTCAGGCAGGTAGTACTTGCCGAACGTCAACTCGAGGTTGCAGCGCTTGGCGATCTCGACGCTGTTCGCAAGCGCTCCAGGCAGGTCGGCGAACAGCTCGGCCATCTGTTCGGCTGTCTTCAGGTACTGCTCGACGGTGTAGTCGCGCGACCGCTTCGCATCGCTGAGCAGGCGGCCCTGGCGGATGCAGACGCGGGCCTCGTGCGATTCGAAGTCCTCGCGATTGAGAAAACGCACGTCGTTGCTCGCCACGCAGGGCAGGCCGAGTTCGGCGCCGAGTCGCACCGCCGCCGTGACAAACGCGGGCTCGTCGGCGTGGCCGGTGCGGGTCAGCTCGAAATACCAGCGATCGTCGAACCAGCGCAACCAGTCGCGCATCGCGCTGCGCGCGGCGTCGTGCTTTTCGGCCAGCAGCAGGTGGCCGATGTCGCTCTGCCGCCCGGCGAGCGCGATCAATCCTGCGCTGCAATCCTCGAACCATTCCGGCTGGGCGATCACGAAGTCGCCGCGGCGGCCTTCGAGGTAGCAGCGCGACACGAGCCGCGCGAGATTGAGGTAGCCGGCGCGGTCGAGGCAGAGCAGGGTGAGGCGGAACGGACGCTGCGCATCGTTCGGATTGGGCAGGTAGACGTCCGCGCCTGCGATCGGCTTGATTCCGTTTGCCTCGGCGGCGCGATAGAACTTGACCAGGGCAAACAGGTTGCACTGGTCGGTCAGCGCGAGTGCCGGCTGGTTCGATTCCACCGCGCGGCTGATCAGGTTCGGCCGGCTGCCGGCCTTGGCCGGGTCGCCGTACTCGGGCTTGTCCGGCAGGCGGATCGTCGAATCGACCAGCGAAAAATCGCTGTGGACGTGCAAGTGGACGAAGGATGGCGTCATTGCGAATGCTGCGGAATGAGCGCCGATTTTAGCAGCAGCGGCGCGCAGGAAAGCAGGGCAGCGATACACCGGTGCGCAGCGGCGGGGCGGCACCGGGTACTTCGCTCACAATTCATTACTTCCGCGACACGAGCGGCAAGGGTTCGATAGGCGATAATCCGTGTACATCCTCCCCTTGCCCGCCCATGCAACGATCCATCCTCCCCGTACTGCGCCGCCTCGGCGCAGCCGTTCTGGCCCTGTTGCCCCTCGCGTGCTCGCGACCGCCGGCACCGCACGTCGCGACCGCCGCGCCGGTGGTCGTTGCCGTCGCCGCGCGCAAGACGGTGCCCGACCTGCTTGCCGCGGTGGGCACCGTCGAGGCGATCAACTCGGTGGCGGTGAGGTCGCGCGTCGATGGCGAATTGCTCGAAAGCCACGTCAGGGACGGCGACGCGGTCTCGGCCGGGCAACTGTTGTTCAAGATAGATCCGCGCCCGGCGCAGGCCACGCTGGCGCAGGCGAACGCGGCGTTGGCCAGGGATGCCGCCGCGCGCGACCTGGCCCGCGCCCAGGTGGACCGCTACGCGCCGGTGGCGACGAAGGGGTTCATCTCCGCCGACCAGATGCAGCAGTACCGCACCGCCTACGCCGCAGCCGCGGCCGCGGCGAAGGTCGATGAGGCCAACATCGCCGCGGCGCAATTGAACCTCGGCTACACCGACATCACCGCGCCGTTCGCCGGACGCGCGGGGCGCATTCTCGTGCAGCCGGGCAACCTCGTGAAGGCCAACGACACCAATGCGCTGCTGACGATCAACCAGATCGCGCCGATCTTTGTCAACTTCGCCGTACCCGGCGCGTATGTCGAGCGCGTGCGTGCCGCGCAGGCCCGGGGGGCGCTCGATGTCGCCGCGCGGGGCGACGGCATCAAGGCGCCGCAGCGCGGCGAACTCGCCTTCGTCGACAACGCGGTCGATCCGTCAACCAACACGATAAAGCTGCGTGCGCGCTTCGCCAATGCCGACGAAAGCCTGTGGCCGGGCCAGTTCGTCAACATCGCGCTGACCCTGGGCAGCGACGCGGATGCAGTGGTCGTGCCCGAGCCCGCGGTGAAGGCGGGGCCGAGCGGCAACTACGTCTTCGTCGTCAAGGCGGACAAGAAGGCCGAGCAGCGCGCGGTGACGGTGGCGCGCAGCGTGGCCGGCGAAGCGGTGATCGCCCAAGGCGTGGATGCCGGCGAGACGGTGGTCGTCGATGGCCAGTCGCGTCTGACCGACGGTACGCCGGTGCGGATTGCCGAAGCCGCGTCCGCGGGCGCAGCCGCCGTGACGCAGTGAGCCTGCGCCGATGAGCGTCTCCGCGATCTTCGTGCGTCGCCCGGTGATGACCACGCTGGTCATGGTCGGCATCCTCGTGTTCGGCATCGCGGCGTATCGCCTGCTGCCGGTGTCGGATCTGCCCAACGTCGACTTCCCGACGATCCAGGTGCAGGCGAACCTGCCCGGCGCGGCACCGGAGACGATGGCCTCGGCGGTGGCGACAGTGCTCGAGAAGCAGTTCTCGACGATACCCTCGCTCGATACGATGACCTCGGTGAGCGGTATCGGCGTCAGCCAGATTACCTTGCAGTTCTCGCTCGACCGGAACATCGACGCCGCCGCGCTCGATGTGCAGTCGGCCATGGCCGCGGCTGCGCGCCAGCTGCCGCCGAACATGACCACGCCGCCGACCTTCCGCAAGGTCAACCCGGCCGATTCGCCGGTGTACTACGTCGGTATGACGTCGAAAACCATGCCCCTGTCCAAGGTCGACGAATATGCCGAGTCCTTGCTCGCCCAGCGTCTGTCGATGGTCGATGGCGTGGCGATCGTCAACGTCTACGGCTCGCAGAAATACGCCGTGCGCATCGATCTGGATCTTGCCGCGATGGCCACGCGCGGACTCGGCATCGACCAGGTGGCGGCCGCGGTCGGCAGCGGCAACGTCAACCTGCCCACGGGAACCCTGTACGGCGGCAACCGTACCTACAGCGTCATGGTCGACGGGCAGTTCAAGGCAGCCAAACCGTTCGCCAACCTCATCGTCAGCTACAGGAACGGGGCACCGGTCCGGCTCGGCGACATCGGACGTGTCTACGACGGCGTGCAGAACGACAAGCTCGCCGCCTGGGTCAACGACCAGCGCGGCGTCATGCTCGCCATCCAGCGCCAGCCCGGCGCCAACACGATCGCGGTGGTCGAGCGCATCCGCGCGGTGCTGCCCGGTTTCGCCGAGCAGTTGCCGGCCGGCATCGAGCTCAAGGTGTTCTACGATCGCACCGACAGCATCCGCGCATCGGTCGAGGAAGTGCAGTTCACGTTGCTGCTCGCGCTGCTGCTGGTCGTGCTCGTCATTTTTCTTTTTTTGCGCAACCTGTCGGCGACGATCATTCCCTCGCTCGCACTGCCGATGTCGATCGTCGGCACGTTCGCGATCATGTACCCGTTCGGCTACAGCCTCGACAACCTTTCGCTGATGGCGTTGACGCTGTGCGTGGGTTTTGTCGTCGACGATGCCATCGTCATGCTTGAAAACGTCTCGCGTCATCTGGAGATGGGCAAAACCCCGCTGCAGGCGACCTTCGACGGCGCGCGCGAGATTGGTTTCACCATCGTTTCGATGACGATCTCTCTCGCGGCGGTGTTCATCCCGATCCTGTTCATGGGCGGCATCATCGGCCGCCTGCTGCACGAGTTCGCGGTGACCATCGTCGCCGCCGTGCTCGTGTCGGGGTTCGTGTCCCTGAGCCTGACGCCGATGCTGTGCAGCCGCATGCTCAAGGCGCATCACGGCGAGACCCACGGCGCGATGTACCGCGCCTTCGAGCGCGGTTTCGACGCGATGCAAAACGCGTATCGGCGCAGCCTGCGCGTGTGCCTCGACCATCGCCGCATCGTGCTGTTCGCGTTCTTCGCGATTCTCGGTGCGACCGCATGGCTGTTCGTGGCGATGCCGAAAGGATTCCTACCGAGCGACGACACCGGGCAGCTGTTCGTGTTCACCGAGGCCGATCAGGACGTCGGCTTCGACGAAATGGCGCGCAAGCAGCAGATCGCCGCCGACATCATCCGGCACGACCCGAACATCCATGGAGTGATGAGTTTCATCGGCGCCAGCTACAGCAGCACCACGCTCAATCTCGGCCGCATGATCGTTACCCTCAAGCCGCGCAGCGAACGCGGCACACCCGAGGACGTGATCCAGGAGCTGCGTCCGAAATTGCAGAACATTCCGGGCATGAAGGTCTACCTGCAGAACATCCCGATCATCCGCATCGGCGGCATGATGACCAAGACCCAGTACCAGTACACCTTGCAGGACACCGACGCACATGAGCTGTACGCAGCGGTGCCCAAACTGGTCGACGAGTTGTCGAAACAGCGCGAATTTCAGGATGTCACCAGCGACCTGTTGATCGCCACGCCGCAGGTCGACGTTGCCATCGACCGCGACGCGGCTTCAGCCACCGGCGTCAGCGCGGCGCAGATCGAGAATGCGCTGTACCTGGCTTTCGGCCCGGCCCAGGTGTCGACGATCTACACCGCGATCGACCAATTCTGGGTGCAGATGCAGGTCGATCCGGCGCGTCAGGGCGACCCTGACCTGCTCGGCCAGTTGTACGTGGGCAGCAGCAACGGCAAGGTCGTGCCCTTGTCCGCGGTGGCGCGGTTCGACAAGAGCGTGGGGCCGGCGACGGTCAGCCACCTGGGGCAGGTGCCGGCGGTGACCCTGTCGTTCAATCTCGCGCCCGGCGTGTCGTTGAGTCAGGCGGTCGAACGCATGAACGCCATCGTCGCCCGGTTGAAACTGCCCGACACGATCATCGGCTCGTTCCAGGGTGCGGCGCAGGCGTTCCAGTCGTCGATTTCGGGTATGGGCTTGCTGCTGGTGCTCGCGGTGTTCGTGATCTATCTGGTGCTCGGCATTCTCTACGAGAGCTTCATTCATCCGTTGACGATACTGTCTGGCTTGCCGACCGCGGTGTTCGGTGCGCTGCTCACCCTGATGCTGTTCGGCGTCGATCTGAACCTCTATGCCATGGTCGGCCTGGTCATGCTCATCGGCATCGTCAAGAAGAACGCGATCATGATGATCGACTTCGCGCTGGAAACCGAGCGCGCCGGCGCCTCACCCGAAAAGGCGATCTACGAGGCCTGTCTCGTGCGCTTCCGGCCGATCATGATGACCACGTTCGCCGCCTTGTTCGGCACGCTGCCGATCGCAATCGGCTTCGGCGCCGGTGGCGATTCGCGTCGCCCGCTCGGTCTCGCCGTCGTCGGCGGCCTGCTCACCTCGCAGGTGCTGACGTTGTACCTGACGCCGGTGATCTACATCTACTTCGACCACTTCCAGCAGTGGCTGCGGAATCGCCGCAAGGGCATGCGCGCGACCGCGGCGACCTGAATCGCCGGCGACGGCGTCAGGGGCGATCAGGGCTTCGCTTCAGTCGGTACGTTTTCTTCGATCAGCGCGCAGTGCAGCGTGATCGGCTGCACCTTCACCACTTGCGCGACATCGGTGTCGATCATGTCGCAGGACAGGACATTGTCCTTGTTGCTGCGTCGTGACGAATACACGTTCACGTTGACCTTCGCGCTGCCCTGGATCCACCCGAGGCGACCGGCAAGAATCTGCTTCCCGGAAAACCGGGCGCGTCCGGCATGGCCGGGGAGTCGAAGCGTTTCGCCACCAAGATCGATCTGCCCGACTTCGTTCGCGTGCTTTTGCGTGCGCGGTGTCGGGTCGCCATAGTAACGCGCGGAAACGGTGATTCCTTCCTTGGTCGCGCGCAAGCGCTCGGCTGCCCTGGCCGAGAGCGTGATATCCAGATTGAAGCCGAACGGCGGTGCGGCGGCCGTGGCAACGCTGCATGCGAGAACGAGCATGCCGGCAAGGGAGGTGCGCTTCATCGTGATACTCCCAGGTCTTGCCTTCAGTAACACCAGGATTGCAACTGCGACTTGCCGCCGATAAGCACTTCGAGCTGCGCCTTCGCATTCGCCGGAGTGCTGCCGTCGCTGCAACCCGGTTCGCTGAGGATGTAGTTGGCATTGCCGTTGCGGAAATCCCAGACGCGATGGGCGCACTGGCCCGTGCCTTCGAAATTCGCCTTGCCGACGAGCTCGATCGCGGGGGCGTCGGGCGCGGTGTGGGGCTTGTTCCACGAGCGGTAGCGCGAGGTGTCGTTGGCCTGTTCGTCGACGACGATCTGGAAGTGATCGGTGCCGCAGGCGAGCTGCACCTTGCCGCCGCTGGCAACCGCTTGCGTCGCCGCATGTTGCTGCGGCAGGTTCATCGATGTGATGCGGAACGGCGCCGCCAGACCGCTGCCCGGATTGGCCCAGATTTCGCCATCGCCGTACATCACGCCTTCACCATTGCAGAACAACTCGCCGGGTTGTTTCGCATTGACGGCATTTTGCAGTGCCGGCCACGCATCGGCGAGACGCGATTGCAGTGCGGCGGCGCTGTTCACCGACGCCTTGCCCAAGCGCAGCGGGAATTGCGCGAGCTTGGCAAGTGCGGCGGCGTCCTTCGCGGTCACCGCTTCGCGCACGGCGTTGTCGAAGTGCATGAACTCGGTTTCGTTCTGCACACCGAGCACGGAGAGATCACAGCCATCGCCCAGGCGGGAGCCGGCAAAGGCGGAGGCTGACATCAACGCGGCGGACACCAGCAGCAACGCCGTAGGGAGGGAGATTCGCATGCAAGGTTCCTTGTTCGATCGTAGCGTGTGGAAATTACAGCTCGGTGGCCCAAGCGGTGCCGTTGAACCAATAGTCGTTGCGCGATTTCAGCCAACCCGAAGCGCGCTCGTAGGTGATCCAGGCGTTGAGTACGCGCAGCATTCCGGTTTCGTTCGGGCGTACGGCCAGTGCATGCGCGGTGCGTGCGATCGGCTCGTTGCCGAGCGCGCGCAATTTGTCGGGATGAACCTTCTCCAGCACTTGCGGCAGCGGTGCCTCGGCGACGTAGGCGTCGAGCTTGCCGCTGCCGAGATCGGCGACTGCCGTGTTTTCGTTGTCGATTTCCACGATATCGGCCTCGGGCAGCGCGACGCGTGCGAAGTCCACGGTCAGTTCGCCCTTGCGCACGCCGACCTTGGCGTGTGCGAGCTTGCGCAGGTCGGCGAGGCCGCCGTGCGCGAACTTGCTGCGGTTGACGACTACACCGATGTCGAATTCGCCGACCGGGTCGGTGAACTGCACGAAGCGCGCACGCTGCGGCGTCACCGACAGGCCGGAGATGACCACGTCGTAGTCGTTGGTGCGCAAACCGGTGGTCAGATTCGGCCACGATGCTTCGACAACCTGCAGCTTCCAGCCCATCGCAGAGGCGAACCTGCGCGCAAGGTCGATCGAGTATCCGATCGGCTGGCCATCCTTGTCGTGCATCACGAACGGTGCGTTGACCGCGACGCCGACGCGCAGCACACCGCTTCTTTCGATTGCGGTCAGCGTGGACGTGCCGGTCAGCGGTCGGTGTCCGGCCTTCGCCGGTTTCGACGCCGTGGTGGGCGTAGACGCTTTCGTCATGGTTGGCTGATCGGCGAAGGCAGAGGCGCCGAACAGAACGGCGAGTGCGAAGGCAAGCAACGATGCGGTCTTGGTCATGTCGGATCCCCTTATTCGCGAGTCATTTCGTAGCCGCCGTTGCCGCCGCTGGCGAGGCGGAAACCGTCGCGTGCGCGCACGAGCTCGTACTGACGGTTGCCGATCCACGCGCTGGTGCCGCGTACCTGGCCCTGGAATTCCGAGCTTCCCTGATAGCCGTCTATGCGGCCGTATCGATCGACGGCGAATTCGATTTGCAGGCCCGTCTCGCGGTCGACGCCCGAAAAGCGGCCGATCGCCCATCCCGGTACGCCGTTGTTGTCGTAGCCCGGATTGTTGCCGTAGCTTTCGGGGTTGTCGTAGCGGTCGTTGGTGTAACGATCCGGGTTGTCGTTGTGACTGTTGTCGTAGTGGCGACCACGGTCGTAGCGGTCATCGCGGTCGTTGTTCGAGCTGATGATCGCGCCGAGAATGACCGCGGCGGCCGCGCCTGCGACGATGGCGCCGGTGTTGTCGTGGTGGCCGGATCCCGGTCGCCCGCCGTAGTTGAACATCGCCGCGCAACCGTTATCGACCCAGATGCCACGCGCGTCGTAGCCCCAACTGCGTCCGTAGTCACAGGAAGAACTGGAAAGTTTTTGCGCCAGTTGCACGTTGTTGCCGGTATCGGCGCGGCAGTATTGATAGTGATAGCCGGAACTGCGGCATTCGAGCTCACCGGCCGTGGCTTGGCCCGCGACCAGCAGCAACGCAAGGCCGGTCATCGTCATCGATATGCAACGCATGATCTGTTCTCCCCGTGAAAGTGTGGTTTTCAAATATCGAACTGCCATCGAAGGTTTTGCCCTGCCGCACTCACTGCCCTTATTCGGTGGAGCAAGACGGTCGCTGTCACTACTTGCCTGTTCGGTTCGTTGGCCATCGGCCAATCGCAGCGCGGAAACAAGAAGAATACGTAGCAAGAATACATTGGTTCGGCGCCATTCTTCGTGCCCTTCATGTTCCAAGTCTTTCCTGTTTTCGGCAACTGGGCGGACGAGCACGCTTGCGTGAGCCGATGGGTGTGCGCTGGTTCACGCCGATCTGCGCCTGGCCGCCATGAATGCCGCGAACAAGGCGCAACCCGTGGCGACGACGATCGGCAGGCCCCAGGTCCGGCTAAGTTGCATGCCGAGGCCGACGCTGGAAGGACCGACGAGTGCGCCGACACCCCACGCCAAGCCCATCATCGCGTAGATGCCGACGAGTTCGGCACCCGAGAAGCGCTCTCCGACGATCGCGAGCATGACCGTGTAGATGCCGACGAACACGCCGCCCCAGACGAACACGGTGGCGTACGCGAGTGGCGCGTTCGCGAGCACGAACGGCCACGCGAGTGCGCCGAGCGCCGAGACGATCGCGAGCAGCATGACCAGACGCGGCCGGTTCATGCGGTCGGCAAGCATGCCGATCGGCAATTGCAAAACGATCGCGCCGATCATGAGCGCAGTAACGAGGCGCATCGCCTCGGCTTCGCTCCAACCCTGATTGCCGGCGTAGAGTGCGATGAAGGAAAGGCCCGCGGTTTCCACGCCGGCGTTGAGTATGGTCGTCGCCATCGCGACCGGGGCGAGGCGCAGATAGCGCCAGGGCGATGCCGCATGCGGTTCCATTTTTGCCGGGGCGGCAGTCCACGGGCTGACCACCGGCACGATCGCGACGAGTGCGATGACCGCACCGATCAGGTAGGCGTCAGGTCCGGTGCCGACGACGGAGAGAATCGCTGGGCCTCCCGCGTAGCCGAGCGAGAGTGCGGCCATGTAGACGGCCATCGTGCGACCGCGGCTGGATTCTTCGGCGAGATCGTTGGTCCAGGTTTCCGAAAGCACGCCGAGCACCTCGGCGCCGACGCCCAGCGCGAGGCGCATCGGGAACCACAACCAGATGAGCGGCACGAACGGGAACAGCGCGAGCATTGCCGCGCTCAGCAGCAGGGCGCCGACGATCAGTCCACGCTGACCGTAACGCACGGCGAGGCGCGGCAGCACGGGCGCGATCAGCAGTACGCCGAGCGCGTGCATCGCGGCGTTGGCGCCGATCAATGCTTCGCCCGCGCCGCGCGCAGCAAGGTTGGCCGCGATCAGCGGCGCGGTGAGACCGTAGGTGAGGCCGAAGATCGCCGCGGTCGCGATCACCGCCGCGACCGAGAACAGGCGTTGCGATGACGACGGGATCGGAAACGATTCGGCAGGCAAGCGGCAGACTCCGGTGAATCAGGGCGAGTTTGACGACGCGGTGTCTGCCGTCGACGGATAGCGGCGACGCCAGGTGCGCCAGGCGACACGCGCGATCGTCAGCCACGCTACCGGCGACGGATCTACGATCCGGTGCAGCGTGCGCGCGTAGTCGAGCACCAGACCCGGCGTCCATGCCATCGTGTCCGCACGGCGATACAGTTGGGCGGCGACCCAGGTTTCCGGGCTGAGCAACACGCGCGCGAACGTGAACCAGCGGCCGCCGCGCTGGCCGATCACGCCTTCGAGCGCGGTTTCGAGAGCATGCACCGTTGAGCTCGAACAATTGCGATTGGTGAGGTTGTACGTCGTGTCCTGTCGGTAGGCCTGCCAGTAGGCGCGCAGGCGTATCAGGTTGTATTCGTTGAACCGTACCTGCTCCGTCGAGTCGCACCAACCGGCCGCTTCCTCGGCGTAGCTGGGTTGGAATTTGCCGGCGACATCGTTTTCGTGTGTTGCGCGCAGCGTGCTGGCGAAGTCGCTCGGTGAGCGGTCCAGTTCTACCGCCGGGTAGTGGCTTATGTAGATGTCGGGCGCCACTTCGAGCGCGGCGTGACCGGTCGAAATCCTGCCCTTGCCATCGACGGCGGCGATGTAGCGGTCGATCAGCGGCTGGCGCATGGCGCCGTCGGCGGAGCCAACGGGCGTCCAGACGTGCACGATGAGATCGCCCCGCTGCTCGCCTGGAGTGCCGCGCGCCCAGACTACCGGTTGGTTGTCGAACCGACCACCGCGCCCGGTCAGCAGCGATAGCGATGCGGTCGGCGGCAGCTTGCGCAGGCGCAGCGCGAGGCGTAGCAGGCTCCAGCCGGTGATGGCAAGACCGAAGCCGATGCAGTAGGGCACCGTGCCTTGATAGTGCGTCGGCCACGGCTCGAGGGTGAAAATCGCGAACAGCAGTTCGAGCCCGCCGGCCACCATCGCCTGTTTCCAGCCACTGAAACGCACGACGTAGGCCGCCGAGACGCGCAGGGCGCCGGCGATCAGGAAAATCGTGCCGAACAGCATGGCCAGCACGAATTCGCCGTCCGGGTACGGATCGAGGATCAGCAGGGCCGCGACGATGAACAGTACGGCCTTGACCAGCCGCAATCGATTGCGGCGCCGTGAGTCGATGCCATTGAACGCCGCGATGAGGGAAAGGAGGCCCTCGATCAGGATCAGCACGCCGAACACATGGATCGGGAAATACAGTACGCCGTCGAAGGCGTCGATGAAGATTACGATGCCGGCAGCGAGCCAAAGCGCGCCGAGTGCGGCAAGCCACGGCCAGCGACGACGCACGAACTCGGTACCGAGCAGAAGCAAAGTCAGGCGGATCAAGGCGCTACCCCGCGCATGAATCGATCCGGACGGAGTATATCCCGGCCGACGGCGCCTATGGCAACGACCGGCTTGCCGCGCAAGTGCTGACGCGGTGCCCGAGGCCGCGGATCTGCATCCGCATTGACGGCGGGCAGAATGTACCGCATCGTGCGCGCAGCAGCGCCGGGATCGATTCGTGGCGTCGTCAGCGGCGCTGCCGGGATTCGCTCAACCAATGCTTGATCTGTTCGTAGACCGCAACGTGTCCCAGCAGATCCATGTGATTCATGCGATGCCCGATCCATCGTCGTGTCGGCGCGAAGTGCAACGCACGTCGCGCATCCGCGTGCTCGCCCAGCGCGCTCGCCAACGGCACGAGTCCGTCGCCGAACAGACGATCGGCGAGGCTCCCTGTGCGCGTGCCGGTCGTCGCGGCGATGGCATGGCAGACGACGCCTTCAGGCAGCGGCATTCGCATGCGCGTGTCCGAGCGCACGGCGCGATCGCGGTCTTGCCAGTCGGCATCGACGAGGTTGCCATGACGCAGGTCGGTAATGCCGGCGCTGCGGATTTTCCCCAGGCGCGCGAACGGTGCCAGCAGCGGGTTGCGGTCGAGCAGCGCTTCGATCCACGCACCGCTGCGCTCGAGCGGTGCGCCGTGGTGTGGCGTGCCAAGGAAAAAAGCCTTGCATGCCTGCTGTCGCCACGTGTGACCTGCGATCGCACCGTAATGGCACGCGCTGCGAATGACGAGGCCACCCATGCTGTGGCCGATCAATACCAGCTCCTTGAGCGGCGCATGGCGCGCCTGCATCAGGCTTTCGAGTTGCTCGGCGAATTGGCGGCCATTGCTGGAGATGTGTCGGCCGCTGTTGTAATGCAGGTACAGCGGTGTGTAACCACAGTCGCGCGCGAGTGCCGCGCCATAGTCGCAGTCTCGCGCTTGCCAGTGCAGGTCGTTCAAGCACAGGCCGTGCACGAAAACGACGAGCTTGTCGCCCGACGATGCCGACGATGTCGCAGTGGTGCGAGCGTGCAAATGCAGGCGCATGTCGATCGCGAGCGGATTGGCGGTGTCGGCGAGATGGTCGCCGAGCACGCCGTTCAGCGCCGAGCGCACGGCTTCGTGCCGCGGCGAGCGGGTCGCGGGCTGGTCGTGAATCGTTCCGAGCAGTGCGGAGGCAGTGCCGAGAACGGTGTCCAGCGCAACGCCGCTCAAACGCGAGATGCCGCGGATGCTCTTGTACACGATGGAGGTGATGCCGTGCGTGCGTTGTTCACCGGCCCGGCCGAGCAGGATCTGCGCGGGCGACAAGGTGCGATGCATCGCTTCGACCAGGTCGACGACGCCGATGATGGCGTCGGTCGACAGGCGGCCTGCGCCGCGAAGGTTTTCTACCGACGGGTTCATATGCGGACAGCGTAGCGCAGCGGATTGGAGTCAGGTGTCCAGAGTGATGCGGCCGTCGCGCATTCTCCGTCAAGACGCGGCGAAGACGAACGGCGCGGGATATGTGGATAATTCGTGGGCTGCGGAACGGCCCTCATTGTCCAAGACGAGGAAGCCGCTGTCGAATCGACATCGCAACCAACGGGGAAATTGTCCGCGGAAAGTCGATTTCGCCGAAGCTCGTTCGTCGTTGAAGTGGAATCGGCCCGCTGCGCGCGGCGGCTGCGTCTTCATTCAACCTGCATCGGAGAACCACAATGCGATTTCTGTCGCTGATCAAAGTCCAGGAAAACACCGGCAAACAGCCCAGCGAGCGCCTCATGCGCGAGATGGGCCAGCTGATGGGTGAGATGACCCAGGCCGGTACGCTGCTGGATACCGCGGGCCTGATGCCGACCGCGCAAGCCAAGCGAGTGCGCCTGCGCGGCGGCAAGACCAGCATCGTCGATGGGCCGTTCACCGAAACGAAGGAAGTGGTCGGTGGCTACGCGATGCTCAAGGCCGATTCGCTGGACGAAGCGCTCGCACTGACCCGGCGCTTCGTCGATCTGCATGTTGCCGATGGCTGGGAGATCGATTGCGAACTGCGCCAGGTGATCGAGCCGGATTTTGAATCACTCAAGCCGTGCAGCGAACGTTGCTGATTGCGCGGCACTTGCCTGCCGGGCGGCGGATTTTGAACAATCCTTCGACAGCCCAGCCAATGAACCCAGCGTGGGGACCGGCTCGGGTTGGTGTCGAATCACACGAGGGTGAAAGCATGGGCAGTACGCGAGCGGGCGGCACTCCGGGCGGTCTGGGGCAGTTCCTCGTCGGCTTCGTGCTCGCCGTGGCCGGCGGCCGGCCGTTGTTGATGGCCGGGTCGGCGATCGTGTTCGTTGGCGTGATCGCCGGACTACAGGCCCATTTCCGCCTGGCCGGCCTGTTCAATGCGCTGGCGATGCTGGTGCTGCTGTTCGGCGGCATCGGCCTGATCGCGCGTTCGCTGCGCGCGCAGGGCGGGTGAGGGTGCATGGGCCGTCCTGGGCTCGACAATCCGTTCTGGTCCGCGCTGATGAGCATTCATCGCGACATCGCGCTGCGCTCGGGCGAGGCGGCACGCTATCCGCGCGAGTTCGCACCGTTTCTCGGCGTGGCCGATGCGCAGGCGCGCGTGGCTGCCGATCTCGAGGCCCTGGTCGCTCCTGGCGAAAGCGTGCTGCTGCTCGGCATGGCGCCACGCGTCGGCAGCGGGTTTCGACTCGACCGGCTGCATCCGTTGGCGCAGATGATCTGCGCGTCGCCGATCGGGATGATCGACGGGCCGGAGATCGTGGAATTGGGCGAAGCGCACCGCGCCGACGTGCTCGCGCTGACCGCGCTGGTGTATCCGCATTATTTCCGTGAGCGCACGATGGACATGGGTCGCTACTTCGGCATCTATCGCGAGGGGCGGCTCGCGGCGATGATCGGTGAGCGCCTTGGCACCGATTCGGCGCGCGAATTGAGCGCGATCTGTACGCATCCGGATTTCGCCGGCCGCGGCTATGCGCGGCGGCTGACGGCGATGCTGGCCAACGAGACCCTGTCGCGAGGCCGGTTGCCGTTCCTGCACGTGAGCTACGAAAATCCGCGCGCGAAGCGATTGTATGAACGCATCGGTTTCCGCCTGCACCGCGACGTCCCGTTCTGGTCGTTGCGCCGCGATTGAACGCGTTGAAGTGCGATCCGCGTCGGCCTCAGCGCAACCGTTCGAGCAACGCCCCGGCCACGGCGGGATTGTGCTCTTTCGCCGCGCCGATGAAGTAGACATGGACCTCGCGCGCGGCGGCGTTCGCGGTGGCGTCGACAACCGTATTCGTGACACGCGGCAGGTCGTTGGGTTCGGCACCTTGCGCCCATGTCCGTGTGCGCCGTGCCCAGGCATCGAGATCGGCGGCGGAGTAACCTTTGTCGATCTGCGCTTCGCTGCGCATCAGGCACGCGTAGATGAAATCGCTGGTCACGTCGGCGAACGATGGATATTTCGGCGAGTCGGTGAACACGGTGGCGATGCGCTGGCGGCGCGCGAGTTCGAGATATTCCGCGCAGAGGAAGCTCGGGTGGCGCGCCTCGAGCACGTGGCGCAGCCGCAGGCCATCGAGCGCACGCGGCAGCAGGTCGAAGAACGCGGTCAGGTCGGCGCGATCGAAGGTCTTGTACGGCGGCAATTGCCAATTGATCGGACCGAGCCGATCGCCGAATTCCGCGAGTCCGCCGAAGACGAAACCATCGATCGCCTTGCCTGCGTCGGCGAGCACGCGCCGCTCGGTGCAAAATCGCGGCGCCTCAGCGAGAACATGAAGCCGGCGGGCGTCTGGCTGCGCCAGCGCGCGTAGGTCGGCGGTTTCTGCGGGCTGTAGTAGGTGCTGTTGATTTCGATCGAAGTCAGCTGCCGGCTCGCGAATTCGAGTTCGTGCTTCTGCGGCCATTTCGGCGGATAGAAATTGCTGCGCCATGGCGCGTAGTTCCAGCCGCCGATGCCGACTCGGATTGTCGCGCCCATCGCCTGCCTCCCGGTCATTCCGGATCGTATTGAAAACGGGACGGCGCTGCCATACCTCGGTTGCGCATTTTCCCTGAGCTAGACTTGCCTCATGAAGATCGCCCTCGCCCAATGGCGCATCGAGTCGCCGGCCTCGCTCGAGGAATTCGCCGCGCGCGTTTCCGCGGAAGTCGCGGAAGCTGCCGCGTGTGGCGCGCGCATCGTCGTGCTGCCGGAATACCTCGCGCTCGAGCTCGCCTCGACGCTGGATGCGAAGACGCGCGCCGATTTCACAGCGACGCTGGCCGCGCTGCAGGCCGTGCATGCGGACTGGTTGCGCCTGTTTGCCGGCCTTGCCGCCGCGCATGGCATCCACCTGCTCGCTGGCACCTTCCTGCTCGCGCAGCCCGATGGCAGGTATCGCAATCGTGCCTATCTGTTCTCGCCGAATGGGGCGCACGTCTATCAGGACAAATTGACCTTGACCGGTTTCGAAAACGCGCACGGCGTGATCGAGCCGGGAGACGCGCTCAAGGTGTTCGACTCGCCGTATGGGCGCATCGCCATTGCTGTCTGCTACGACAGCGAGTTTCCGCTCTACGCGCGCGCGCAGCGCGAAGCGGGCGCACGCCTGCTGCTCGTGCCCAGTTGCACCGATACCGAAGCCGGCGCCACGCGCGTGCGCATCGGTTGCATGGCGCGCGCGCTGGAGAACCGCGTCTACGTCGCCCGCTCCGTCACCGCGGGCGAGGCGCCGGGCAACCCTGCGCTAGACACGAACACGGGGCGGGCCGAACTGTACGCGCCCAGCGATCGCGGCCTGCCCGACGACGGCCTCGTGGCGGTGGCACGGCCCGCTGCCACCTGGCTGATCGCGGAAGTCGATCTGGCCGCGCTCGAAGCCACGACCGTGGATGCGCAGGTGGCGGTGCCGGCGGATTGGGGTCGGCAATGGCGGCCGGAGGTGGTGCGCGCACGCCTCGAGACCTGGCAAGACGATGCCGGCACCGACTTGAAATAGCGCGAGTGCGCCCTTATCCGTCCCGCAACTCATTCCATCAGGGAGCCTCATCCGTGACCGCCAGTGCGCAAACCCACAAGTTCGAAGCCGAAGTCGCCCAGGTGCTGCATCTGGTCACGCATTCGCTTTACTCGCACAAGGAAATCTTCCTGCGCGAGCTGATCTCGAATGCGTCCGATGCCTGCGACAAGCTGCGCTTCGAGGCGCTGGGCAAGCCCGAGCTGCTCGGCGGCGGCAGCGAATTGCGCATCGACATCAGCGTCGACAAGGACGCGCGCACGCTGACCATACGCGACAACGGCATCGGCATGACGCGCGAGGAGGTCATCGCCAACATCGGCACGATCGCCAGCTCCGGCACGCGTCGGTATCTCGAAGCGCTGTCGGCGGAGAAGAAGGCCGACGCCAACCTGATCGGCCAGTTCGGCGTCGGTTTCTATTCCGCCTTCGTCGTTGCCGACAAGGTGACGCTGACCACGCGCAAGGCGGGCGCGGAAGCGGGCGAAGGCGTGCGCTGGGAATCGGCCGGGAGCGGCGAATACACGCTGGAGACGCTGGAAATCGCCGCGTGCGGCACCACGGTGACCTTGCATCTCAAGGCCGACGAGGACGAGTTTCTGCAGGCCTGGCAACTGCGCAGTCTGGTCGCCCGCTATTCGGACCATATCGGGTTCCCGATCCGCATGCCGGTCGAGAAGGACGGCAAGGCCACCGAGGAGTGGGAAGTGGTCAATCAGGCATCGGCGCTGTGGACGCGACCGAAGAACGAGCTGACCGACGCGGAGTACCAGAATTTCTACAAGCACATCGCGCACGACTTCAGCGACCCGCTGGCGTGGACGCACAACCGCGTCGAGGGCAACCAGAACTTCACTTCGCTGCTCTATATCCCGTCGAAATCGCCGTTCGATTTCATGGGCGGAGGGCGCGACGAGCGCAAGGGGCTGAAGCTCTACGTCAAGCGCGTCTTCATCATGGATGCGGCCGAACAACTGCTGCCGGCCTACCTGCGCTTCGTGCGCGGCGTGGTCGATTCCGACGACCTGCCGCTCAACGTCAGCCGCGAGATCCTGCAGCAGAACCGCAACCTCGACAAGCTGAAGGCCGCGTGCGTCAAGCGCGTGCTCGACCTGCTCGACAAGCTCGCCCGGGACGAGCCGGAAAAATTCGCCACGTTCTGGAAGGAATTCGGCCAGGTGTTCAAGGAGGGCGTGGCCGAGGACTTTGCCAACAAGGAACGCATCGCCAAGCTGCTGCGTTTTGCCTCCACCCATACCGGCAACGCCGAGCAGACCGTCTCGCTCGACGACTACATCGGCCGCATGAAGGCCGGTCAGGACGACATCTACTATCTCACCGCCGACGGCTACGCCGCGGCCAAGGGCAGCCCGCAGCTCGAAGCCTTGAAGGCGCACGGCATCGAAGTGCTGCTGCTGACGGATCGCATCGACGAGTGGCTGTCGAACTACCTCAACGAATATGCCGGCAAGAAGCTGCGCAACGTCGCCAAGGGCGATCTCGACCTGTCGAAGTTCGGCGGCGCAAACGAGGAGAAACGCAAGGAAGCGGAGAAGGCGGCCGAGGGCGTGGTCGGGAAGTTGAAGGAGCTGCTCGGCGAACGCGTGCGCGGCGTACGCGTGTCCGCGCGTCTGACCGATTCGCCTGCGGTGCTCGTGCTCGACGAGCACGACATGAGTCCGGCCATGCAGCGCCTGCTCAAGCAGGCCGGCCATGAAGTGCCCGAGTCCAGACCCCTGCTTGAAATCAACCCGACGCATGCGTTGGTCAAGCGCCTCGAAGGCGAAAGCGACATTGCGCGCGCGACCGACCTTGGCATGCTGCTGCTGGAGCAGGCGCAGATCCTCGAAGGCGCGGCGTTGGAAGACCCTGCCGCGTACGTGCGCCGCGTCAACAGCCTGCTGGTGAACGCGGCCTGAGCGCGTCCGCGCACGGCGGGAATTGGTCGGCTTCGCACGAGGCATTTGTGACAATATCGCGACGCCGCCGCCGGCGGTATTTTCCCTGAGGTGGGCATGACTTTCGGAATTGCGCGTGCCGTGCTGGCGATTTCTTCCGTGATCGGCCTTGGCGTTTCGGCCGGGGCGTCGGCCGTCGAAACGCTGGTTCTCGTGCGTCATGGCGAAAAGCCGGCGAACGTCGACAACGGCCAGCTGACCTGCCGCGGGCAGAATAGGGCGCTGGCGTTGCCCAACGTGTTGATTCCCAGGTACGGCGTGCCCGGCTACGTGTTCGCGGTCGCTCCCACGCAGAAGCAGGACGACAACGGCACCGACTACTGGTATCTGCGCGCGCTGGCCACGATCGAACCGACCGCTGTGGCCGCTGGAGTGACGATCAATCTGAAATTCGGCAAGAGTGACATCGACAAGCTCGAGACGGAACTGGCGAAAACGAAGTACCAGAATGCAACGGTGTTCCTCGCCTGGGAGCACAACGAGCTCGTCAACTTCGCCACCAACGTCGTCAGGCACAACGGCGGCGATCCCGGCGTCGTGCCGGATTGGCCGAGTGACGACTACGACAGCGTCTACGCATTGACCCTCACGCGTGCCGGTGGCGTGACCTCGGTCGCGTTCGCGCACGACAGCGAGGCGTTGGGCAATTATCTGTCGCCGGACTGTTCGCCACAGCCGCGCGGCCTCCTTCCGCGTCCGCCGGTGGGTCGTTAGCACGTTTCGACGCTGCCGCGTCAGGCCGCCGTCTCGCGCTCGAGCAGCGCGCGTTTGCGTTCGACGCCCCAGCGGTAACCCGACAGCGCGCCGTCGTTGCGCACGACGCGGTGGCAGGGAATTGCCACGGCGATCTTGTTGCTCGCGCAGGCTTGCGCCACCGCGCGCACCGCCTTTGGTGCCCCGATGCGCTCGGCGATCTCGCGGTAGCTGGCGGTCGTGCCCGCGGGAATCCGGCGCAACGCATCCCAGACGCGCTGCTGGAATGCCGTGCCGCGCACGTCGAGCGGCAGGTCCAGCCCGGCCTGCGGCATTTCGACGAAACCGACGACACGGGCGACGAGCCGGGCAAACTCCGCGTCGTCGCCGATCAGTTGCGCGTTCGCGAACTGGTCCTGCAGGTCGCGTGCGAGCCGATCCGGATCCTCGCCAAACAGGATGGCACAGATGCCCTTGGCGCTGCATGCGACGAGAATGGCACCGAGCGAACATTGGCCGATCGCGAAGCGGATTTCGGTCTTCGCGCCACCGCGGCGCCAGTCGCTCGGGGTCATGCCGAGCAGCGCGTTCGACTGTTCATAGAAGCGCGCGTTCGAGTGGTAGCCGGCATCGAAGATCGCGTCGGTCACGCGCTGGCCACGGCTCAGCTTCTCGCGTACGCGATTGGCGCGGTGCGCGGTCGCATACGCCTTTGGCGTCACGCCGGTGATCGCCTTGAACACGCGATGGAAGTGATAGGAGCTCATGCCGGCCTGTGCCGCGATCGTTTCCAGGCGCGGTGTTTCCTCGGCGTCCTCGATCCAGCGGCAGGCGGCCAGGACCACGCTGGCGTGCTGCTCGGCGAGCGAAGGCTGCTCCGGTTTGCAGCGCTTGCATGGCCGGTAACCGGCTTTTTCGGCGGCAGCGCGGGTCGGGTGAAACGCGATGTTTTCCGGCCGGGGCAGGCGCGCGCCGCAGGATGGGCGGCAATAGACGCCGGTGGTCTTTACCGAATAGTAGAAACGGCCGTCGACCGCGGCGTCCCTCGCCACGATGGAAGCCCAGCGTGGATCGGTTTCGATCGTGGCGAGGGCAGTGCATTTCTGCATCGCGTTCATCTGCGTTCCTTTCGGTTTGCGTGGAGATGAACGCAGTTTGGGGGTACTCATGATCGCAAGCACTCCGGCTCTTGCTTTCGAATTCGGACAGCATTCCCGCATTCGTTCGTGAATGCGGGAATCAACAGGGCGTCACCTGTGGCGGCACTCGCCACGCAAGGTCAATCGACCGCTCCGGCGACATTGGTCTCGACCCGGTGCGGCCGGCGCCGCTCGAGCATCGGATGCACGAAAACCGCACCGATGATGATGGCGACGCCGAGATAGAACGTGACATCGAGATCGCGCTGCTCGCCGAACAGCGGAATCGCAAGCAGGATCGCGTAGACCGGTTCGAGGTTGACCGCGAGTTCCACCGCAAACGCCGACAGGTGGCGCAACGCAACCAGTGACAATGTGAACGGCACCAGCGTGCAGGCGATCGCGAGCACGAGAAGGAAGAACGAATCGTGCAGGTTCGGCAGGTCGAGCACGCTGCCTTCGTGCGGAATCACCGATGCGATCAGCCACATGACGAGTCCGCCGGTGCCAAGCTCGATTGCGGTTACCGTGAACGGATCGGCGCGATCGACCAGGCGCTTGTTCAGCGCGCCGAACACCGCGCAGAAGAACGCCGAGACCACGCCGACGAGCACGCCCAGGCGCATCTCGCCCGGAATGCCGCCGACGACGAGCGCGACCCCGGGCACCACGCCGACGCCGATCCACAACTCGTGCCAGCGGAACTTCCGGCGCGCCAGCCACGGTTCGAGCACGGCGAGGAACACCGGCGTGATCGCGATGCAGGTCGCGGCGACCGAGGCGTTGGCGAGTTTGATCGAGGCGTAGAACGCGAGCCAGTGCAGCGCGACGAACAGGCCGACCACGGCATAGGCCAGCAGCAGGCGTGGTGATATCGCGCGCAAACCGCGCCAGACCTTCGGCGCGAGCAGCAGCGCAAGGGTGACAATCAGCATGCGCCAGCGCACAAGGGCGAGCGCGGGCAGCGAAATAAGTTTGCCGAGGATGGCGGTGAATCCCCACAGCAGCACGCAGAAGTGGATCTGGAACTGCGCGATGCGCAAGGTGCGTTTCGAATCGGGAAATGCGGCAGCGGGAACGGGCGACGACATGGTGGTTTCAAGTGTGGTCGAAACAAAAGTCCTGTGCGGTTCGGCGGCATGCGCGCATCGGATGCGGGCGCGAACCCGACCGAAGCAGGCAAGGGTGCGCTCGCGCAGCGACGGGCCGACACCGACGCGCACGATCGGGAAACTCGCGCAGCGCATCTTTAACTTGCAAAGCGTTACTATCGCCGCGTATGCGCATTCTGTCCATCGTGGAATCCCGCCGCTTCGCGGTTTTCGTGCTCGCCGCATCGCTGCTCGGAGGCTGCGCCTGGTTCCGGCGCGCGCCCGAGCGCGAAGCGCCGGGGGGCGTGCCGGAGCAGGTCGTGGTCGAACCCGGCCGCTACATCGTCGCGCCCGAACGTGGTGCCGACGTCGTCGCCGAACTGCGTGTCGTGCCGCCGACACAGACGCCGGAGATCGCCGACGGCATCGACATTGCCGCGGATCAGGGCAGGATGAACGCGAAGAGCCTCGTACGCATCGGCACGGGTTGCCATCGCGACGCCGATGCAGCCGCGCGCGACTGGGTCCTGCGCATGGCGCAATCGCACGGCGCGGAAAAGGTACTCGTCTATGTCCTGCCGGCGGAGGCAAAGGCTTCGGCGAAGCTCGCCGCGGAGATGACCGCCGCTTGCGCCATGCCGACCGGGCCGGAGCCCGCCGCGCTTGTCGCGACCTACTACGTGCGCTTCAAGCTGCCGTTCGGCGCGCAGTTCCGCAACCTGACCGCGGACGAGAAGCACAAGCTCGGAGTCGGCGGCGGCGTAGAAATCGGCAAGGTGATTGACGGCACGCCAGCCGCGGCAGCGAATCTGCGCAACGGTGACTTCGTGCTCAAGCTCAACGGCACCGCCGTGCGCGACCTCAACGATTTTCGCCAGATGCTGCGTACGAACATGGGCAGGCGCGTGACCTTGACGATCAGCCGCGACGGTGTCCAGGTCGATCGCATGGTACGGCTTGGCGTACTCGCGGCCGAGACGCGCGAGTCGAACAAGTAGCATCCAATCCAACGAAATGGGGAACTGCGATGGAAGTGGAATTCCGCCGTCTCGGCGCTGCGTGCTTTGCGGCATTGACCTGCATGACGACGGGCGCGGCATTCGCAGCCGATGGCGGGGCGGCGAGACCACCGACGATGGCCGATGTCGTCAAGGCGGCGAAGCCCTCCGACTGGCACGCGCTCGATCCGGCCAACACGCTGTATCTCGATCTCAAGGCCGGGCGCGTCGTCATCGAGCTTGCGCCCGCGTTTGCGCCAAACCACATCGCCAACATCAAGGCGCTGGTCAGGGAAGGGTACTTCGACGGCCTCGCCATCGTGCGCGTGCAGGACAACTACGTCGCGCAATGGGGAGATCCGTACGCGGATGCGCGCCGCGGCGAGGCGAACCAGCCGCGGCCGATCAAGACCGCCAGGCGCGCGATCAAGGCAGAATTCTCGGTGTCGCCAGGCGACAAGCTGCCGTTCGTGCGTCTGCCCGATGTCGACGGCTGGGCGGCGCAGTCCGGGTTTTCCGGTGACTTTCCGAGCGCGCGCGACCCCGCGCTCGGGCAGGCCTGGCTCGCGCACTGCTACGGCACGGTCGGCGTCGGCCGCGATCTCGATGCCGATTCGGGCAGCGGCGCGGAGATGTACGCCGTGATCGGTCAGGCGCCGCGCTGGCTGGAGCGCAACATCACCGCGGTCGGGCGCGTCGTGCAGGGCATGGAGTTGCTGTCCAGCTTGCCGCGCGGCGGTGCAAACATGGGCTTCTACGACAAGCCCGAGCAGCGCGTGAAGATCGAGCGCGTACGCCTGGCCGCCGATGTGCCCGCGGCCGAGCGCACGAACCTCGAAATCATGCGCACCGACACGCCGACGTTCGCCGCGTTGATCGAATCGCGGCGCAACCGCATCGACGAATTCTACAAGGTGCCGTTGGGCCACATCGACGTATGCGGCGTGCCCATTCCGGTCAGGGCGTCCGGCAAATAGCGTTGCCATGCCAAGAGCGACGATCACTTCCCTTCGTTCGCCGGGGCTTCCTCGCCGGGGCGGAGCTTTCCTCGTTGCGCCGCTCAGGCTGGCCGATATTTCTCCGGCACTGCGGCAACTTGCCCGCAGGCCTTGCAGGTGCGCGCCTCGAGCGAGCGATAGTAGCGCTCGAATACACGCGGGAAGTCTTTCTCGATGTCGTGCAGGTGGAAGTATTCTTCGTAGAGCTTGTGGTTGCAGTCCGCGCAGTACCAGAGCAGGCCGTCCCGTTCGTGCGCCAGGCGCTTGCGTTCGATGACGAGGCCGATGCCGCCGGCCATGCGTTGCGGCGAGTGCGGCACGCGCGGCGGCAGGTAGAACATTTCGCCGGCGCGGATCGGGATGTCGCGCGCACGGCCGTCGTCCTGCACCTTGAGCAGCATCTCGCCTTCGATCTGGTAAAAAAATTCGGGGCCTTCGTCCCAGTGGTAGTCGCTGCGCGCGTTCGGGCCGCCGACGATCATGACGATAAAGTCGCCGTCGACGATGCATTTGTTGCCAATCGGCGGCTTGAGCTCGTCGCGATGCGCGGCAATCCATTTCGCAAGGTCGATGGGCGGAGTGAGCATGCGCGGTCTGTCCGGTTGTGGTGTCTTTTGTGGCCGTGGAGAGTTGGCCCGATTTGTCCCATACTCGTCTCGAACGCGGCTCGTTCGCGCGACGCGAGTGGCGCACGATGAAGGCCTCACGAAACTGCAAGGAGTTTACCATGGGCGAAATCGACACCGCCGTGCTGAGCATCGATGTGCAGCAGTCCTTTCCCGCGCGCGACTACTGGCGCGAGGACGACGTGCCGGCATTCCGCGCGAACATCGTCAAGCTGATCGATGGCGCGACGACGAAGGGTTGGCCGGTCGTGCGCATCCTGCACGAGGACGGCGATGGCCCGTTCGCGCACGCCAGCGGCCTGGTCAAGCCGCTGCCGTGGATGCCGGCAACGCACGCGGTCGAGTTCGTCAAGCACGTGCACAATGCGTTCACCGACACCGGGCTCGACCACTGGCTGCGCAGGCGCGGAATCCGCCGCCTGATCGTGGCCGGCATCCGCACCGAGCAGTGCTGCGAGACGACCGCGCGCGTCGCATCCGATCTCGGCTACGAGGTGGATTTCGTCGGTGACGCGACCTTGACCTTCCCGATGACCGATCCACGCAGCGGCAAGACCTTCAGTGTGCAGGACATCCGCGAGCGCACCGAACTGGTGCTGCGCGGGCGCTTCGCACGCATCGCGCGCGTGGAGGAAGCGCTTGCGCACGAGTGACGCACGCGACGTGGAGCCGATCGACGTCTGGTTCGTCCTGCCGCCCGATCTGGTTCTGCTCGACTTCGCCGGGCCGGCCGAGGCATTCCGCATCGCTGCGGCGCGCGGCGGTGCGTTTCGCGTGCGCGTGGCTGCGGCCGAAGCGGCAGCCAGCACCTCGCTCGGCGTGGTGCTCGGGCGCGTCGAGCCGCTGCCCGCCGCGCTGTGGCCAGAGGACCTGCTGATCGTCTGTGGCTCCACGAACGACGAGGCGGCGCTCGCCTCCAAGCCGGGGCGCGCGCTGGTGCGCTGGCTGCGCGAAGTCGGCGGCACGCCGCGGCGCTTCGCCTGCGTCTGTGCCGGCGCGCTGTTCGCCGCGCGCGCGGGTCTGCTCGACGGACGCCGTTGCACCTCGCATCACCTCGAGATCGAAGCGTTGCGTCGCGAGGCGCCGCGGGCGCAAGTGCTCGACAGCCGCGTGTTCGTCGAAGATCGCGGCTGCTACACGAGCGCCGGCATCACCGCGGGTATCGATCTCGCCCTGCACCTGATCGCCGAACTCGCCAGCCCGCAGCTTTCGGTCGAAGTCGCGCGGCACATGGTCGTCTATCTGCGCCGTGGGCCCGAAGATGCCGCATTGTCGCCATGGCTGGAAGGGCGCAATCACATGGACGCCGGTATTCATCGCGCACAGGACGCGCTTGCGCGTGCCGCGCACGAGCGCTGGCCGCTGCCGCGTCTGGCCGCGCGCGCCCACGTCAGCGTGCGCACCCTGACCCGGCATTTCCGCGAGGCCACCGGCATGTCGGTGCGCGACTACCACGTGCGCTTGCGCTATGCGCTGGCCAGGCAGGCGCTTGCTACCGGCGTCAGCGTCGAATCGGCGGCGACGATGGCCGGGTTGGGTTCGGCGCGCCAACTGCGTCGCCTGTGGCTGGAACAGACCGGAGCGACGCCGCGCGCGTAGTCGCTACGGCCTGGATGAGCTGCCGACGGCGGAAGTCAGCCGGGGATCTCGAAGACCACCCTGAGCCCGCCGTTGGGCGCGATGTTCTCGGCATGGATGCGGCCGCCGTGCAGGTCGAGAATGCTGCGACAGATGCTCAGGCCCAGGCCGCTGCTCTTGCCGTCGTCGTAGCCGGTGCCCGGCACGCGCACGAAGCGCTCGAAGATGTGCTCGAGTTCCGTCGACGGCAGGCCGCGACCGTCGTCCTCGACGGCGACGCGCCAGGTGTCGTCGTCCAGGTCCGACGCGAGCCGGACCTCGCCATTGGCCGGAGATGCCTTGATCGCGTTGCTGACCAGATTGAGCAGTACCTGGCGGATCCATTTCGCGTCAAAGCGGGCCGTACCGTTGCCGGAGTGGGCGAAACGGAAATGCAGACCACGGTCTTCGACCAGTGCGCCGGCATCGGGTGCGAAGCCGCGCAGGAACGGGCCCGGATCCTGCGCGACGGGGTCCAGACGCGTGACCTTGGCATCGACCCGCGAGAGGAACAGCAGGCGGTCGATGATGCGGTCGAGGTAGTTCACTTCTTCGAGCAGGATGTGCAGCGCCTCCTCCTGCGCCGGCACGAACTTGCCTTCGATGACCAGCTTCTCGGCGTGCAGGCGCACGAGCGACAGCGGTGTCTTCAGCTCATGCGAGGCTTCGGCGGTGAAGCGGCGGATCTGGTTGAACGAGGTTTCGAGGCGGTCGAACATCTCGTTGAGCAGGCGCGCGAGATCGGAGATTTCGTCGCGCACCTCGGCCACAGGCATGCGCTCGCCGAGATTGTCGGAGCCGATGAGGCGCGCGGTCTCGGCAATCATGCGCACCGGCCGCAGCGCAAGCCGGCTGAGACCATAGCCGATGCCGATGCTGGCCAGCAGCATCGCGACGAGCAGCGCGGTGCACACGACTACGTAGTCGCGCATGGTGGCGTTGGCCTGGGCGGACGACGTGGCGACGACGATGTCGAGGCCGTCGTGGACGTATTCGGCCACGCGTACCGGCCCCACGCCCGGTATCACGGCGTCATAGCGGTGCTCACCCTTGACGTCGGGAATCGTCACGCCGTTGAGATTGTGCGAATAGAACATGATGTTGTTCGCGGTGTTGTGCACGTTGACGTAGAACAACACCGAGGCGGACTCGGTCACTTCGCGGATGCGCTGGTCGATCGCCTCCAGATCGAGATTGGCGTAGTCGGGGCCGAGGCGCGTCCTCAGCTGGCGCGCCTCCGAGTTGTTGAGCAGGTCGAGGCCGTGCATCAGGCGCGTGTACAGCAACTCGTGGCCGATGACGAACAGGCAGGCGAGCGTAACCGTCGCGGCGAGGGCGTACCAGGCCGCGAGGCGAAAGCCGAACGAGTGGCGCATCAGCATCGTGCCGCGCTCAGATCATCTGGTAGCCGACGCCGCGCACGGTCTTGAACAGCGGCTTGTCGAAAGCCGGCTCGAGCTTGCCGCGCAGACGACTCATGTAGACGTCGAGCAGGTTGGTGTCGATGTCATAGTGCGACGCCCAGATTTTTTCCGAGATCAGCGTGCGCGTGAGCGTGCGGCCCGGGTTGTGCATGAAGATTTCGAGCAGGGCGAACTCGCGGCTGGTCAGCTCGACGGCGCTGGTGTTGATGTGGACCGTGTGGTTGAGCAGGTCGAGCCGAATGCCGCGATGTTCGAGCATGGTTTGCTTCACCGCGCCCTGGCGGCGGATCAGGGCGCGCACGCGCGCCAGCAATTCCTCGAAGCTGAAGGGCTTCTGCAGGTAGTCGTCGGCGCCGTGATCGAGGCCGGCGATGCGGTCGTCGACCGTATCGCGCGCGCTGAGGATCAGCACTGGCTCGACGAAGCCGCTCTGCCGCCACTCACGCAGCAGGGTAAGGCCATCGCCATCGGGCAAACCGAGATCGAGCACGATCACGTCGTATTTGGTTTCGCACAGCGCGTCGCGCGCGTCCGCGCAGGTACGCACCCAGTTTACCGTGTATGCGCGCTCGGTCAGCCCCTGCCTGAGGAATTCGCCGAGGCGCTGTTGATCTTCGACGATCAGGATTTTCATGGGTGGATGCCGCGTCGCGAATGTCCGCAACAAATAGATCAGACTGCGTGCGCGAACGCCATCTGCGCTGCAACACCAATCTGAATTGTTTTTAAGAATCGCTTCAGGGCGGCGAAAGGTTGAGCTGCTACGGTCAGACTGCAGTCGGCTGCTGGAAGGTGAAAACGGTTTCAGGACAACAAGAAGCGGAATCATGTCGATGCGTCTGTCATTGCGGTCCCTGCTCGCCACCCTGGCCGTTGTCCTGGCAGGGCAATCGCCCGCCACCGTGATGATGTCCGCGGCAACGGCGGAGCCGACGCATGCGCTCGAAGCCCTGAACCGGATCGAGCTGCCGGGCTATACGGGCAACTTCGAGCATTTCGCGGTCGATCTCAAGGGCAACCGCCTGTTCCTCGCGGCGCAGGATCACGATACCCTCGAAGTGTTCGAGCTCGGTTCGGGCAAGCATATTCGCAGCATTGCCGGAGTCGGTGCGCCGCACGGCTTGCTTTATCTGGCGGACGCGGACAGGCTCATCGTCACCCAGACCGGCTCGGACGGCGCGACCAAGGTGATCGATGGAGCGAGCTACCAGATCATCGGTTCGTTCCGGCATACCAGTGGCGCCGAATGGATGGGCTACGACGCCACGCGCAAACGTCTGTACCTCGTCGCCGGCGGGTACAACATGCACCAGCCCAATTCCTGGCTGGTCGAGATCGATCCGTATACCGGCAGGAACTACGGCGAGCTGAAATTCGCCGCCGATCGCGTCGGCGCGCTGGTGCTCGAGGAACACGGTGATCGGGTCTACGTCAACGTGACCGGCAAAAATGAAATGGCCGTGGTCGACAAGAATACGCGCAGCATCATCGCCACCTGGCCGATCGCGGAAGCGCGCAGGAACGTACCGCTCGCATTCGACGAGGCGACGCGCCGCCTGTTCGTCGCCACGCGCGCGCCGAGCCGGCTGTTCGTGCTCGACGCGGACACCGGCGCTACCGTCGCCAGCTTCAAGGCCCCCGCGACCTGCAACCAGGTGTTGTTCGACAAAGTCAACCGGCGCGTGTATGCGCTCGGCGGGGAGGGTTACATCGGCGTGTTCGCCGAGAAGGATCGCGACCACTACGAAGAGCTTCCGCCGGTCGCTTCGGCGCCGGGTGCAACGACCGGCATCCTCGTGCCGGAACTGCACCGACTGTACGTCGCCGCTTCGCCCGGCCGCAGCGCCGGCAAGGCGGAACTGCTGAGTTTCGACGTCCTCAGGTAGGCTGTGAATGGCTTTCCTTAGAGGTACGCGGCGGCCTGCCGGGCAGCGATGACGATTGTTCTTCCAGCATGCCGGACTCGATCACGAACCGGCGCGCGCGCATCTTCGCCGACCACAGCCGCAGGAAAAATGGGAGCGCATTCGTAGATGCCGCCCGTGCCGCAGCATCAGTCTGAATTCTCTTTAATGGCAGTTTCAGGGTGCCGAAAGGTAGTCCGGCTACGGTACGCGTCACGCTACGCCATGGGATGGGTTTTCGATCATCGGGGAACGGAACGGGACGGACTATCAATAAAGCCGGCCAAGCCGGCACCGGGAGGAAGAAGTGATCCGTATCGCAACACTGCTCACTGCGCTTGCCGGTGCCGCCGCGGTTCATACTGCCGACGCTCCGAACGAAATCCATGCCCAACCATTGATGGATCGGACTGCGGCCGCGTATCCGCGAGTGGCCCATACCGAGGTCCACGCGACGCCGACCAGGCGGACCATCCGATCGTCGCCTCGAACCCCGTCCGTATCGGCAACCTGATCGCAACCACAGTAAAAAACCAAACGGAGTCCAAGAGATGAAATCGTCCACAGTTACCCGTGCCCTTACTTGCGTCGTCCTGGCCGCACTGGCGATGTCCGCGTCGAGCTTTGCCGCGGATGCACCAGCGACGAAGTTCTACCACCTCGAGTCGACGACGGTGCTCAAGGGCAAGTCGCCCGACTGGGACTACGTGGCGCTTGACGCGACGCGCCCGTACCTGTTCATCGGCCGGCGCGACGACGGCGCCGCGGTGTTCGACTTGGCGAAGAAGCAGGTCGTCAAGACGCTCGAGGATTCCGAAGGCGCCGGTGCGATCCGCCTCGTGCCCGAATTCGATCTCGGTTACACGGCGAACGAGGACGGCAGCTCGACGATGTTCAAACTGTCGACGCTGAAGACGATCAAGCGCGTGCCGTTCGGCAAGGACTCCGATTCGGTGTTCTACGATCCGAAGTCCAAACAGCTCGTGTTCACGATGGGTGACAGCCACGCGCTCGCGTTCATGGACGCGAAGACCGGCACCGTCGCCGGCACGCTGCCTGTCGACGCCAACAAGATCGACGGCTCGGCGCCGGACGGCGAGGGCAACATGTTCGTCGCCCTGCGCGACAAGAACAAGGTCATCAAGGTCGACGTCGCGCAGCGCAAAATGCTCGCCGAGTACCCGACGGACGGTTGCGTGCAGCCGACCGGCCTCGACTACGATCCGGCGAGCAAGCGTGTGTTCGTCGGCTGCCGCAGCGAGAAGCCCGTGCTCGCGGTGCTCGACGCGGGCAGCGGCAAGGTGGTCACCACGCTGCCGATCGGCCACGGTGTCGACGGCGTCGTTTTCGACCCGGCCACGCGCGAGATCTACACCTCGAACGGGGTCGACGCGAACCTGGTGATCTACAGGCAGGAAACCCCTGACAGCTACAAGCTCGTCGAGGCGGCAACCACGCGGCCGTACGCGCGCACGATGGCGCTCGATCCGAAGACCAAGAAGGTGTACACGGTAACGGCCGAAGGCGTGGCCGATCCGGCGAAGAAGATCAACACGGCGGTGACCACGTTCTATCCGAACACCTACTATGACAACACGTTCACCGTGCTCACCTACGCGCGTTGATCGCGGTTTTCAGCACGCCGAACCACGAAAGTCGCAAACAAGGACCCGAACCATGTCGAATGTATCCCCCGTCAACAAACCAGCGGCCATCGCCGCCGAACCGTTCTGGCCGAACGCATGGTGGCGGCTCATGGAACTTCGCGTCGGCGTGGTGCCGGTGCCGGTCTTCGTCGTACTGCTGGCGCTGATCGCGGGATTTGTTCATCTCGGCGCGCTGCCCGCCGAAATCAATGTGAGCATTGCCGTCCTCGCCGTGGGTGGTTTCGCCTGCGCCGAGGTCGGCAAGCGCATTCCGGTGATCAAGAACATCGGCGCGGCGGCGATCTTCGCCACATTCATCCCGTCGGCGCTGGTGTTCTACAAACTCATTCCCGACGTCGTGGTCAAGAACGTCACCGATTTCACCAAGTCGACGAACTTCCTCTACCTGTTCATCGCCGCGATCATCGTCGGCAGCATCATGAGCATGGATCGCGGCGTGCTCATCAAGGGCTTCCTCAAGATCTTCGTGCCGCTCGCCGCCGGATCGGTGGTTGCGGCCATCGTCGGAACGCTGGTTGGCACGCTGCTCGGTCTCGGCGCCCATCACACGTTCTTCTTCATCGTCGTGCCGATCATGGCCGGCGGGGTCGGCGAGGGCGCGATTCCGCTGTCGATGGGCTATGCCGACATCCTGCACCAGAAGCAGGGCGACCTGTTCGCCGAAGTGCTGCCGATCGTCATGCTTGGCAGCCTCACCGCGATCCTTGCCGCGGGCGCGCTCAACGCACTCGGCAAGAAATATCCGCACCTGACCGGCGAGGGTCGCCTGCAGCCCGGTGAGCACGACGAAATGGAGGCCAGCGAAGAGGAAGTCGGCCAGCACGTCGACGTTTCCCACATCGCCGCCGCGGCGCTGACGGCGATCACGCTCTACATGATCGGCCTCATGGGCTACAAGCTGTTGGGATTCCCCGCGCCGGTCACGATGCTGTTCGCGGCCGTGGCAGCCAAGCTCGCGCACATGATTTCGCCGCAGTTGCGCCAGGGCGCATACGCGGTCTACAAGTTCTTCTCGGTCGGCGTGACCTATCCGCTGCTGTTCGCGGTCGGTGTGGCGATGACGCCGTGGGACAAGCTCATGGCCGCTTTCCACATCGCCAACCTGATCACCATCGTCGTCACCGTGCTGTCGCTGATGGCCACCGGCTACTACGTCGGGCGCTGGATCAAGATGTATCCGATCGAGACCGCAATCGTGAACGCCTGCCACAGTGGCCAGGGTGGCACCGGCGACATCGCCATCCTTACCGCGGCCAACCGCATGGTGCTGATGCCATTCGCGCAGATCGCCACGCGCATCGGCGGCGCGATCACGGTAACGCTGAGTCTGATCGCGCTGGCGCACTTCAGTTGAGACTGATGGGCGCAGACGATCAACATCGGGCAAGAGTGCCGGGATGAACACGCGATCCGGGCCCGATCTCGACGCGCTCGTGGCGCAATTCGGGCCGATCGACGGTGCGACGGGGGCCTTTTCGACCAAGGCGGCCGACTATGCCGCCGCGCGGCCGCGCTATCCGGCAGCGCTGTTCGAGCGCATGCGCGAACACCGCATCCTGTTTCCGGCCGCACAGATTGCCGATGTCGCGGCCGGCACGGGGCTGTTCACCGGGCAACTGCTCTACCGTGGCTACAGCGTCATCGCGATCGAACCGAACGCGGAGATGCTCGCCGCAGCCGATGCGGCGCTGGGCAAGTACCGCAAGTACCGCAGCATCGCGGCGAGTGCCGAGGCGACCACGCTCGGCGACGCATCGGTCGACGTGATCACTGCTGCGCAGGCCTTCCACTGGTTCGACATCGAGGCGGTGCGGCGCGAGTGGCTGCGGGTTCTCAAGCCCGACGGCCGCGTAGTTCTCGTCTGGAATACGCGGCCGCTGACCGACCCGTTGCAGAAGGCGCTGAATGAATTGCTCGGTGAATTCGGCGGCGGCCGGCAGGCCATGCTCGACCGCCGCCAGGACCTGTCACGAGTGCCGGCATTCTTCGATGCGACCGGTTACCGCCAGTTCGACCTGGGGCATGCACAGGAACTCGATCGCGACGGCTTGATCAGTCTCGCGCTGTCGCGTTCGGCGATGCCCGCCCGCGGCACGCCGCAAGGCGAATGCGCCGTGCGCAAGCTGGCGCAACTTTTCACCAGCCACGCGTGCGACGGCAAGGTCAGCGTGTCGTATCGCACGCGTGTATTTGTCGGTCGGCCGGGGGCCGTCTGACGCTTGGCGGTCCCGGCGCGCGATCATATTGCAAGGGATCAGTGCAGCTTTTCGCGTTCGCGAGCGGCTTCCTCGGCGGACAGCGGCAGGTAGCGCTGCGGCGTGGCGGCGACGAGTTGCTGGCCGTCGCGCGACAACACGAGGCGGAGGAACTCGCGCGCAAACGGGGTCAGCGGCGGGCGTGCATAGATCAACAGCCAGCGGTCCAGCGGATAGCGGCCGGCGCGGATGTCGGCCTCGGTCGGCATTGCCGCCGGCGCGCCGGGTTCGGCTGAAAGCGCGACTGCGTGCACCTGTTCGGTGCCGCGCATCGCCGCGCCGAAGCCGATTCCCCCGGGATCCGCGCCGACATGCCGGATCACGTCGCTCGACTGGTGGAACTGCGCGTCGGGGTGAGTCGGCGCGGTCGCGCCGAGCACGCGCCCGTAGAACGAAAGCGCAAGTGGCGTGTCGGGTTCGAGCGCGTACCGGTGGATCGGCTGTTCGGCCAGGGCGCCCCGGATGCCGAGATCGCGCCAGCGGGCCGCTTTGCCGGTAAAGACGAGTGCGAGTTGCGCGAACGTGAGCGAACGCAGCGGATTGTCGGCGTGCACGAACACCGCGAGCGGGCCGCTCAGCGCGCGGGGATCAAGCGAGGCATGCGCGATGCGGAATTCGATCGGGTCCGCCGCGCGCGCGGCGCGGCGATAGCCGGCGAGCTGGTCCGGGGTGAATTCGGCGCCCATCGGCGCGAGTGCGCTCGTGCCGGCGGCGAGCGCGGGCGGCGCGGCGCGCGTTCCAGTCAGTTCAAGGCGGAACGTGGTGCCCGGATAGGCGGCGGTGTAGCGCGCGACGAAGGCGTCGAACATGTCGTGCATGTCGTTGTAGCCGACGATGCGAATCGCGCCGTCCGCCGTCAGCCAGGCAGCATCGCGCGGCACGGGCGCGACCGCCGCAACGTATCGCGGCAGGGCGGGATCGACGTCGGCGCATGGCGCGCCGGCTGCCGTGACCAGCGACAATGCCAACGCGATGCCGCGGTACGGCGATCGACGCGCGTGCCGTTTCATCCGCCTGCGCCGAGCAGCGCGTTGCGCGACGCCCACGTTTGCGCGGGAGTCAGCGGCAGGAAGCGCATGCGATCGTTGGCTGCGATCAACTGGCCTTGCCGACTGAGGACGAAAAGCAGGAATTCGCGCAGCGCGGGTTGCAGCGGCTTGCCCGGCACGCGGTTGATTCCGAGATATATCTGTCGCGACAGCGGATAGTCGCGGTGCGCGACTTCGTCCGGAGTGCCGGCGAAGTACGGTCCATGTCCATGCAGTGCTTCCGCGAGTGCCAGTGTCTTCGTCCCGGGCGCCGCATAGGCGAAGCCGCTGTAGCCGATGCCACGCGAGTCTTCGGCGACGCGGCGCACGATCGCGTCCAGGGCGGTTTCGCCGGGCCGGTCGGCCTGCTCGCGGATGTCCTCGCGGAACTCGCCGCCGCGCAGTACGCGCTGCTGGAAGAAATTGACGATGCCCGGCGGGTTGCCGCTTTCGCGCAGGTGCGGCATGCCGTAGACGTGAATCGGACGCGACTCCCAGTCGCCGCCGATACCGAGCTGGCCCCAGGTCAGGATGGCCTTGCCGCCGCGGCGCCGGTCCTTCGAATAGATCGCATCGAGCTCGTCGAGGCTGATGCGCGCGATCGGGTTGGCCGAGTTGACGAAAATCGCGAGTGCATGCGTGCCGCTCTTGGTCGCGTAGCTGCCGCCGGCGACATTGACCAGCGTCGGCGCGTAGCCGAACTTGCGCGCGAACGCATCGAGTTCGCTGGGGAACGGCTCACGCACGAACGTGACGACGTCGGCACGGCCGTCGAGCAGCGCATCGAAGCCTTCCGCGGACAGTTTCGTCGCGGCGTTGTCGATCCCGACACGCGGCTGGAAGCGGTTGAATCCGCGCGCCCAGGCGGCAACGAGATCGTGCATCGTGTCGGCTCCGCTGAAACGCAGCCGGCCCGCGGTCATCGCCGCCGCCGCGTAGGTCGGCAGCGGCGGTTCCGCATGCCCGGCACGGGCGCGCAGGCAAGCAGCGGTACCCATGCAGGTGGCGAGGAAGGCGCGGCGCGAGACGCTGGTCATGACTGGCATTTTTTTGTCGGTTCCGCGCCGCCCGGGCGGATCATTCGAGCTTGGCCAACTCTTCCTTCACTACCTTGGGTTGCAGCGGAATGTATACCCCTTCCTGGGCGACCACTTCCTGACCCTGCTTACTCAGCACCATCTTGAGGAATTCCTTGACCTTCGGCTCGAGCGGCGTGCCCGGCTTGCGGTTGACGTAGATGTAGACGAAGCGGCTCAGCGGATAGCTGTGGTCGTACACGGTCTCCAAAGTCGGCGCGATGTACGGGCCGCCGTCCTTGACCGAGAGCGGCACGACCTTGACGTTCGGCTCGACGTTCGCAAGCATGGCGTAAGTGATGCCGCCCGGATTCTTCGCCATGTCTTCGGCGGCGACGTTGAAGGCGTGGGTGAAGCCCTTGCCCTTGACGAACTCGATGTCGTTCTTGTAGTCGCCCATGTCCATGACGTTGATCTTGAAGAACCACTCAATGCCGTTTGGCGCCTTCAAGCCATATTTGTGCACGGGCAGCGTCGCCCACTTGCCGGTCAGGCCGAGGTCGCCCCAGGTCTTGATGTCGGCATCGCCGCGTTTGCGCGTGGTCGAATACATCGCGTCGAGCTGCGCCAACGAAAGACCTTTGATCGGATTGTCCTTGTCGACCAGCATGATCGAGGTCGCGGTCTTGCCGAGCGAGCCGAGGCTGCCCGTCGCGACCTTGATGCGGAACGGCTCGTAGCCGAATTTGTCGACGAACGCTTTCTCTTCGGCGGGGAGCATTTCGCGGCCGACCGGCGCAATCACGGAATCGGGCGCTTTCGCGCCGGCGATCAGGCCGGGGGCGCCGGCGCCCGAGGCGCGCAGGTCGAGGACCACGGAAAGGTGCGGATAGGCCTTGCGGAAGATCTTCGCCCAGCCCAGGCACAATTCGTCCATCACGTCGGCGCCGACGAGAGCGAGTTCTTCCTCCGGCACGGTAGCCACTTGGGCGGGAGTCCACGTCGGCATCGCCGGATCGACCTTGAGATGGTGCTCGACCGCCGCGTACTTGAGCGCGAACGCGGATGGCGAGAAGACGGCCGCGAGCGCGGCGGTGCAGGCGGCGGCGAGAGCGAGCGCCTTGACGCGGCGCGTATTGAATTTCGTTTTCATATCAGGGAAACCTCCAGTTGAACGGATGGAACGAGGCTGAAGAAGCGAATCACTTTTCGATCAGGGCACGCGCGCTGGCGACTTGGCCGGCACGCAACGGCATGTACAGCGCCTGGTCGCGTACGAGCTGCTGGCCTTCGCGGCTCAGCACGAAGCGCAGGAATTCGGCGAGGACCGGATTCAACGGCTTGCCGGGAGCCTTGTTGACGTTGAAGTAGATCAATCGTGACAGCGGATAGGTTGCGCGTGCGACGTTCTCGTAGGTCGGCGAATAGAACGGACCAGCATCGTTCTCGCCGATCGCGAGCATCTTCACCGGCGCATCGACGTAGGCGACGCCGGTGTAGCCGATCGCATAGCGGTCCTCGGCGGCGTGCTTGGCCATCGGGAAGACGAGTTTGTCGTAGTGGGCAGCCTCATTCCATTCGCCGCGTTTGCCGTCGCTGCTGAGCACGCGTTGGCGCACGAATTCCTCGAAACCGTTCCATGGCTTGAGCGCGTAAGCGTGGATCGGCTTGTCCGCCCATTCGCCGGTCAGGCCGAGTTGGCCCCAGGTCGTGATCGGCTTGCCGCCGCGATGGTGCGTGCTCGAGAAGATCGCGTCGAGCTGGGCGAAGCTGATCTGGTCGAGTGGATTGTCGCGGCTGACGAAGAAGCCGACCGCGTCGAGGAAGCCGAAGTGGCGGTAGCTGCCGCCGCTGATCGGCACGCTGGTCGGCAGATAGCCGAACTTCGCCTGGAACTCGGTCACGTCGTCGGGCTTGAGCTCGCGCGAGACGAAGACGAAGTCGATGTTCTGCTTGACCAGCTCTTTCGCGCCGAGACTGCCCGCGTAAGGCGGTGCCACGCTGAGGTTCACGTTCGGGTAGATTTTCCGGAACGCGGCGAACCAGGCGTTGGCGAGGCCGGGCAACACGTCCGATGCGGCGCCTTTGAACGTGCCAGCGAGCTTGATGTCGCGACGCGGCTGGTAGGCGGGCAGCGCCGGATCCAGCGTCGGCTGCAGCAACTCCAGTTCGGGCAGGGTGCGGCCGTTCTTCTTGCCGGCCTCGACTTCCGCTTCGGTCTGCGGTTTGGTTGCCGCGCGCGGCGGGCCCACCCATTCGACGTATTGGGTCGGCGTCGCCGGCAGCGAGACGGCCGCGGTGGCGGCAGTTGTCTCGGCCGCCGAAGCCGTGCCGATAGCGGCTGCGATCAGGGCGGCGGCGAGCACGCAGCGGGCGAAACTGCGCGGGAGCGAACGATGGCAGTTGTTCACAGGAAAGGA
Organism: Rudaea sp.; assembly: GCF_057139185.1. Classification (NCBI taxonomy): domain Bacteria; kingdom Pseudomonadati; phylum Pseudomonadota; class Gammaproteobacteria; order Lysobacterales; family Rhodanobacteraceae; genus Rudaea; species Rudaea sp. The sequence continues at coordinate 102,294 of NZ_DBNHDN010000045.1, read as the reverse complement.
ACCTTCACGGAGACCTGAACATAGCGTGGCGAACCCGGCACGATGCCGACCTCGTTCAACGTGGAGTTGACGCCTTCGTAATAGGTCTTGTCGAACAGGTTGCCGATCTTCAGCGTGACCGGGAACTTGTCCATCGCCAGATAGTAGAAGGCCAGGTCGGTGACGACGTGGCCCGGCAGGATCAGCACGCGCTGGTCGGCCGGCGTCGGCTGGCTGCCGCGAATCTCGGAGGAATAGGTCACGCCGAGACCGATGCCGAAGTTCTTCAGCGGGCCTTCGGCGAAGTCGTAGCGCGACCAGATGTGCGCGCTGTTGAGCGGCGCATTGGTCAGGCGCGTGTCGGCGATCGGTGTGGTCGAGTTGCCGTTCGACTTGGCCACCTTCGCGTTGGCATGAGCGAAACCGAACAGGACATGCCAGTTTTCCAGCGGCTGGGCGTCGACTTCCCACTCGTAGCCCTTCGAGCGCTCGCCGCCGACCTGCACCGAACAGGTGCCGGGCACGCCGGCGTTGCAGGCGGCGACGGCAAGGGTGTTGGTCTTCTGGATATCGAACAGGGCGACCGTCGACGTGACGCGGCCATCGAGCAGGCTGGCCTTGATGCCGGCTTCATTCTGATGGGACGTGGTCGGCTGGAACGGGTTGCTGCCGTCGGCGGCCTGCGCGGTCGGCGAGGGCGCGATGAACGAGGTCGAATAGCTGTAGTAGTACGTCCAGTCCTCGTTTGGTTGATAGAGAATGCCGGCGGTTGGCAGCACGTCATCCGAAGACTTGGCGCTGCTCGTGAACGGCGGGTAGACGTGCTCGGTCTGATACGTATGGTCCTTCGTGTAGCGCAGGCCGAAACTGGCTTTCCAGTGTTCCGACAGCGTCATCACGTCGGAGACGTAGGCGCCGGCGTTGCTCTCGGTCGTCACGCGGTCGTTGAGCGGGCCGGGCGGGAAAGCCGACAGCGGCGGCGACACGCCGTATACCGGATTGTAGACGCTGACGTTGATCGACTTCGGCCCCGGGATCGAGGTTGGGCCCGAGGTCGGGCCATTGTAGAACTGCAAGCGCAGGAAGTCGGTGCGATTGGTGCCGCCGCCGACGCCGGCGAGGATTTTGTGCTCGATGGGCCCGGTCTGTATCGTTTGCGTGTAGTTCGTATCGAAATAGTCGTAGCTGCGGTGATTGTTCTGCCCGCGTGCGCGACGTTGCAGCGTGACGAGGTCCTTCAGCACCGCGACGGTGTCGTAACCTTGGGCGGTATCCCAGCCGCGTACGTGACGCACGGAGAAGTTGAACACGCCGCCGTTCTCGAAATCGTGTTCGAGCGCAGCGGTCGCCGAACGACCGCCTTCCTGCTGCAGGTCGCCGGGTTCCTGGTACTTCGTCGTGATCGGTGCAATCAGCCTCGCGTCCTTGTTCGGTGCGGCAAGGTAGTAGTCGTAGGCGTTGTTGCGCCGGCGATATTCCCCGGAGAGACGCAGCGTGGTGCCGTCGTTGATGCGCCAGGTGATGCTCGGCGCGATGTAGCGCGCATGCTCCCAGTCGTTGCGGAACGTGTTGTTGTCGGAGAGCTCCGCGACGAAGCGATAGAGCAGGTTGTGGTCCTTGTCGATCGGGCCGGTGAGGTCGAGGTCGCCGACGTAGCTCATGTGGTCGCCGAGCCCGATGCCGTAGCCGTCATAGGTCTTGGCCGTGAGGTCGAGACTGCCTGCGGTTTTTTCTTCCGGCTTCTTGGTAACGATGTTGACGAAACCGCCCGGTTGCGCTTCACCGTACAGCACCGAGGCCGGACCCTTGACCACCTCGATGTTCTGCGCCATCACCGTCGGCGGTGAGCCGAAGCGGCCGGCCAGGCCGGGCAGGCCGTCGACGAGGATCGCGCCCTGGTCGGCCTGCGTGGTCTTGAAGCCGCGGATCGAGATGTCGTAGCCGGTCACGCCGCCGCGCGATATGCCGGTCATGTACTGGTAGAGGTCGGTCAGGTTGGTCGTCTGGATCGCCTTCATGAACGCCTGCGAATAGTCGGCGGTCGAGTACGGCGTGTCGCGCACATCGAGATCCTGCTTCATCGCGCTGTGTGCGCCCTTGGAGATGAAGCGCCCGGTCACCTGGACGGTCTCCAGCTCGCGTTCTTCCTTCTTCTCGTCCTTGTCTGCGCCAGTGGCCGCATCGCTGCTGGCGACGGCGTCCGCAGTGGAAGTATCGGGGCTCGCGTCGTGCGCGAGGACCGCTTGTGAGAGAAGCAGTGACAAACCGGCCGCAACGGCCGAGGCCAAACTCGTTCTGACGAACATCAATCCTCCCAATGTAGGTCCCCGAATTCGGACCCTGTCGTTGTTTGTCGTGTGCGCGTTCCGCGCCGGATCGTTGCGTCCGTTCGCCGCGAATGTAGGCGCGCAAGCTGACGCCAGCCTGAAGCGTTCCTGAAAAAAAATTAAGGGAGAAAACCGCCCCGAACCGCGCCGCGTCAGGGCGATGTCAGCGTCGGGCCGGCATCTTCGCCCGCGGGCTTCGGCATCGACACCGTCGCGCCGTTTTCCGAATCACCGGGTCGCAGTTCTGAACAAATGGAGAGAGACACATGTACGTCACATCGCAAGATGCAGGCGGCGCGCGTTTGTCACGCGTTCGCCGTCCCGCACAATCGCAATTCATCCTTGGCCTGACCGCATCGGTGCTTGCGCTCGCCGCCGGCGGCGCAGCCGGCGCGCAGGCGCCGGCGCACGCGCCTGCACCGGCGCCTGCGCCTGCGCAAGTCGACGCTGCCGAGGTGCGCCGGCAGATCGAAGCGCTGCGCGCGGAACAGGCGCGCATCGCAGAGCTGCAGACGCGTACCGAGGCGAGCATTCGCGCGCTCGAAGCGTCGGTCGGCATCGCGCCGCCGCCGGCGAGCGGTCCGGGTCCCGATCCGATGAAGGACATCAACCCGATCGCGCGCGACGCGGCAAGCGCTGCGCCTCCACCCGTCCCGGCACCGCAGCAGAGTGCGCCGCCATCACGGTTCGCCATCGCCGGCGACCTGCGCGTGCGCGCGCAGCGTGACAGTTCCAACGATCACGCGCCGGACCGGCACAGTGGACAGGTGCGCGGCCGGCTCGGTATCACCTATGCCGTGAACGACGTCGTCAGCGTCGGCACGCGCATCGTGACGGGCGACTACAACGATCCGAACAGCGTCGACGTACAGCTTTCGAACTTCGACAACAAGTTCCAGACCAGCCTCGACCTGGCCTACGCCAAACTCGACTACGGCAGCACCCAGTTCTACGGCGGCAAGATTCCGCAGCCGTTCGTGCGCACCGAACTGGTGTGGGACGGCGACGTCACTCCGCAGGGCATCAGCGCGAACTACAAGCTGCCATTGGCCGACGGCAGCGCGTTCAAGGCGAACGCGCTCTACTTCGTGATCGATGAACAAGCGGCCGGTCCCGACAGCACGATGGCCGGCGCCCAGTTCGTCTACGAATCGCCCACGCTGGGTCCGTGGAAATTCGACACCGCCGCCGCGTATTACCACTACTCGCTCGGCAGCACCGCCGGCGCGGATGCGGGCGATTTCCGCACCAACCTGCGCAAGCCGAACGGCAGCTATCTCTCGCAATTTCATCTCGGCGATCTGATCGTCGGCGCGAGCTACAGCGGTTTCGGCGAGCGCTGGCCGTTGCGCATCGTCGGCGACTACGTGCACAACTTCGGCGCGGCAACCGATGCGGATACCGGCTATGGTCTCGACGTGCTGCTCGGCCGCGCGAGCAAAGTCGGCGACTGGCGTGTCGGCTACGGCTACGCCGTCGCCGAGACCGATGCAGTGCTCTCCGCGTTCTCGCAGGACAACACGAGTCTCGCAACGAACTACCGCCAGCATATGCTCAGCGCCGACTACGTCATCTATCCGGGGACCTCGATCAACGCGACGTGGGCGCACTACAAACCGAAGAACGCCTATGACACGCCGGCGTTCGACCCGCGCGACTGGCTCGACCGCTTTCGCGTCGCGCTGCTCGTCACGTTCTGAATCGCGGATCTTCGCTGCGGTTGGCCACGGCTTCCGCCCGCCCGCGAGGCGGACGGAAACCGGGGCAACGCGATCGGACGGAATCGACGACAGGGTTCGCGTCCGGGTCGTACCGGAACAGCGGTGCATGCCAATAGTACGAAAGAGTTAAAGGAAACCGTCGTCGATAATGTCAGACTTGGCCCAATGACGGCGCCCACCATCCTAACTCGTCAGGTGATCGGCGCATTCCACGTATACACCAATGCGCCGATGACCAAAGCGCGGATACTGCGTCGACTACTCGCGCATCACTGCAATCATCGGTGCGTCCTTCACCAGATGCAGCGCTTTGTAGCTCAGCGTCGATAGCGAAACCTGCATCAGCGCGCACGTACTTCGACCCTACAGGCCACGCCCTTGCGCCTACTTCACCTGTCGCCGGCGGGCGGGCGCACTCGCCATTTTTTGCGCTGATCTCTTTCATCACCTCGATGGCCAAGTCCCGTTCGGCCAGCAGCTTCTTCAATCGGGCGTTCTCTTGCGGCAGAGTGCGCAGTTCCTTGACGTCGGCAGCTTCCAGCTTGCCATAGGGTTTGCGCCACACGTACAACGTCTGCTCGCTGATTCCGTACTGCTCGGCCGCCTGTGCGACCGGCGTCTTGTCCGTCTCGCGCAGAATCTTGACCATCTGATCTTCAGTGAATCGTGCCTTCCGCATCGACTCCTCGCTTCGTTGGCGGGAGCCATCTTCGCAACTTTCGGTTGGTACGAGAATCGCCGGGCAGGTCAATCCTTAGGGGAGGTTGGAGCTGTGGTTTCCGGGCACAGACGCCCGTTCGTGAAGGAAAGGGAACGTTTCGCCGTTTCTGCCGCGGTGTGGCAGGAATGTCCTGAATCGTCCATTTCCACCGTTGTCGCGGCGGGATTGCGAGCGATCGCCGGTTCAAGCGGCCTGGGTGGATGCGGACGAGGAATCCACGCGCGATCGAGAGGTCATCCCGTCGAACCACAGGTACAGTACCGGAGTGATGTAGAGCGTGATGAATTGCGAGAACAACAGGCCGCCGACGATGACGACGCCGAGTGGCTGGCGCAGTTCGGCGCCGGCGCCGAAGCCGAGTGCGATCGGCAGCGCGCCGGCGAGTGCGCAGAGCGTGGTCATCGTGATCGGACGGAAGCGCAGCAGGCAGGCCTGCCGGATTGCCTGTCCAGGTGGCAGCCCTTGCATGCGCTGCGCCTCCAGGGCGAAGTCGATCATCATGATCGCATTCTTCTTGACCACGCCGATCAAGAGCAGCATGCCGATCATCGCGATGAAACTCAGTTCCATGCCGAGCAGGCGCAGCGCAAGCAGGCCGCCGACCGCAGCCGAGGGCAGGCCGAGCAGGATCGTCAACGGGTGGATCCAGCTCTCGTACAGCACGCCGAGGACGAGATAGATCGTGGCCAATGCGATCGCGATCAGCCAGAGCTGGCTGGTGCGCGACTTTTCGAACAGACCGGCTTGACCGCCGAAGCTGCCGAAGATCGTCTGCGGCAGATTGATTGCCGAGCGTGCGGCGGCGATCGCGTCGGCGGCGTCCGACAGCGACTTGCCGTTGGCGAGTTCGAACGAATAGCTGATCGCCGGCAGCTGCGCCTTGTGTGCTACCACCGTCGTGCCATTACCGCGCGTGACGCGGGCGAAGGCGTCGAGCGGGATCAGCGCACCGTTGCTGCCGCGCACGCGGATGCGCGAGATGTCGGTCTCGTCGCGGCGCGATTGGTCCTTCAGTTCCATGATGACCTGGTAAGCCGCGTCCGGCGCGTAGATGGTGGACACCTGGCGCGTGCCGAAAGCCGCGTTGAGCGTGGTGCGCAGGCTCGCCATGTCGACGCCGAGCTGCGCGGCCTTGTCGCGATCGATGTCGATGTGCGCTTCGAGGCCGTTGGTTTCGTAGTCGGTATCGATCTGTGCAAACACGGGTGACTTCGACAGTTCGGCGAGCAATTTCTTCGACCACTGTTCGAGATCGTCACCGCCGACCGATTGCAATGTGTACTGGAAGGCGCTGTCCGAAGTGCTCGAGCCGACCTTGAGGTTCTGCACGGGGCTGAAGCTCACGCTGACTCCGGGAAGGCGCGCGGTCTCTGCACGCAGTGCGTCGAGGACCGCGGGCATCGGCGGGCGCTGGCCGCGCGGTTTGAGATCGATCGTCAGCGCGGTTGTGTCGTGGTCGACCTTGGAGGCAACGGTGACGATCGCGGGATCGGCAAGCAGGCCGGCCTGGACCTTGTGCATGACGTCGACGCGGCCCTCGTAGGACATGTCTTCGCCGGTCTTGATCTTGACCGAGATCTGGCCGGTGTCCTCCTGCGGAAACAAGCCCTTGGGCGCGGCGACGTACAGGATCGCGGTGAGGGCGACGGTCGCGGTGCCGCCGAGCAGCACCACGTTGCGATGGGCGAGCGCCCATTCGAGCGTGCTGCGGTAGCTTTCGAGCGCGCGTGCGAAACCGGCCTCGAAGGCGTGGTTCCAGCCGCGCGCTTCATCGTGCGCCGGCGCTTTCTTGATCAGCATCGGCACGAGCACGGGAATCAGGGTCAGCGACACGGCGGCAGAGACGAGAATGGCCAGCGAGACGACGATGGCGAACTCGCGGAACAGCGCGCCGCTCAATTCGTGGGTGAGGAACAACGGGATGAACACCGCGACCAGCGAGATGGAGATCGACAAGACGGTAAAGCCGACCTCGCGCGCACCGCGTAGCGCAGCTTCGCGCGGCGACAGACCCTCCTCCATGTAGCGCATGATGTTCTCAAGCACGACGATGGCGTCGTCGACGACGAGGCCGACGGCGACGGTCAAGCCCATCAGCGAGATGTTGTCGAGGCTCAGGCCAGCCCAGTACATCAGGCCGAACGTCGCGAACAGCGAGATCGGCAGGCTGATCGATGGCACCAGCGCGGCGCTGGCGCGGCGCAGGAACAACAGGATCACCATGATGACGAGCGCGATGGTCAGCATCAGAGTCACGTTGACGTCGTGGATCGCGTCGCGGATCGATTGCGAGCGGTCGCCCATCAGGCGGACGCGCACCGAGCCGGGCAGTTCCGAGCGCAGTTGCGGCAGCGCCGCGCGGATCGCATCGATCGTTTCGACGACATTGGCGCCGGGCTGGCGCTGGATCTGCAGCAGAATCGAATCGGTGCCATTGATTTCGCTGTTCTTCTGCGTGTTCTCGATGCTGTCGTAGACGCGGCCGAGATCGCCCAGGCGGATGGTCTGGCCGCTGCGCATGGCGACGACGACATTGGCGAAATCCGCGGCCTTCATCAAACCCTTCGGCATCTGCAACGAGAGCATCTGGCGCGAGTTGTCGAGCTGGCCGAGCGGGGTGACCGAGTTCGCGGTCTTCAGCGCGTTGCCGACGTCGATCAGCGAGAGGTCGAGTGAGGCGAGGCGCTCGGGGTCGATCTCCGCGCGCACGGCGAAGCGCTTGCCGCCCTTGACCACGATCTGGGCGACGCCGTTGATCGTCGACAGCGTCGGCACGACGAGATTCTCGACGTAGGCGTTGAGGTCGCTGAGCGGCAGCGTGGACGAATTCAGCCCGATCAGCAAGATCGGTGCATCGCCTGGATTGATCTTGCTGTAGGTCGGGGGGCTCGGCATTTCCGCGGGCAGCTGACGCCCCATGCGGAACAGCGCGGCCTGCACGTCGACCGCGGCCGCGTCGATGTCGCGGCCGATGTCGAACTCGAGCTGGATGCTGGTTTCGCCCTGGATGCTCTCGGAGGTAGAGCCGATCAGGCCGGGGATCGTGGAGAACTCCTTTTCCAGCGGCGTCGCCACCGAGGTCGACATGTTCTCCGGACTGGCGCCTGGCAGCTTGGCGGTTACCTCGATCACCGGTGTTTCGACCTGCGGCAGCGCCGAGATCGGCAGCTTCAGCCAGCAGACCACGCCGGCGACGACAACCGCGAGCCACAGCATCGTCGTCGCGATGGGGCGCGACAGGGCAAGGCCGGCGAGGTTCATTTGGCGGCTCCGTTGGCGTTGGCCGCTGTCGCCGCGGCCGGGGATTTGTCGATCGTCACCGCGATACCGTCGCGCAGGCTGCGCGCGCCTTCGACCACGACCGTGGCGCCGTTGTCCAGTCCTTCGATGACGGCGTTGTTGTCCTGGATGCGCAGCAGGTTGACCGGATGCACGGCAACCTTGTTGTCGGCGCCGACCTGGAAGACGAAATGGCCTTCGGGCCCTTCGAGCACCGCCTGCGGCGGCAATACGACAGAGCCTTTGCTGATGCCGGCATTCAGCGCGACCCGGGCGTATGCGCCGGGCCACAGATGACGGTCCGCATTCTCGAACGTTGCCTTGAGGCCGATCGTGCCGGTGCTTGCGTTGACGCGGTTGTCGATGAAACTGAGCTGACCCGTGCGTTTTGTGCCGTCGTCGAGATCGATGCTGACCTGCGTAGTGCCGGCGGCGTGCGCGTCGCGCACCGCGGCCAGATTGCGCTCCGGCAGGGTGAATTCCACCGAAATCGGATCGAACTGGACGATGCTCACCAGTGCCGCGGCATCGCCGGGCTGGGCGAGACTGCCCGGATGCACGGCGAGTGCGCCGGCCTTGCCGGCGATCGGCGAGACGATGTGCATGTAGCCGACGCGGACGCGTGCGCTGTCGACATCCGCCTGCGCCGCCTTGTATTGCGCCTGCAAGGATTCCGCCTTGCTGCGCGCGGTGTCCACCACGGCGGCCGACATGAATCCCGACTTGACCAGTTGCAATGTGCGGTTGAGGTCGCGTGTCGCATCGTCCATCTGCGCACGGATCTGGTTGGCGTTGGCTTCGGCGCGGCGCAATTGCGCAACCACGTCGGCGGCGTCGAGTTCAAACAGGAGCTGCCCCGGCTTCACCTCGTCGCCTTCGCGGAAGTTCACCGTGCGGATCACGCCAGCCACCTGCGGCCGGACATCGACCTGGTTGAGCGGCACGATGTGGCCTTGTGCGGCGAAGTACACGGGCAGGTCGAGCGTGCGCGAGGTGGTGACTCCGACCAACGGTGGCGGCTTGCCGCCGGATTTGGCCTTGCCGGCTGGTGCCAACTGTTTCCAGACGAAAGCGGTGGCGACGGCCAGGCCGATGGCGACCACGATGATAACGAGGCGGGGCGATTTGTTCATGGTCGAGTGCGGGAAGAGAAGACTGGAGAGCGTATTGCAAGGATGGAAGGCGCCGCGAATTCGGATGATACTCGCGGCGCGGGGGCGGGGATTGCGACCCTACCGGGTTTTCGACTTCTGGACCTTCACTTCGCGCGACAGCACCTCGCCGGTCTTGCGGTCGTACACCAGCTTGACCTTTTGCGCGCTGGCGTCGCGGCCTTCGACTTCGACGAGGCGGTCCCGGACTTCGATGTCCTTGACCTGGATGCCTTGGGCGCTGGCGCGGCTTTCGATGTCGTCCAGGCTCAGCATGCCCGCGGGTGCTGCCGTGGCGGCGGTGCCGAGCACGAATGCGAGCGAAGCGAGAGCGGCGCAAGCGGTGGATTTGGTATTGATGGTAAGCATGGCTAAACTCCTCGAATATGGTGGTGGCCGATGACGGCGACGCCATCTTGAACAAGCCGACCTGACGCGAAACCGGCAGATGGCGTCAGGCAAATGTCAGTATGCCGCTGGCAAGGTGCGCGCCATGAAAACACGCAGAACATTCATCGCCTCGCTTTCCGCGATCGTCCTCGCCGCGAATGTTGCGCATGCTCAGGACGGGAGTGCGCAGGACAAGGCCGCCGAAAAAGCGCGCAAGAAACAGGCGCAGCAGGAGGCCTTCGCAGCGATGCAGCGCGGCGAGATCCTGCCGCTGACGAAAATCCTCGCCGTCGCGCAGTCCAAGGTTGCCGGCGACGTGGTCGAGGTCGAATTCAAGGGCGGTCCGGTCTACAAGGTCAAATTGCTGACCGCGAGCGGCCGCGTGCGCGAGATCGTGCTCGACGCGCGCAACGGCAATGTGATCCGAATCGAGGACGAGTAGTGCGGGCACTTCTGGTCGAAGACGATCCCGACGTCGGCGCCGACGTGGCCGATGCGTTGCGCAGCGCCGGTTTCGTCGTCGATCTGTGCACGAACGGCGAGGAGGCCTGGTTCAAGGGCGACGTCGAGGACTATGAAATCGCCGTGCTCGATCTCGGCCTGCCGCGCCTCGACGGTCTTTCCGTTCTGCGCCGCTGGCGTTCGGGCGGACGCATTTTCCCCGTGCTGATCCTGTCCGCGCGCGGCGATTGGACCGAGAAGGTGCAGGGCATCGAGACCGGCGCCGACGACTACCTCGCCAAGCCGTTCGAAATGGGCGAGCTGATCGTGCGCGTACGCGCGCTCGTGCGCCGCGCCGCCGGACGCACCACGTCCGTGCTCGACTGCGGGCGACTCAAGCTCGACACCCGACGCATGTCGGCCACGCTCGACGGCAAGCCGGTGCCGTTGTCGCCACTTGAGTTTCGCTTCTTCGACTATCTCGCCCACCATCCGGATCGCGCCGTGTCCGCGGGCGAGCTCGCCGAGCATCTGTACGGCGTCGCCGAATCAGGCGACACCAACGCGATCGAGGCGCTGGTCATGCGCCTGCGGCGCAAGTTCGGCGCCGACGTGGTGCAGACACGCCGCGGCTTCGGCTACCTGCTCGCGGGCGCGTCCTGATGGCGCATTCGCTGCGCCTGCGCCTGCTCTTCGGCGCGGCGATCGCCGTGTTCGTCGCCATGCTGCTGGCCTGGGTGGTCATGTCGATGCTGTTTGCCCACCACATCGAGCGGCGCGCGGCGCGCGAGTTGACCTACGATGCGGTCGAACTCGTCTCCAAGCTCCGCATCGGCGCCGACGGCATGCCGGTGGCCGACGATCCACCGCACGATTCGCGCTTCGAGACGCCCGACAGCGGCTACTATTGGCAATTGACGACGAAGCAGGGTGCGCTGCGCTCGCATTCGCTCTGGGACGAATCGCTGCCGGCGCCTGCCGCCGCCATACAGGCGACCGCTTCTGCACGCTGGGCGTCGCGCTATGCGCCGGGCCCGTTCGGTCGCCGCGTGTTCCTGATCGAGCGCAGTGTGCGCCCCGACCGCAGCGGCGACGGCGTGCTCGTGCAGGTTGCGGTCGATGAGGCGCAGTTGAGCAGCGTGCGCCGCGAGTTCGGACGCGAACTGGCGCTGTTCCTCGCCGTGCTCTGGGCCGTACTGCTCGGCGCGGCCTGGCTGCAGGTGCAACTTGGTTTGCGTCCGCTGCGCCGCGTGCGCGAGGATCTCACCGCATTGCGTCGCGATCCCTCCGCGCGCCTCGGCGCGGTGCACCCGGTGGAAATCGCACCGTTGACCGCCGCGATCAATGATCTTGCCGAAGCGCGCGAACGCGATCTCACGCGTGCGCGCCGCCGCGCTTCCGATCTCGCCCACTCGCTGAAGACGCCACTGGCTGCACTGAGCGCGCAGAGCCGGCGCGCGCGCGCCAGCGGCGCAACCGAAGCAGCGGACGGCCTCGACCGTGCCATCGCCGCCGCCTCCGCCGCGGTCGAAACCGAACTCGCGCGCTCGCGCGCCGCCGCGATCCGCGATACGGCGACCACCCAGGAATCTTCACCGCAACTCATCGCCGAGCGCGTGATCGGTGTGGTCGAACGCACCGACGTGGGGGCACGCATCGTGTTCGAAGTCGACATCGACGAAAACCTGCGAGCACGGATCGCCGAGGACGACCTCACCGAAATTCTCGGTGCCTTGATCGAGAACGCCGCGCGTTTCGCGCGCCGTCGCGTGCGCGTGGCAGGCGCGTGCGCGAACGGACTGCAACTCAGCGTCGAGGACGACGGCCAGGGTCTCGACATCAGCGCGGAAACTGCGTTGATGCGCGGCGGCCGCCTCGACGAATCCGGCACGGCGCATCACGGCCTGGGCTTGTCGATCGTGCGCGATCTGGTCGAGGCGACGGCAGGCGAAATTGCCCTCGGCCGATCCGAAGCGCTGGGCGGTTTGCACGTCGCGCTGACCTGGCCCGCGGCATAGCCGCGGGCGGACCCTGCCCATGTGGCGTATCGCGCGCTGGCGCTTCTACGCTTTGGCGGGAAAGCTCACAGTTCGACGCGGCCGGTGAATTTCAGCGTGCGCGGCTTGCCGTAGCCGAGATAGCCAGAACCTACGGCGCTCCAGTAGCTCTTGTCGGCGAGGTTTTCGACGTTGAGCTGCAAGGTAACTTTACGGTCGAACAGGTTGGTCGTGTAGCGCACGCCTGCGTTGACCAGCGCGTAATCCGGAATGTGCGCCTGGTTGAGGTTGTTTACCGCGCGCTTGGCCATGTAGTAGACGCCGGCATTGAAGCTCCAGCCCGGGAGCGCCTCGGGATGATAGTCGGCGAAAAGGCTTGCAGTGGTATCGGGCGTGTTCTCCGGCGTCTTGCCGATCAGCGCCGTGTTCTGCGCCTTGCGCAATTCGGCGTCGAGGAACAGCGCCGAGGCGTACACGGACCATTCCGGCGTCAGCTCGCCGTTGACCGAGAGGTCAACACCTTGATAGTGCGTGCGACCGTCGAGTACGTAGACGTTGGAGGTATTGAGATACGCCGAACCGCGCTCGATCTCGAACAGCGAGGCGGAAGCGGTGATGCCGTCGATCACTTCGCTGCGCACGCCCAGTTCCTTTTGCTTGCTCACCGCCGGCGGCAGTACGACGCCGCTGTTCACGGCCGTGATCGGCGCCGTGCCGGTCTCCTCGAGGCCTTCGATGTAGTTCGCGTAGATGCTCGTGTTCTCGCGGAACTTGTAGATCGCGCCGACCGACGGTGAGGTCTTCTCGACTTCGTACAACGGTGAGCCGGTGGAGGCGTTGCGGTACTTGGTGCGGCGCGCACCGACGAGAAACTGCCAATCGTTGCCCAAGCGGACGCGGTCGAACACGTAGGCGCCGCGGTCGGTGATGTCCTGAGGGCGGTACGTCGGCTTGATCGTGTAGTACGCCGCTGGCAGCAGGATCGGGTTGTACATGTTCTGCGCGATGCTGTAAGCCTGCTGGGCCGGATTGTTCTGGTTGCGCAGGTTCTGCATCGCTCCGAACGAAACTTCGTGATCGAGGAAACCGGTTTGCACGCGGCCGTCAAGCTCGACGCGCGCGTTGTTGTTGACGTATTGCTGCCCGCGCGCGATCGATTCGTTGAGCGTGCCGGCACCCGTGTTGATGTTGTACTTCTGCATCGAAGTGAACGAGCGCGCATCGCGGTCAGTTTCCGCGCGACCCCATTCGAATATCGCGGCCCATGTGTCCGAAAGCATCCAGTCGACGCGTCCGAGCACATTTTCCGAGCCGGCCTTGCTCTTCGCCCAAGGGCCGGAGATCAGCTTGCTCGAATCGGGAATGCGTGGCAACAGGATGGTGTTGTTGACCGCGGGCAGCAGCGCGATCGCCGAGTTCTCGACGAGACGTTTGTGGAAGTTCTCGTAGTCGAGCTTGAAGGTGATGGCCTCGGTCACGCGCCAGTCGAAGGCGGCGCTGACCAGGCTGCGGCTGCCGTCCTGGTTGTCGGCGGAAGCATGCAGCTTGCCGCTGGCGAGGTTGACGCGCAGGCCGTAGCGGTTGTTGTCGCCGAAGCGGCGGCCGACATCGACATGGCCGACCGTCTGGCCGTTGTCGTCGTAGGTGATGTCGAATGCAGCGGTCGGTCTATCGCGCGCGCGCTTGGTCACCATGTTGATGATGCCGGCGGGGCTGGTGAACCCGTAGTACAGCGCGGAGGAACCCTTCAGTGCTTCGACGCGCTCCTTGTCCTCCATCGGCATTTCGATGAGGTTGTTGACCGGCAGCGAGCCGTTGAGGCGGTAGCTCGTACGGTTGTCGATCGAGATGCCACGAATCGCGAGGTTCTGCGAAACGGTGTCGTTGATCTGCGCCTGGCTCACGCCAGCGGTGTTCTTGAGAACATCGTACAGGTTGGTTACGGCCTGTGCGTCCATCACGGCGCGCGGCAGCACGTTGATCGACAGCGGCACGTCGAGGATGTTCTGGTCGCGGAACGCGCCGACCTGCGAGGTCTTCGTCGTGAAGCCCTTGCCGACGTCGGCGGTCACACTGATCGTCTCGAGCTTGTGTTCGCTACCGTCCGCGGGTGCTTTCGCCGCGTTGGTCTGGTTCTGTGCATCGGCCATCGCAGCGTCGTCCGCGCGCGCCTGCATGCAGGCGAAGGCGAGAGTGATGCAGAACGGTAGTGCGGTCAGTTTGAAGCTGGTCGATTTCATCTGTGGTTCCCCGATCGTGAAAAGTGGAAGTGGCGGTCCCTGCGCCGGAATTTCGCTGGCCCTACCCGGTAGCGATTAGCCTTCGTCATCTGTACGTCACGTTCTGGATCGGATACTATTGTATTTTCAGTTATAAAAAAACAATTATTTGCAGCATATTTTTGCTGCATTGCACACAAATTCACCAGATTGTCAGATAAATATTGTACTCAGAGTAGTATTTGTACAAAGCCGAACACCTTCAAGGATCGTCATGCCCCCCGAATCGTTTCCCTTGATCGACCTCGCCGGCACGCCACATGCACGCGGACAGGCCTATGGCACGGCCGTGCCCGAGCGCATTGCCCGCAGCGTCGCCCTCTATCGCGGCCAGATGCAGCGTCGCGGCGTCGGGCTGGCCGAGCAGTACCGGCTTGCCCGCGGCTTCATGCCGACGATCGAAGCCTACGATTCGACCTATCTGGAGGAAATGCGCGGCATCGCCGAAGGCGCGGATGTCGCGCTCGAAGACATCGTCATCATCAACTGCCGCACCGAGATGATGTTCGGCTACGAAACGCTCGGCAAAACCGAGGTGAAGGCCAGGTGCGAGCCGGACGATGGCTGTACCGGCATTATCGTCATGCCCGAGGCGGCGCGCGATGGCCGCCTGATCCACGCGCACAATTGGGACTGGCGCGAGGAGTGCGTCGACACGGGTGTGGTGCTGCGCATCCGGTACGAACACTCGCCCGACATCCTCGTCTTCGCAGAAGCCGGCGCACTTGCGCGCCATGGTTTCAACAGTGCAGGCGTGGCGATCACCGGTAACTTCTTGATGTGCGAACGCGATTACGCGGAGCCCGGCGAAGCGCCGCTCGCGCTGCTGCGCCGCAAGCTGCTCGAAGCGCACAATCTGGCCGGAGCGATGGGGCAGGTGTTCGGCAAGTCACGTCTGTGTTCGAACAATCTGATGCTGAGCCACGCCGACGGTGAAGCAGTCGATCTCGAGTGCGCGCCCGACGAAGTGTTCTGGATGACTCCCGAAGACGGCCTGCTCGTCCACGCCAACCATTGGATCAACCCGGTCGCGCGCGTCAAGCTGACCGATCTCGGCATCCGCAACAATTCTGATTCGATCTACCGTCAGCGCCGTGTTGCCGCGGCCCTGCACGCCAAGCGCGGCAGCATCGGCATTGACGACATCACGGCTGCTCTGTTCGACGAATTCGGCAAGCCCGACAGCGTGCTGCGTTCGCCGAAGCAGGTGAGCTTCGAAAGCATTTCCGCGACCGTGGCGACGACGATCATGGACACGGCCGCGCGCAGGATGTGGATCGCGCGCCAGCCGTACCTGAGCCGCAACTTCGTCGAATACACGTTGTAAGCTCGGCGCACTGTGCTGACCTACGTCGCCAAGCGCATCCTGCTCGCGATCCCGACGCTGCTGATCGTCGCGATCGCGGTGTTCGCGATGCTGCATCTGATTCCAGGCGATCCCGCACAGCTCATGCTCGGAGACCTCGAAAATCCCGAGGCGCTCGCGCGGCTGCACACCGAACTCGGCCTCGATCGGCCCTTGGTTGTGCAATTTGCGATGTGGATCGGTCGTGCGTTGCACGGCGACCTTGGTGTCTCGATCGTGCAGCAGCGTCCCGTGCTTGACATGCTACTCGACGCGTTTGCGGTCACTGCCTCGATCGTCGTGCCCGCCGTGGCGATCGCCGCGCTGCTCGCGATCCCGCTCGGCATGCTCGCGGCATGGAAACAGAACACGAAGGTCGATGCGGGCTTGATGATGCTGGCTATCGTATTCCTGTCGATCCCGAGTTTCTGGCTGGGCCTGCTGTTCCTGATGTTCTTCGGCCTCAAGCTCGATCTGTTTCCCGTGGTCGGCTATGTCTCGCCGTTCGGGAACTTCCGTGAGGGGGTGAGTTATCTCGTCATGCCGGTCATGTCGCTCGCCCTGATCGAGACTGGCGTGATCGTGCGCATGGCGCGCGCGAGCACGATCGAGGTGCTGCGTCTGGAATACATCACGCATGCGCGCGCGAAAGGCCTATCCGAGCCGATCGTCGCGCTACGTCACGCGTTGAAGAACACGCTCGCGCCGACCTGGACCGTCATCGGCCTGACCCTCGGCTCGCTGCTCGGCGGCGCCGTCGTCACCGAAACCGTGTTCACGATTCCGGGCATCGGCCGCCTGCTCGTCGACAGCATCTTCGCGCGCGACTATCCGGTCGTGCAGGGCGCGCTGCTGTTCATCACCGCCATCTACGTCGGTGTGAACCTGCTGATCGATCTGTCATATCCGCTGTTCGATCCGCGCGTGAGATTGTCATGAAGCGTCGGCTGTTCCATCGCCCGAACGCGAGGATCGGCGCTACGCTGATCGTAGTGATGCTCATCGCAGCCGCGTTCGGTGTGATGTACACGCCATACGACCCGATCATCAACAACCTGCACATGCGCCTCGTCGCGCCGTCCGCATTGCATTGGCTCGGCACCGACGAGTGGGGGCGCGACGTGTTCAGCCGCCTGCTCAATGGCGCGAGCGTCAGCGTGCTCGTCAGTTTCTCGACCGTGCTCGTCTCCGTCGCGAGCGGCGCCTTGATCGGCGCGCTGACCGGCTATTTCGGCGGCTGGCCGTCGCGGATCGTGATGCTGTTCGTCGATGCGCTGCTCGCGTTTCCGTCGTTGATCATGGCGCTCGGCGTGATCGCGGTGTTCGGCGCGTCGAGCATGGGTGTGATCGCCGCGCTGAGCTTGACTTACATCCCGGCCGTCGCGCGCGTCGTGCGCGCGAACGTACTCAGTCTGCGCGAGAAGGAGTACGTCGAAGCCTCGCGCATCATGGGCAACGCGGAGCTCTACACGATGCTGCGCCATGCGCTGCCGAACGCGGTCGCGCCGATCATCGTGCTCGCGACTGCCCTTTTTGGCTGGGCGTTGCTTGCCGAAAGCGCGCTGTCGTTCCTCGGCCTCGGTGTGCCACCTCCTGCGTCGAGCTGGGGCGGCATGCTCGCAGACAGTCGCAATTACGTCAGCGAAGCGCCGTGGCTCGCGATCGCCCCCGGCCTCGCGATCTCGCTGTCGCTGCTCGGCGTCAACCTGTTCGGCGATGCGTTGCGCGACGAGTTCGATCCGTATATGAAGAATCTGGGCTGAGCGATGATTGCCGCAGTCATGCCCTTATCCGTGCCCTCGTCGCAATCGGTGAGCGGTGCCGTGCTCGTGGTCGAACATCTCGATATCGGCTTGCGCAAAACCAACGGTGAAGCCAGGCACATCGTCATCGACGCGAATTTCTCGATCGTGCCCGGCGAGATGCTCGCGCTGGTTGGCGAATCGGGCAGCGGCAAGACGATGATCGCGCGCGCGATACTGCGTCTGCTGCCGCCGGGCGTCGCGGTGCAGGGCGGGGCGATTCGCTATGGCGGCGAAGACCTTGCCCATCTCGCTGCCGCACGCTTGCGTGCGCTCCGTGGCAACGCGATTGGCATGGTCTTCCAGGAGCCGATGGTCTCGCTCAATCCGGCGCTGCGCATCGGCGTGCAGATGACAGAAGCGCTGCGCCTGCATCGCGGCCTGCGCTACGACGCGGCGCGCAAGCATTGCCTCGACCTGCTCGAGCGCGTGCGCATCGCCGATCCGGCCGCCTGCCTGAACGCGTATCCGCACCAGTTCTCCGGCGGCATGCGCCAGCGCATCATGCTCGCGTCGACGTTGGCGATGCAGCCGCGCCTGCTGATCGCCGACGAACCTACGACCGCGCTCGACGCGATCGTGCAGAAGGAAGTCATGGACATCATGACCCAGCTCACGCGCGAGATGGGCACGGCGGTGCTGCTCGTCAGCCACGACCTCGGCATGGTCGCGCGCTACGCGCAGCGTGTCGTCGTGCTCTGCCGCGGCGAGACGATGGAGATGGGCGAGACACGCCGTGTAATCGCCGAGCCGCAACACGACTACACACGCAAACTGCTCGCCTCGTTGCCCGCGCGTGGCGAACGTAAATTCCCGGCGCCGGGCGGCACGCCATTGGTTGAGATCCGCGGTCTCGACGTCGATTTCGACAAGCCGACTCCCTTTTGGCGCAAACGCGAAACTTTCCGCGTCGTGCGCAGCGTAAACCTCGATCTGCATGCAGGCGAGACGCTCGCCGTCGTCGGCGAATCCGGTTCGGGCAAGACCACGATCGGGCGCGCGCTCGTGCGCCTCGTGCGCGAAAGCGGCGGCAGCATCCGTTTCGAAGGCCGAGATATCACCAACTGCGGCAAACGCGATCTCGACGCGTATCGGCTCAAGTCGCAGATGGTGTTCCAGGACCCGTATTCCTCGCTCGACCCGCGCATGCACCTCGTCGACATCGTCGCCGAAGGGCTGCGTCATGTAGCGGGTCTATCAAAGCCCGAGCGCCGCGCACGCGCGACCGCGATGCTGGCCGAAGTCGGCCTGACGGGCGATTTCACCGAGCGGTTCCCGCACGAACTGTCCGGCGGTCAACGTCAGCGCGTCAGCATCGCGCGCGCGATCGTTGCCGGTCCGCGCTTCCTCGTCGCCGACGAGGCAGTGTCGGCGCTCGACGTGACCGTGCAGAAGCAGGTGCTCGCGTTGCTCGAAAGCCTGCAGAAGAAATTCGGGTTCGCCTATCTGTTCATCACCCACGATCTTGGCGTAGTCGAGCAGGTTGCCGACCGCGTCGCCGTGATCTATCGCGGCCGCATTCTCGAAATTGGTTCGCGCGATGCGATCTTCGGCGACGCGCACCACCCCTACACGCTGCGCCTGCTGCGGGCGACGCCGCGCATCCGTCGCATCGAAGGCGGCGTGGGCTATTGCCTCGAGCAGCACGAGAGCCGTCTCCGGCCACCGCCCGCCGACCATGTCTATTTCAATCACGGCAGCATGTCGGGGCAAGCCCTGAGCGAAGGCGAACCGGTGATGCTTGCCGTCGGTCCGGACCATTACGTCGCCTGCGTCGCGAACGCGACGGAAACGCATTGAGGAATCGACATGAATGATTTGCCCGAACTCTGCAAGCAACCGAAGCAATTGATCGACAACGTTTGGCGCACCGGCACGGGAAATGCAGTCACCGAACTCGTCAATCCGGCGAATGGCAGCGTGCTTGCGCGCTACGCCGGCGCATCGAAATCCGATCTCGATGACGCACTGGAATCGGCACGGAAAGCGTTTCCGCACTGGCGTGCGATACCCGCGTTCAATCGTGGCCAGGTACTGCGCCGCGCCGCCGCGCTGATGCGCGAGCGCATCGATATCATCGCCAGCGTGCTCACGCAGGAGGAGGGCAAGCCACTCGCGGAGGCGCGCAGCGAGGTGCAGATCACCGCGGACATGTACGACTGGTTTGCCGAGGAGGGTGTGCGTGCCTACGGCCGCATCGTCCCGGCGCGCGGGCCGAATCTGCAGCAACAGGTGCTGCGCGAGCCGGTCGGCGTCAGCGCCGCCTTTGCCGCGTGGAATTTTCCCGCGCGCAACCCCGGCTACAAGATCGCCGCCGCGCTGGCTGCCGGTTGTCCGCTCATCGTCAAGCCTGCCGAGGAAACCCCGCTCACCTGTCTGCTGCTCGCGCAGGCACTCATCGATGCGGGCATGCCGCCCGGCGTGGTCAACGTCGTTTATGGCGATGCGCCGGCAATCTCCGAACATCTGATCGCGAGCGAGGTGGTGCGCAAGATCACGTTGACCGGTTCGACGCGCGTCGGCCGCCTGCTTGCGGAACTCGCCGCCAAGGACACGAAGAAACTCACGCTCGAACTTGGCGGCCAGGCGCCCGTGCTCGTGTTCGACGACGCCGATCTCGATACGGCGATTCCGTTGCTGGTCGCGTCGAAGTTCCGCAATGCCGGCCAGACCTGCATCTCGCCGACGCGCTTCTTTGTCCAGGAGGAAGCATACGAATCCTTCATCGATGCGTTTGCGCGGGCGGCGTTCGCGCTGAAACTCGGCGACGGCCTTGCCGCGGGTACCGCCATGGGTCCGCTCGTGCGCCGGCGGCGTGTCGCCGACGTGCGGGCATTCCTCGATGACGCCAAGGCGCGCGGCGCGCGTGTCCTCGATGGCGGTCAGATGAGCGATCCGGCCGGCGCTTTCCTCGCGCCGGTCGTCGTCGCCGATCTCGACGACGACGCCAAGCTGATGCACGACGAGCCGTTCGGCCCGATCATCGGCGTGACGCCGTTCAAGACACTCGATGAAGCGGTGACGCGCGCGAACCATGTGCCGTACGGCCTCGCGGCATACGCTTTCACGCGCTCGCTGCACAACGCGCATGCGGTGTCGGAAGGGCTGGAAGCCGGCATGATCGGTGTCAACACCTGCAAGATCTCTTATCCGGAGACGCCGTTCGGCGGCGTCAAGGCGTCGGGTTACGGTTCCGAGGGAGCAATCGAGGGGCTCGATGCCTTCCTCGTAACGAAATCGGTGAGCATGGCGTATTGATGCCTCGCCAGAAAATTTCTCTCGGGGTCATTCTCGCGAAAGCGGGAATGACGAAAATCCAGATTCAAGGTTTGGTGTGGACCAACTTGCCATCGAAAATCGTATAGTCGACTTTCGTATCGAGAAGCTTTTCCGGCGGCCCGGAAAGAACGTCGTCCGAGAGCACAACGAGATCGGCGAGCTTGCCCGGTGCGATGCTGCCTTTGATGTCTTCTTCGTGCGAGGAATATGCGGGATTGATCGTGTAAGCGGCAATCGCTTCCTCGATCGTCATCGCCTGTTCCGGATGGAATACTTTTGTTGAGTTGCCGTGCGCGGTGCCCGCGTGCGGTGCTCCCTTGCGCGTCACCGCCATGTACATGTTGAGCAACGGATCGTAAGTGGCAAGGCTCGCCTTGTTGAATGGGCCGGGCAGGTCGGAGACGATGTTGAGGCGCAGGCCATCGTCGATCATCGTGCGCCAGGCGAATGCCGACTTCGCACGCTCCGCGCCGAGAATCGCTTCAAGTTGATCGGGATCGCGCATCATGTGATCGGGCGTGACGTCGGCGATCAAATGCATTTCGCCCGCGCGCTTGAGATCGGCCGGCGCCGGATACCAGGCATGGATCAGGCGATGGCGGCGGTCACGCGGTTTGCGCGGGTCGCCGTTGGCCTTCATAGTGTCGGCGTACCAACCGACCAGCTTGTGGATCGCCTTGTCGCCGATGATGTGCATGCCGATGTCGAAACCGGCGCGGTCGGCGGCGATGATCGCCGCAGCGACCTTGTCCTCGCCCATGAAACGGTAGGCCCAGTCGCCGGGCAGCCCCATCGTGTCCTTGAGCGGTTCGAACATGAGCCCCGCATCGCCGAACACCTTGAGCGCACCGTATCGCACGAGCGCATCGCCCGAGCCAGGGCGAATTCCGATGCCGGAGAGTTCGCTCCAGTAGTCGAGCGGGAGGAAGGCGTAGACACGCACACTGAGCTGGCCGCGCTTCTTCAGATCCTCGAAGATTCTGCGATCGGAATAACTGCGCTCGACATAGGTCGGGTAGATCTGCCGCTGCGAAATTTCGTCGTCGCGCGTGATATCGGCGATCGATGTGATGCCGACGGCGTTGAGCTCCGCTTCGACGCCACGCGCGCCGATCAGCTTCTGCTCGCGTGTAGCCGGCGGCATGAGCTTTTCCATCGCCTCGCCGGCGCTGCCGTAAAGCATTCCTGTCAGCGTACCGGTTTTCGGATCGCGACCATACCTGCCATTACGCGGATCGGGCGTCTTTGCGGTTAGGCGCGCGAGTTGCAGCGCCTTGCCGTTGGCGAACCAGGCGCGATCGTAGCGGCGCAGCAGCACGGGATGGTTCGGCGTCAGTTTGTCGATCGCGGCAAGGTCCGGTTCGAACGAAATGAAGTCACCGGATTTGCCGTCCTTCGCCCTCGCGCCGGCGGCGAAATCGCTCCAGTCGCCGCCGGTGATCCAGATGCCGGGCGGCACGCGCGCGACGACCTCGGCGAGGCGCTGCATCATCAACTCGGGCGAGTTCACGTCGACCAGGCGCACCTGGAAATACCAGTCCACGGCGTTCTCGAAATGCGTATGCGCATCGTTGAAGCCAGGCAGCACGAGGCGGCCGTCGAGGTCGATCGTGCGCGTATTCGTGCCGCGCAGCGTGAGCACCTCCGCGTCGCTGCCGACCTTGACGATCTTGTTGCCGGCAACCGCGACGGCTTGCGCGACGGGCGGTCTCGCCTCGACGGTCCAGATCTTGCCGTTGTGCAGGATAAGATCGGCCGGTGCCGCGGCCAGTACCAAGGCAGGCGCCAGTACTGCGGCGGCCAGCAGGGGACGAATCATGGCGAGTGTTTTCATGTAGCGTTGCCCACGACAACCTTCAGCTTGAGTGGAAAGGGTGGCAAAAGGCTCCGGCTACACGAAGCCACGAGAAACCAGATGCCCGCTGCCTCTGTTTCCACCACGCATAGATTGTATTATTGCGATTATTAATGCAATCATGGATTTTCGACGGAACGAAGCGGTTCGGCAAGGAAGCAGTGGTTCCGCAACTTCGCATCGATCATGGGGGGAGGTTCTCTTGCGCTACGTCCGGATGCCCATCGAAGTCGAATCGCCGGAGGAATACGGCTACTCGCGCATTCGCTACAACCTGTCGGAGAGTTCCGTCTCCGACCGCAAGCTGTCGGATCTCGGGCTCACGATTCCCGATCTGACTTTGCTCTACGGCGAGCACCGCGGTCGCGAGCGGCTGCGTGCACTGATTGCGGCGGAGGGAATGGGGATTCGCCCCGACGACGTTCTGATCACCACAGGCGCGGCGGGTGCGCTGTTCATCATCTCGACCTCGCTGCTCGGCGCGCGGGATCATCTCATCGTCGTGCGTCCCAATTACGCGACGAACATCGAGACGCCGCGCGCGATCGGCTGCGCAACGACGCATATCGAATTGAGCTTCGACGATGGTTTCCGCATCGACTTCGATCGCGTCGCGTCCGGCTTCACGACCGCGACCAAGATGCTCAGTGTCACCTGTCCGCACAACCCGACCGGCGTCATGTACAGCGAGGCCGAGTTGCGCGGCCTGGCCGAACTTGCGCGGCGCAACGGCTGCGTCCTGCTCGTTGACGAAACCTATCGCGACCTGTCGTACGGCGGTGCGCTGCCGCTGGCGGCTTCGCTTGGCGACAACGTCATCAGCGTGGCGTCGCTGTCGAAGGCATACGGCGTTCCCGGCATCCGCCTCGGCTGGATCGTGACGACGAACGCGAAGCTACAGGAAACCTTTCTCGCCGCGAAAGAGCAGATCAGCATCTGCGGCAGCGTCATCGACGAGTGGATCGGCGAGCAGATCATGGCGAACCGCGCCACCATTCTCGCGCCCGTGCTTGCCGATATGCGCTGCCGGCGCCAGCTCGTCGCTGACTGGATCGCAAAGGAAGAACTGCTCGAATGGGTTCCGCCGGCGGGCGGCGTGGTGTGCTTCCCGCGCATGCGTGACGCGCCTTCGGGCGGAACGGAGACATTCTATCGACGTCTGCTCGACGTCCACGGCACCTATGTCGGTCCTGGGCGCTGGTTCGAGATGCCCGATACTTGTTTCAGACTGGGCTACGGTTGGCCGACGGCGTCCGAGCTGGCGGCGGGCCTGGAAGGAATATCGCGCGCACTGCGCGGCTGAGCACGGCGGATGAATATTGCATTAATCCTCAGGAATTGCGTTTAGTGGCCATAAAGTGCAATTTCTGGATCGTTGGTTCTTTAGTCGGATCGGAATGCCCAAAATGAAACATCGTTTTGCACATTTCTTGTTCGGTCTGTTGGGAATCCTTCTGCTGCACTCTCCTCAGATGGAGGCCGCGGACAAACCTGCGAGCGCGGTGAAGACGGAAGTGCCTGTGCAGGCAAATCCGCAGGTGCCGCCGTTCGAGTGTGAAGCGCGCGTGGGTTACGATCGCGATCTGATGCTGCCGGGCTATCTGCTGCCTACCTCAGCGGGGCCACGCACCTGCATCCCGTTCACGAGTACAGCCGCGCATCCGCCGGCGGGCTATCGCGGCGATTTCTACGTTGACGAATTCAGCGACGCCAAGCTGCGCGCGCGCTGGCAGCGGTGCAAAGCCGACAAGGGTTGCTATGACCGCGTTTACAAGCAGGTCATGGCGCGCCATCCGCCGAATCGGGAATACAACGACAGGGATCCGCGGCACCGATTCCTGCTCGGCAAGGTCGAGGAGAAGGGCGGCGACACCGACTTGAAGTCGATCCGCCGTCCGGGGTTCTTCGCCACGGCGCCCTACGACGAGCC
Source organism: Rudaea sp. (assembly GCF_057139185.1). Taxonomy (NCBI): domain Bacteria; kingdom Pseudomonadati; phylum Pseudomonadota; class Gammaproteobacteria; order Lysobacterales; family Rhodanobacteraceae; genus Rudaea; species Rudaea sp. Next base: position 77,798 of record NZ_DBNHDN010000045.1, on the reverse strand, counting down.
GATCGCCAGTGCCGATGCGCAAACCTATATCGTCGAATTCACCGCGCCCGCGGAACCATACGAGCGTCTGCACAGGAATCTGACCGCCGACATCAAGCTGCGCGGCTGGTACATCCGCGGTGCCGGCATCGACGACGGCAAGGGCGGCAAGATGCGTGCGCTGATCGTGATGAGCGGCGGCGGTGGCGACCGCGTCACCGCAATCGACGATCCGTCCGATGTGTTGTATTCGATCGATGCGAAGACGGGCGCGAGTATCCTCAACAGCTTCCCGAACAAGACCACGGGCGCGAAAGGCCAGGCCGCATGGCGCCGCGTGCAGGACAGCCTGCACCGCGCGGGGTTCGACGTGCTCGCGTTCGACCGGCGCGGCATCGGCATTTCTGGTGGCTTCAGCGACACCAATACACTGCAGCAGGGTCGCGATCTATTGAACATCGTCGCCAGTTTGCGCACGGGCATCGGCCTGCGCGCGCTCGCGCCGAACGGCACCATCAGTCTGGGGCGCAATGCGGCGACCGCTCTTCGCGGGGACACGCCGGACGCCGGCTTGCCGGTGCTGCTGCTCGGCAATTCGCGTGGCACGATGGCGACGTCGTGGGCGATGACTATGAACTTCGACAAGGACTGCAGTTACGATCAGGCGACGATTGCCTGCAAGCCTGCGGTCGCGGATCGCACAATTGAGGGTGCGATTCTCGTTGCCGAATTCTCGGCCGGTGCGGGTCACGTTCCTGCGGAAACCACCGCGGTCGACGACGGTCGCGGCCCCGGGCGCGATCGTGGCTTGTTCATCGGCGGTATCGAGGTCGAGCACAGCATCGTTTTCTTTCCAAGTTCCGCGACGCTCGCCGGCACTTCGAAATGGCCGAGTGCGTTCTTCGCGCGCGGTCTCTGGTGCTACGCCAGCGGATTGGAAGGCACGATTGACTCCTACGATCGGGTGAAGGGCCTGAAGGACCTCGTCGTCGTGCGCGGTCCGCATCCGTACGAGACTTGGCCCGAAGAGGAGCAGCAGCGCATGCAGGAACGCATGATCGCCTACGCGCAGGCCGTGGTGCTTGGGCGCGACGGCATTCCGGGCCGTCGGACCTGGTCGAACATGAAGGAGTTGGTGGCGACGACGAGCGACGTGTGGGAACCGTCGACGCATCCCACAGTGGAGCGCTGATCGTTTCGTAGTGAAAAACGCGATCGGCAGTGACTGCCGACCGCGCTGGGATTCATGCAGCTTTGCCGATCGCCGGTGAAAGTTCGCGCAGTCCGTCCGCAATGATGTCGAGGCCGGTGTCGACGAGTTCGGTCGAAGCGGTCAACGGCACGAGGATGCGGATCGCGTTGCCGTAGATGCCGCAGGCCAGCAGGATCAGGCTGTTCTGCAGTGAATATTTGACGAGCTTCGTGGCGAGATCGGCGTCGGGCTTGCCGTCGGCGGTGAGCAGCTCGAACGCGACCATTGCGCCGAGACCGCGCACCTCGGCGATCGCGGGAACCGCTTGCTGCAAGTCATGCAGCCGCTTCATCAGATGTTCGCCAAGCACACGACCACGTTCGAGCAGGTTCTCCTGTTCGAACGTGCGGATCACCGCGATCGCCGCTGCGCAGGCGAGCGGGCTGCCTGCGTAGGTGCCACCGAGTCCACCGGGCAGCGGCGCGTCCATCACTTCGGCGCGGCCGACCACGGCGGACAGCGGAAGTCCGCCCGCGAGCGACTTTGCCGTCGTGATCAGGTCGGGTACGACGCCGGAATGCTCGATCGCGAACCATTTGCCGGTGCGCCCGGCACCGGTCTGGATCTCGTCGTCGATCAGCAGGATGCCGTGCTTGTCGCACAGGCCACGCAGCCAGCGCAGGAATTCGAACGGCGCGACGTAGAAGCCGCCTTCGCCCTGCACGGGCTCGATCACGATCGCGGCGACGCGCGAAGGTTCGACGTCGTTCATGAAGATCGTTTCGAGCGATGCCTTCGCGTCGTCGATCGACACGCCGTGCAGCACGTTCGGGAAGCGCGCGTGGAACACCTCGCCGGGGAACGGACCGAAGCCGAGCTTGAACGGATTGACCTTGCCGGTCATCGCCAACGTCATCAGCGTGCGGCCATGGTAGCCGCCCGTGAACGTGATCACGGCCGAGCGCCGGGTCGCGGCACGCGCGATCTTGACCGCGTTCTCGACGGCTTCCGCGCCGGTCGTCAGCAGCACGGATTTCTTCGCGAAATCGCCCGGCGCGAGGGCGTTGAGCTTTTCGGCGACCTCGACATAGTTGTCGTGGGCGACGATCTGGAAGCAGGTGTGGCTGAAACGCGCGAGCTGCTCCTGCACCGCGGCGACGACCTGCGGGTGGCAATGGCCGGTATTGAGCACCGCGATGCCGCCGGCGAAGTCGATGTAGCGGCGGCCCTCGATGTCCCAGAGTTCGGCGTTGTCGGCGCGCGCGGCGAAGATCTCGTGGGTCTGCTTGACGCCGTTGGCAACGGCGGCGCGACGGCGTTGCATCCAGTCCTGATTGCTTTGGGTCACGACTTTTCGCCTCCGTCAGTGAGCGATCAATTCATCGGCTACGACGGGCTGCATTTCCTTGCGCACGCTGTGCTTGTTGTCGGCGATGGCTTTCCAATCGGCGTTGTTCTTCAGCCGTTCACGTACTTTTGCCACGGTCGCGTCGCGTGCGCCGAGGCCGTCTTCATCGACGTATTCAAAAGCGAACATCGCACTCCATGGCCGGCCTGCCGGGTAACGCGAGAGGTAGAAGCCGTAGCCGGACAGCACACCCTCCTGCATCCAGCCGTCGGTCTGCGCCAGCACATAGGCGTCGACGTACTTGATGTAGTCGTTCACCGGGACGAGATAGTCGTATGGGACCATCAGATAAACCGGCGGCTTGCCGTCCTTCGCCGGCTTCGACTTGCTGCGCATGAGGTCCGATACGGTGGTGTGGATCGCCGTGGTCAGCTCGAGCGCGTTCTGGCCAAGGCCCGCAGGATGGCTGGTCTCGACCTTCGCCCAGCGCGCCGTGCCATTTTCCGCGGCGAGCGTGACGATGGCGAACATGTCCCAGTTGTCGGAATCGATGTAGCGGTTGAAGTAGACGTGGTAGTCAGCGATCGCGCCCTCGCGTTTCCACGCGGTGAAGTCCTTGAGGCCAGTCGCGAGCATGTAGCTGCGCAGCTTCTCGCGGTTAGCAGGAGCAGTGTGATAGGCGATGAGCAGCGTGCGTGGGCCGCCCAGGCGTGGATCGGCGTCGGCGGCACGGGCGGCAGTGAGCGTGCCCAGAAGCACCAGGATGGCTGCCGCGAAGAATTGCACTTTTGTCAACTTGGACTTCATGTTCTTCTCTGGAGGAGATGAAAGCGGAAAGGGATGGACTCTCCTGCCACAAGCTTTGCTCGCGCCAGGAGTTGGTTTGACTCAAGGCCTGAGGTACTTGCCAAGGAAATCGAAGCAGCGTTGCAGCGCGTCGCGTTGCTCCGGCGTGTCGCCGTCCATGAAGATGTGTCCGCCCGGGGCGTTGTCGTAGGTCTTCGACTCGAACACCTTGCCTTTGGCCTTGAGCACGTCGAGCAGACGGCCCGTGTGCAGGTCGTACGGCGCGATCTTGTCGCCCTTGGTGGCGAGCACGAGCAGCGGCGTCTGGATCCGGTCGACGTGGTTGATTGGCGACACGTCCATGTACGCGGCCAGATTCTCGTTCGGCAGCTTGCCCTTGAAGTAGGCGCTTTCCCTGGCCACCTCCTGGCGGCGGTACTCGGGCTTGTAGGCCATGTAGGCGACGAAGTCGGTCAGGCCGACGATGTCGATCGCCGCGGCGAACAGTTTCGGTTCCTTTTCGATCGCGAGCAGGGTCACCATGCCGCCGCGGCTCTGGCCGAGAATGCCGATGTGCGCCCCATCCACATAGTCCTGTCCGGCGAAGTAATGCGCCGCGCCAAGCGCGTCGGCCGTGTCGGTGACACCGTAGTTGTTGGCGTAGTGGTTCTCGCCATAGCCGCGGCTGCCGCGGTACTCGGGGAAGATCACGACGTAGCCCTTCGCCACGGCGAGGTCGATGAGTTGGAACCAGCGCCAGTCGAAGCGCTCGTGGAAGCCGCCGTGAAGCATGACGATGGCCGGGTATTTCTTCCCTGACTCGGGTTTGACCGGTGTGAAGACATAGGCCGGAATCAGTGTGCCGTCGGCGCTGGCATAGGCGATGCGCTTCAGTTTCACGCGATCGCCGTGTTGTTGGATAAAGGTCAGGGTGAGGACGTGTTGTTCTTCCTCATACAAGGCGTGCGTGATCACGTCGATCTTCGTAGCGAGGTCGTCCGAGTCGCGATTGATGTACTTGTCGAGATCGCCTTCTTTGCCGACCTTCTTGTCGGCCGTTTCCTTCTTCGCAGGAGAAGAAGTGCCGTCCTTGGCGTCGGAAGCGACTGCGGGATTTCCGGCGAATAGTGCGCTGAATACGAGTGTGCAGCACCAGGTCGCGAGATAACGTGTTTTCATTCTGCTTTCCTCCCGAATCGAATTGCTTGGCGGATCGCGGCGGTGAGCGTGCCACCGCTTCCTGTCAGAAACCTGAAAAATTCCATCGTGCCACCGTCGACGTATCGACGCGGCGCACATTCCACAGTCGCTCATGGCCGACCCCCCAAGGCCGGAAACCGTCGAGGTCGCGCTTGATCGCGACGACGTCGGCCGGGCAGTAGAGGACGACGAGCGGCACGTCCTCGAGCATCAGCGCGTGCATCTTGTCGAACAGCACCTGGCGTTCGGCGCGGTCAGCAGTCGCGCCGGAGGCTTCGAGCAGGGCAATGGCGTGGGGATCGTCCCAGACCTTGCGCCTACTCTTGTTCTTGTCGCCGAGCATCGCCTCGTAGCTGAGATAAGGATCGGAGCGAGACGAATAAGCGAAGGACATGAGCTGATAGTTGCCGCTTTGGTAGCGCTCGAGCGCGGTCGCCCACTCGGTGACTTCGAGTTCGAGATGAATGCCGGCTTCGCGCGCCATCGACTGGATCATGATCGACTGGTCGTACATGTCCGGATAACGGCGATTGGTAGTGAGCTTGATCCTCTGGCCCCGGTAACTCGATTCGGCCAGTAACCGCTTTGCCCTGGCGAGATTGAATTCGTAGCCCTTCTTCTGCTCGGCGGAATAGTAGGGACTGGGCACCGGAACGAACGATGCGCTCGCAACGCCCGTGCCGCCCGAGGCGATTTCCGCAATCGCGTTCGTGTCGATCGCGAGTGCGAGCGCGCGGCGGAACTTCACGTCCGCCAGCAGCGGATCACGCGTCTGAATCAGCAAGGCATTGACCCCGAGCAGAAGCGCGCTCTTGAGCACGATGTTCGGCAGCTTCTTGATCTGTGCGAATTCCGATACCTGCACATTCGGCAGCACGTCGATCTGACCCTTCATCAGTGCGACGCGGCGAGCGGCGTCGTCACGGATGAACAGCCAGCGGACCTTTTCCGCGTAGGCGATCTTGCCGCCGGTGTAGCCGTCGGGCGGGCCGCCGCGAGAGGCGTAGCCGGCGAATGCGGAGAGCTCGATGTATTCACCTCGCTTCCATGTATCGAGCATGTACGGACCCGTGCCGATCGGCGTTTTCCACGAGCCGTCGGCGTTCACCGAATCGCGGTGGATGATGCCACTTGCGCCGCAATGCAGTGCGGCCATTTGCGTAAGCAGCAACGGCGCGGCGCGGTTGAGCTTGAACACGACCGTGCGTGCGTCGGTGGCCTCGATCGATTCGATCTTGAGGCCGCGGCTGCCATCGAAATCGGCGAGGCAGGTCCACAGCGTCTTCGGATCGAGATAGCGGCGCCAGCTCCAGACCACGTCGTTCGCGGTCAGTGCGGCGCCGTTGTGGAACTTCACCCCGTCGCGCACGTGGAACGTGTAGGTCCTGCCGTCTTCGGAAACGTCGATGCTTTGCGCAAGCAGCGGCGCTACCGTGCCGTCCTCGCGATAGGCAACCAGCCCTTCGACGATGTGCATCATGACCGAATCGGTGTTGCTGTCGCGATTGACGCCGGGGTTGGTGGTGCGGATGTCGGCGTTCATCGCGACGACGATCGTGCCCTCGGGTTTCACGTCCAGCGCCCGCGCTGGCGTCGCGGCGAAGAGGAACAGCAAGAGCAGGAAATACAGGCAAGAACGCATGGCGGTTTCGCTGGAGAATGTCCCGTGGAAAGTAACCCGACTGGAGATGGGCCGGTATCGTATTGATCTGGAGATGAACTGATATTGTATTAATTAAGAGGATAATGCAATACGATTGACGAGATACCGGCTCTCGTTCGTGCCTTCCTGCAAGGCGCGGCCGCCTGAGCGAGGCAGCGGGCGAGCTATACTCGCGCACAGCCAGTTGATCACCAGCCGAAGGATGCCGCGGGATGCGGAACGAGCAAGCGCCTCAACCCAGTTCGCTGCAAATCGAGATCGCCAATCAGATCATGGACATGATCCGCGGTGGCGGCGTCGGACCCGGCGAGCATCTGACCGAGGCGGTCCTCGCCAAACGTTACGGCGTGTCGCGCTCGCCGGTGCGCGCGGCATTGAAGATGTTGCAGGATCGCGGCTACCTCGAGGCCCGGGCCAATGCCGGCGTGTTCGTGTCCAAGCGCGTGCCGCGCATGCGTTTGGATGCGCTCGAGAATCCGAATCCGACCGCCGACGATCTATATCATTCGATCATCACCGATCGCGCCGGCGGCAAGCTGCAGAAAGCGCTGTCCGAAACCGAATTGATGGCACGCTACGGGGCACCGAAAAGCGTTCTGATGCATGCGCTGTTGCGGCTCACGCGCGAGGGCTTGATCCGGCGTCGACGTGGGCATGGCTGGCAGTTTCTGCCTGCACTCGATTCGGAAGAGGCGCTGTACGAGGCCTATCGCTTTCGCATGGTCATCGAATGCGCCGCATTGCGGGAGCCGACATTCAAGATCGTGCCCGAGGAGCTTGCTTCGGCACGGCGTCGCTACGAGGACTTTCTCGCGCGCAGCCCGCGCGCGCAGACGTCCTCGGCGTTTTTCGAAATGAATTCGGCATTTCACGAAATGCTGATGCGCTTCTCCGGCAACCGCTTCATCGTCCAGGCGATGCAGCAGCAGAATCAACTGCGCCGCTTCGAGGAATTTTCGAGCTATTCCGGTCCGAACCGTAACGTGATCGAGTCGTGCAAGCGATTGCTGCAGATCATCGCCGCGATCGAGGCGGGCGACAACGTCTTCGCCGAAGCGTTGATGCTGCGTCATCTCAAGATCGCCTGCGCACTGTCGATCGGGCGCCGCCAGGCGCCATCGGCTGTTGCACGCGACGCCGGGTAGGCGCCGGTTCGCTGACCATTCCTGCCGACCTGCGGCAACCGATCCGCGCGTCTATCCCGCGCGGCGCGCCCGCGTGGACGGGCCTGGCGATCGGATTGGCCATGTCGGTTGGCTCAGAAATTGTATTTTCTGCAAAAAAATGCAATCATATCGACCGCGATCCCGACCCGGCCGGCGAAACCTGCGATGACTCCCTCGACGAACGACGACACTGCCTGCGCTGCCGAAGGCACACGCGCCTACTGGATGCCGTTCACGTCCAACCGCCGCTTCAAGCGTGATCCGATCCTGTTCGATCGTGCCGAAGGCATGCATTACTTCACGCCGTCGGGCGAGAAAGTGCTCGACGCGATGGCGGGTCTTTGGTGCGTCAACGCCGGCCACGCGCATCCGCACATCACGCAGGCGATTGCGAAGCAGGCGGGCGAGCTCGATTACGCGCCATCGTTTCAATACGGCCATCCGCGCGCGTTCGAACTCGCCGAACGCCTCGTCGCGCTCGCGCCGCAGGGCATCGAACAGGTGTTCTTCACCAATTCCGGCTCGGAGGCGGTCGACACCGCGCTCAAGGTCGCGCTGGCGTACCATCACGCTAGGGGCCAGGCCGGGCGCACGCGCCTGATCGGGCGCGAACGCGGCTACCATGGCGTCGGCTTCGGCGGCGTCTCGGTCGGCGGCCATGCTGGCCATCGCAAACCGTTCGGCAATCTACTCGCCAGCGTCGATCACCTGCCGCACACCTACAACCGTGCGCAAACCGCGTTCATGCGCGGCGAGCCGATCTGGGGCGCGCATCTCGCCGACGACCTCGTCCGCCTCGTGCAGTTGCACGATGCCTCGACGATTGCCGCAGTGATCATCGAACCGGTGGCGGGTTCGACCGGCGTGCTGATTCCGCCGGCCGGCTACCTGCGTCGCTTGCGCGAGATCTGCGACGAGTATGGCATCCTGTTGATCTTCGACGAAGTGATCACGGGCTTTGGCCGCCTCGGCCGTGCGTTCGGCTCGGACTACTTCGGTGTCGTGCCCGACATGATCACCTGCGCAAAGGGCTTGACCAATGGCTGCGTGCCGATGGGTGCCGTGCTCGTGCGTGACAGCGTGCACGATGCGTTGATGCAGGGTCCGCTCTCGACGATCGAATTGCCGCACGGCTACACGTATTCCGGTCATCCACTCGCTTGCGCCGCAGGCCTGGCTACGCTCGACGTGTACGCGCAGGAAGGCCTGTTCGGGCGCGCGGCGGCGATCGCGCCGGCGTTTGCCGACGCGGTGCACTCGCTGCAGGGATTGCCGCATGTCGCTGACATCCGCTGCATCGGCCTCATGGCCGCAATCGATTTCGAGCCCGTGGCCGGCAAGCCTGGCGCGCGTTCCTATGCCTGCCATCGCGCCTGCCTCGATGCGGGCGTGGCGATCCGCATGGCCGGCGACGGCATCGTGTTGTCGCCGCCGCTGGTCATCGCGCAGCAGCACATCGACCAAATCGTGACGACGCTGCGGCACGCGATTGCTGGGCTCGATTGACGCGATTGCGGCATTTCTCCTCCGGCGATTGCCGGCCGCGTGGTTTTAATGCTTCTTTCAGGTTCGTGTTCCAAGATTCGCCGCGCAATTCGAGGAGGCGACGCGTGAAGAGCCTGAAGGTATTCCTGTCCTGTTTGCTGTGCGTCGCGGCGGTGTCTTCCGCGGCTGCGGCACCGCGCGAGCGCATCGTCCTGCTCGTCGACGAGGTGCGCCAGATCCGCTCGTTCCCGGTGTTGATCGCCGAACAGCTCGGCTATTTCCACGACGAGGGCGTGGACGTCACCGTGATGAACATCCGCAACGAAGAGCCGTACATGGATATGCTCATGGACGGCCGCGTCGATGCGGTCATGGCGTATTACCACCACAACGTCGTGCAGCGCGCGGCAGGCAAGGACATCGAGGCCGTGGTCACGCTCGGGGTGACGCCCGGCATGCGTGTGCTGGTCGCCGATCAGTCGCGCGACAAGTACAAGACGCCTGTCGATCTGAAGGGTGCACGCATCATCTCCGGTGGCGCCGGGTCGGCGAAGACCACGATCGCCAACTATCTCGTGCTTGCCGGCGGCCACAGGCTAGACGAGTACGCGCGTACCGGCACCGAAGGCAAGGAAGCGAATGCGCAGCTGTTGCGGGAGGGCAAGGCCGATCTCGTCGTGGCGCCGACACCGGACGGTTTTTTCTACGAGAAGCAGGGCGCCTCGCTGTTCGCCGACCTGACCACGCTCGAAGGCACGCGCAAGGCGCTCGGCGTGCCGTTCCCGTCGAACACGATCTTCATGACCAGCGCGAAGGTCAAGGAAAAGCCGGAGATTGCGCAGCACCTCGCCAATGCCTTCGTGCGCACGCTCAAGTTCATCAACACGCATACGCCGGAGCAGATCATGGAAAAGATTCCGGCCGACGTGCGCAAGCAATACGGCGATGACTACCTCAAGGTGCTCAAGGAGCAGATTCCGATGTTCGCCAACGATGGCCGCATGCCCGAGGACGGCGCGCTGGGCGAATGGCGCGTGCTCGCCGAAGCCAATCCAAAGTACAAGACGGTCGACGTGAAGCAGACCTACACCAACGCCTTCGTGGACAAGGCGCTCAAGACGCAACACTGACGGCGGCATTGCGATGATTGCCTTGCGCCGCGTATTGCGTCCCGTCCATCGCTGGGTCGGCCTCAGCGCCGGCCTGGTCGTCATGTGGATGGCGCTGACCGGCATCGTTCTCGTTTTCCGCAAGCAGTTGGAAGTTCCGCAGGCGCCGGAACTGTATACCGTGCCGGCCTGCGCCAGCCACGTGTCGATCGATACGCTGGCTGCGAATGGCATGAAGGCATATCCGCGGGGCAGGCTCGACTATGTGCGCGTTCGCGCGGGCGAGGACGGCGCCGCGCGCATTCCGGCGACGGCATTCCGTTTTACCGACGAAATGTTCGTCTATCTCAACCCCTGCACCGGCGTGGTGCTCGGGTTGCGCCATCGCTGGGGCGGGCCGTTCGGCTTCGTCGAGCAATTGCATCGTTTTCGTTTCATGCGCCACGGCAATCTCATCGTCGGCACGAGCGCATTGCTGCTCGGCCTCGTACTGGTGATCGGCGGTCTGCTGCTGTGGTGGCCGGGATCGTGGCGCGGCGTGCGGCGTGCGCTGGCGTGGCACACGCCGCGGCCGGATGGCGCGGCGAAGGATATTTCCCTGCACAGGCTGATCGGGCCTTACGTGGCCGCAATCGTGCTGTTCAGCGTGTTGACCGGCTTGCCGCAGTCGTTCGACTGGTATCGCAAAAGCGTCTACTGGCTGATGGGCTCGACCCCGCCGCGGCAGTTGCCGGCGTCGAGTGCGGTCGCGCCCGGCACGCCGCGCCTGCCGATGGAGGCGATCTGGCAGAAAGTGCAGGCAACGGTGCCGCCGTTCAAGGAAGTGCTGATCCACTATCCGCAGCACGCGGATGATGCGATCGAGATCTATTCGATCGACAAGGACGCACCGCATCCGAACGCGCGCACGCTGATGGCGATGGATGCCTTCCGTGGCGACACGCTGAGTTACACGCCGTACGCGCAGACCAGCCTCGGCCACAAACTGTATTTCTGGACACTGTCGGCGCACATGGGTTACGTCGGTGGCTGGATCGGCCAGTTGCTGCTGTTGCTCGGCGCGATTGGCGTGCCGTGGCTTGGGTACACCGGCATACGCAGCTGGCTGCGCCGTGCGGAACGTGATCCGTCGCGCCTGCCGCGCTGCGTGCGCGTGGTACGCAAGACGGCCGAGGCGACGAACATCTTCACGTTCGAGCTGGCCGATCCCGACGGCGCGGCGTTGCCGGCGTTCTCGGCCGGTGCGCACATCGACGTGCAGGTGCGCGACGGCCTCGTGCGCCAGTATTCGCTGTGCAACGATCCACGCGAGACGCATCGCTATCTGATCGGCGTGTTGCGCACCAACGATTCGCGCGGTGGCTCGCGCGCGCTGCACGACGAAGTCGGCGAAGGCGACCTGATCCGCATCGGTGAGCCGCGCAACCATTTTCCGCTCGTGCACGCCGCCGAACAGTCGCTGCTGCTCGCGGCGGGCATCGGCATCACCCCGATCCTGTGCATGGCCGAGCGTCTGGCCAATGTCGGCGCCGACTTCCATCTTCACTACTGGGCGCGATCGCGCGCGCATGCGGCATTCGTCGAGCGTGTCGAACAATCGGCGTTTGCCGATCGCGCGCAATTCCATTTCAGCGAAGGCGTGCCTGCACAGCGTGCCAATCTCGATGAGGTGCTCGCGCGGCCCGGCGCGCGGACGCACTTGTACGTTTGCGGTCCCGTGCGTTTCATGGATGCGGCGCTGCTCGCCGCGCGGCGTGCCGGCTGGCGCGAGGAACATCTGCATCGCGAATACTTCTCCGCCGACCTGGTGCGCTCGGCGAACGACACCGGGTTCGTGGTCAAGCTTGCCAGCTCGGGCAAGAGCTATACCGTAGGCAAGGCCAAGAGCGTGCTCGAGGTGCTCGCGGCCAACGGCGTCGTGTTGCCGCGCTCGTGCGAGCAGGGCGTCTGCGGCACCTGCCTGACCGGCGTGCTCGACGGCGTGCCCGATCACCGCGACCGCGTGCTCAGCGCCGCGGAGCGCGCGCGCAACGACCGCTTCACGCCATGCTGCTCGCGCGCGAAGAGCCCGATTCTCGTGCTGGATTTGTGAGTGACAACCGGAGCCGGGCAGATGCGGATGCCGTTTCGCAAGGGTCCTCCAGTGGTTGCACGCGGCATGTGCGCGCTCGCGCTGGCTGTCGCGGGCGCAGCCGCCCACGCCGACTTGACCGACGAGATCCAGATCTACGACGACGGCATCAACAAGAAGGGCCAGCTCGGTCTGGAGCTGCATCTCAACACCACACTTGACGGTCGTTCGGAACCGGATTGGCCAGGCGAGATTCCGCCGAACCACGGCGTGCGCACCACGATGGAGTGGTCCTACGGAGTGACCGATTCGCTCGAGGCCGGGCTGTATCTGCCATTCCTGCGCGACTCGTCCGGCACCACCTATTTTGCCGGCCCGCGTTTCCGCGCCAAGTGGATGGCGTTCAAGCCTGCGGAAGGGGGTTCGGGAATGTTCGCCGGTCTCAACCTCGAGGTCGGCATGGTGAACGAACGTCTCGAACAGGGCCGTCCGAAAGTGGAGCTGCGGCCGATCCTGGGCTATCGCAACAAGGACTGGCTGGTCTCGTTCAATCCGGTGGTGGGCAAGTCGTTCCGCCCGCGCTACGGCAGTTCCAGGCCGAATTTCGCCCCTGGCATCAAGATCGCGCGCAGCATCGGCGGCGGCAACGCGATCGGTATCGAGTACTACGATGAGTTGGGCGAGTTCGGCAATTTCGAGCCGGCGCACAAGCAAAGCCAGCAATTGTTCCTCGCGTTTGACGCAGGCGGCATGGCGGTGCCTTTCAATTTCGGCATCGGTCGCGGGCTCAACGCGGCCAGCGACGCGTGGACTCTCAAGGCGATCTTCGAGGTACCGCTCGGGAATTGATCGGCGCGTCGTTCCGGATCGGGAAAGACACAACGTTTCCCGATCCCGTCTCGTGATTCAATCCAGCTTGGCGAGTTCCTCCTTCACCTCGTTGGCATTGAGCGGGAAATAGCCGGAATACGGAATCGGTTCCTGGCCCTGTCGGCTCAGCACGTAGCGCAGGAATTCCTTGATCGGCGCAGGCAGCGGCTGGCCGTGCGCGCGGCGCATGCGGATGTACATGTAGCGCGTCAGCGGATAGCGCCCGCTCGATGCCGTATCGGCATTGATTTCGATTGCTGGCCCCACGGCGTCACGCGCGACCGGCACGGCGCGCAGGCCGGCGCCTCCTTCCTCGAGGCCGCCGAAGCCGATCGCGCCGGTGTCCGCCGCGATCGCTTTCGCCGTGGCATCGATCGAACCCTGATGCACGTTGTGGGCCCATTCACCGCCCTGCAATACCATGAACTGCATCGACATCGCGTTCGGTGCAACGAGCGGGGGTGCGTCGAGCACGATCGGCCGGTCCGCCCATTCGCCGCCGAGGCCGAGCTGGCCCCAACGCGTGATCGACGGATTCTTGCCGAACACCGCCTTGAGTTGCGCCAGCGTGACCTGCTTGAGCGGATTCTTGTCGTTGACGAAGATCGCCTGCGCGGTCGTGCGCTGCGGCGTGTTGAAGCCACCGCGCGCGACGCGGATCTCGAACAGCTTTTCGCCGCCATGCAGACCGGCGAACGAAGCCGCTTCGTCGGGCCAGAGTTCGCGGCCCATCGGTGCGAGATCGGTCATGCCGACCATCAGTGCGCCGAAGCCGTTGAGCGTGCCGAGGTGCTCCCACGGATCGCCCTTGCGTACGCCCGGCTGCAAGGCGCGGAAGTCGCGCATCCAGCGCTGCATCAGCGATTTCATGCCGTCGCTGCCAACGCTGCGGATGTCGCCGCGGACCTGTGCGCTCGCTGCATAGACCGGCAGCGCCGGATCGAGCCGGGCGACGTAGCCGGCGATCTTCGACAGTTCCTGCGCGATGTCGTCCGGCGGCAGCGGCTGGAATCCGGCCGTTCGCGCGGCGATCTTCTGGCCTTCCGCGCTCAGCGCGAAGCGCACGAATTCGGACACCGCCGGCACGGGCGGCGTATCCGGCCGCTTGTTGAACGCGAGAAACACTGGTTTGCCGTCGTGCAGGGCGACGCGCACGCTCACCGGCGCCTTCATCATGTCGCCGGCGAATTGATGCACGTACGGCGCGATTTCCTCCTTTTCGAACGATCGCGTGATCGGCGCGACATCGGCCTGCTCGAACATCAGCGCGCCGATCGCGGCGTCGTTGCCGCGGTGCTGCCATTTCGCGCCACGCACGACGTCCGGATGCGTTCGATGCAGCGCCTGCATCCACGCGTCCATGAGCGGGCCCATCTCGCTTGCGCCGATGCTGGACACGATGATTCGTTCGGCCGCGTGACTTGTCGCAGGAAGAGGCAGAGCCGCGGTGGCCGCAGCCAGCAGCGGGGTCAACAGTCGGATCGATGCGCGGGTCACGGGTCGATTTCCTCCGGGTTCTTGATCGCGGCAAGCCGTGTCTGCACTTCGTCGCGCAGCGCCACCGCTTTCGCTTCGAGCGCCTTCCTGTCTTCGCTGCCGCTGTAGGCATAGCCGACGTTCATCGTGCCGATCGCGGCGCCCTTGGCGTCCTTTACCGGCAGATCGACACCGAAGCGCCTGTCGTTCGAATACAGGCCCGGGATTGGCGCCGGCGCATCGAGCACTTTCATGTCGTCGCCATCCGCCGGCTTGCCGTGGCGGCCGAAGGTCGAGCCGACCACCACGAGGTCGTTCTTCGGCGGCACCTTCAGGCGCAGCGCCAGTACGGTCACTTCGGGATGGCGGCGGAACGTTTCATCGATCAGGGCCTGCGCGCGCGAACGCGTCGTGGCTGTCGCCACGTAGGGATACGGATCGAGCAGGTTGGCCGTGTTGAGGATGTGCCGCGAGAGGTCATCGCGGATCTGTACCGATTTTTTCTCGAGTTCGGCGCGGCCGCCCGTGCCCGAGCTCGCCCAGGTCAGCGCTACCGCGCCCACGGTCAGTCCGGCGAGATCGTGCAGCGGCAGTTCGATTTCAATCCGCCGGCTCGCGGTTTCGACGATGCGCGTCTTGCCGTTGGCAGCGACATCGACGGCCTCGCCGCTGGCGGGCGTGCCGATCCGGCCGATGTTCGAGGCGAGGACGAGGCTGGTACCCGTTTTCGGTGGTGCGGCGTAGATTTCGATGGTGCGCAGGTCTGGATGCCCAACGAGGGTACGATCCACGAGCTCCTGCGCGTAGATCTTCACCGGGATCGTGACCTGCGCATGAACTGGAGACGACAGGATCGCGATCGTCGCGAGGACTGCGATAACCGATAGTCGCATCGAGGGCCGCGTTTTGTGTTTCATCATGTCTGTACCCCGGCGTTTGATAGTGGACGCGCGCGACACGCTAACGATGCAACCTGTCGCAAACATGAAGACTCGATAAAAATGCGGTCAGGTCGCGAGCTTTCTGCCTGAAAGGTTTTTCAGGATCGCGACAGGGTGCGTACAGAGTCGCCGCATATATTCCGCAAACGCTTCCAAACCCGGATGCGACAAACCCACAATGAGGGAGGTTTTCATGAAACTGTCCAAGTTGACCCTGACCGTTGCTCTCGCGGGCGCAGTGATGTTCGGTGTGGCCTCTTCGGCTTCGGCCGCCGAAAAGAACTGGACCCCGCCGGCGCACAAGATCTACGGCCAGAAGCTGTCGGACGAGACGATGGCCGCGCATCCGGAACTACTCAGCATCACGCTGCACGGCGTGCCGCCCGGCAAGACCGACGTCTATACGATGTTCGCCGGGTCCTATCTCGATCGCGTCGGCAATCCGGACGATCCGGACGATATCGATGTCTCCAAGAAGGGCATCACGATCGTCGATCCGCGCTGGCACCGCACGCAGGACAATCCGAAGAAGTTCGTTATCCTGATGCCGATGCGCGACGCAAAGGGCGACAACATCGGTCTCGTCGTCTATGCGTGGAAGAACCCGCCGGCGAATGCGAACAACAGTGCCGACGAGCTGAGCTACCTGAAGAAGGCGAACGATCTGCGCGATGCGCTGGCGAAGAAGATTCCGAGCTACAACGCGTTGTTCGACGAAGCCAAATAAGCTGCAGCGGACGCGGTTTGCTGCACGGCCGAACCGGATTCCGTTCGCGGTGTGCATGGCACCGTGGGCGGCATCCGGCGTGTTGTCCGACAGCAAAGCCTCACCCAAGCCCATAGGGAAACGACACATGAAACCGAAAATCCACGCGCTCGCCGCAGCCCTGGCCTTCATCCTGCCCGTACTTGCGTTTGCCGATGGCCCAGCCCCGCTCAAGCCGCTTGGTCGCACCGACATGCCCGGCTACGACGGCGATTTCGATCACTTCGGCGCCGACGTCAAGGGCGATCGCCTGTTCCTCGCCGGCGAGGAAGGCGGCGAGCTCGACGTCTTCAACCTGCACAGCGGTGCGCACCTGAAAACCGTCAAGGGCATGGAAGAGCCGCATGCGATCTACTACGACGCGAACAAGGATCGTATCTTCCTCAGTAACTCCGGCAATGGCCTGACCCACATCCTCGACGGCAAGACCTACGCGCAGATCGGCACGGTCAAGCTGATCCCGGGCGCCGATGTGATGTACCACGATCCATCCACCAACCGCCTCTGGTTCGTTGTGGGCGGCAAGAACGCGCCGACGAAGTTGCCCAAGGTCACGGTTGCCCAGGTCGACCCCGAAACGGGCAAGACAGTCAGCGAAACCCAGTTCGACACCGACTTCACCGAGGGCATCATCGCCGAGCAGCACGGTTCGCACGTATACGTCAACGTGGCTGGTCTGAGTGAAATTGCCGTGCTCGACAAGAAGACCGGCAAGGTACTTTCCACCTGGCCGGTAAAGGAAGGGCAGAACAACTCGGCCATCGACCTCGACGAGAAGAACAAGCGCCTGTTCATCATCACGCGAAAGCCGTTCAAGCTCGTGGTCGTCAACACCGACAACGGTCAGTCGGTAGCAAGCTTCGATGCGCCTGGTCGCACCAACGGTTTGATCTTCGATGCGGCCAACCGCCGTATCTACGCCTGCGGTGATGACTACACCGGCGTGTTCGCCCAGCGCGATGCGGACCACTACGTGGAACTTGCCCGCGTGCCTACGGAAAAAGGCGCGAAGACGTGTTTTCTCGCTCCCGAAGTCGGCCAGTTCTATCTTGCCGTCGGCGGCGCGAAGGACACGAAGGCCGGGCTGCTGCGCTACGCTGTGGTGCCGGGCGACGCGAAGTAGCGCACCGTCGCCGCTCGCCGGCAGCGCCGCATCTGCGCGCTGCCGGTGACCATGGAGCTTGCTGCGGCATTCCGCTGGAGCGCTTTCGATTCAAGTATCTGCAAGCTCGTCATCCCCGCGAAGGCGGAGCCTTCAACAGCCGAATGGCCGGTCATCCGCTCTTGATCTTCGCTGCGATGGAGCAAGAACCGGACTCCGCGCGCCATGCTTCGCATGGCCCCGGAATTACCTGCAAGCACCGCGGACGAAACTGCCCTAGCGCTTCACCGCGCCAGCCGCAATCGTGACCGACTGCGACGTCACCGTGCGGCCACGACTGTCGGTCGCGCTGAGCCGATAGGTGCCGGGATACAGATACAACCGGCTTTGCGCCGAGCCGTGGTTGGCGAGTATACGTTGCGACATCGGCGCATTCGGATCGATCACGTTGAGAACCGCGCGATCGGCGGCGACGGCGTCGTCGCCTTCGTTCGCGTAGCGCGCCTCGACCATGCACGGAAACTGGTTGCGGCAAAGGTCGCTGCTGACCGGGTAGGGTTGGCGGGTACCGGCGAGGCTGATCCAGTCCGGGCGACCATCGGTTTCCGCCGTCGGCGGAAAGAACACGCTGACATCGTAGAGCCCGGGTTTCAGCGTCCACGGTGTGTTGCCGGCATCCACGTAGACGAACGGTTGCGCCGGGTGCGCGGCCTGCATCACCGCCGTGTACCAGGGGTGGTCCTGGTCGCCGCGCGCATGCTGGATCAGCATTGTCTGTTCGACGCAGAGCGGATCGATGTGGGCGATCTTGCGGAAAAACATCGCCATGCTCGAACCGCCGAGATAGACGCCCGATTTCTGGATATGGCCGAAGCCGGCGTTGACGACGAGGCGCGCATTCGGGTCGTGCTTGAACACCTGATCGTACAGCGACTGCGCGCCCGCACGCTCGCGCGCGTCGCCGGTGCCCGCATCCTCGGCGTCGTAGGCGACGACGGTGTAGCCCAGCTTCTGCGCCGCGCGCACCATTTCGCCGTAGATCGGTTCCTCGACGTAGAAGCCCGCCTTCGCGGTCGGATAGCCGCGCTTGCGCAACCCGTCCGCTTCCTTGAGATACAGCGTCTCCGCGGCGAAATGGGTGAAGCCCTCGGCGCGCAGGCGCGCGAGCAGATCGACAGTCAGCGTGCGCGTGAGTGGCGCGCTGTGCGCCTCGTTGAAGAACACGGCCTTGCGATCCCTGGCCAGTTCGAGAATGACATCGGCCGCGGGCCGCGCGCGCCAGCCGCTGCTCAGCGGCGACGGCGCGTCGTCGGGTTGCGCCGGCTGTGCGATCGAAAACGAACGCGCGGCGCCGGGATAGTCGCCGATCCAGGTCTGGAACCACGACAGGTACTGGCCGAAGATCAGGCGAAACGCGCGCTCGTTGTTTTCGTCGTAGGCGGCCTGCATCGCCACATACTGCGCGAGCAGGCCGGGCTGTTTCTGCGCGCGGCGCATGATGCCTTCGGACCTGTCCGCGGCGGCGAGCTGCCGGCGACGCCATTCGGCCGGCGTCATCTCTTGTTCCGTCGGCGATTCCTGGCCACGGCGCAGCAGGCCGCGTCTGCCGGCTTCGCTGATCGGGTCGCCCTGTGCGCAAATTGCCGCCGGAAGGGCGGCGAGCAGGCACAGGATCAGGCAACGCTTGCTTATCGACATGCGCTCAGACTCCGCGCAGCAGATGTTCTTGCCGCCGCGCCAACGCGCCATGGTACTGATCGGCAAGTTGCGAATGTTGCGCGATTTCGATGCCGAGATCGTTGACCAGGCCATTCTCCAGGCTGTAGCACCAGCCGTGTACTGTCAGGTTCTGGCCGCGCTCCCAGGCGTCCCTCACCACGGTTGTCTGCGCGGCGTTGACCACCTGCTCGATCACGTTGAGCTCGCACAGACGCGCGTGGCGCAGCGTGTGCGCATCGATCCCGTCGAGTGCCGACGCGTGCTTCTGCGCAACGTCGCCGACATGGCGCAGCCAGTTGTCGACCAGGCCCAGACGCAGGCCGTCGAGCACCGCGCGGACGCCACCGCAGCCGTAGTGACCGACGACAAGAATGTGCTCCACCTTGAGCACGTCCACCGCGAACTGGATCGTCGACAGGCAGTTGAGGTCGGTATGCACGACCACATTGGCGACGTTGCGCTGCACGAACACCTCGCCCGGTGCCATGTCGATGATCTGGTTCGCCGGCACGCGCGAGTCCGAGCAGCCGATCCACAGATACTTCGGCGCCTGCTGGTCGGCGAGGCGGTGGAAGTAGTCGGGATCGCGCCGGCGCAGATCCAGCGACCAGGCGTGATTGCGTTCGAGCAGGTGGGCGAGGCGGGATTTCGATGGCGGCAATGTCGTCATGCGCCCTAGCTTAGCAGCAGTCGCGCGGCGCGATCGTCAAACGATGCTTGCCCTCGCGCAGCGGGGGATTCGCGCAAAGGAAAAGGGCTTGGAGACTATCCAAGCCCTTGTAATTGGTGGCGGAACTCGGAATTGAACCCGCGTCCGTATTCAGAACCAGATAGTAATGCAGCCGCCTTGAGGGCGTGATTTCGATGATCTGGCCGGAATCTGCTGCAATCACGCCGCGTCCCATCCCGCGCTTGCCCGCCACTGCCGGTTGAAGCCCTCGCCCGCAGCGAGCGCCGTCAGCACCGGCAGCAGGAACTCGCGCAACGCCTTGATCACCGTGGCCAGCTGCATCGGCTCCAAGGCGTTCTTGCGCTGAAAGCCCGACCACTGCATGTTCTTCTGCTCGTGCAGCGCGAACCCGTCGGTGAGGCAAAGCGGCGCACCTGATGGGATGCCCGTGCCCCGGCGCTCGAAGGTGGCACGGACGGCTTGGGCCAGCACCGCGCCGTCGAAGTCGGAATGTCGGGCCAGAATCCACAGATCGAAGTAGTCCTTCATCCGGCTGTTGAGAATGCCGAGCGAGGTCATCGCTTCGAGCTTTTCGGCGACGACCGTGTAGCGGGGATAGACCCGAAGCTGCGGCGACGGCATGTCATCGAGGATGACTGGGTACTGCGCATCCTCTGGGCCGGGCACGACGGCGTCGCCGAAGCCGACGTCGATCTGTACCGGCAGGCGCGCGCCGTCGAGCAGGCCCGTCAGCGTGACGCGCACACCCGCGTAGTTGGCCTCCTTGCGGATCTCGGCGGCCTTCACGGTGTCGGCCTGGAACACGATGCCGTCATCGCTTTCGATCTGGCTGATCTGGCTGATCTGGCGGAACAGGTTTTCCAGATGCGGCAGCTCGGCGGAGCCGAAGCCCAGCAGGTCGGCATCGTGCGTCGGGCGATGCTGCACGTCGAACCAGAGATCGAACAGCAGCGCGCCTTTCAGCAGGAACTGCCCGCGCTGCTCGGAGACGCTCAGGCGGTACAGCATCCGCTCCAGTGCGTAGCGCGTCATCAGCAGGTTGTAGTCCAGCTTTTCGGCGCGGGCCTTGTTGAGCAGCCGGGCGCGAACCGACGCGGCGACGTTGCGCTGGTTCATGCGAGGCTCTCCAGATAGGGGCGCATCACGTTGGCCACGCGGTCGATCTTGGCGTAGTGCCAGATCTGGTCGCTGGTCATGCGCTTTGCGCTCCAGGCTTCACGCAGCGCCTCCAGCGCCACGTCCAGTCCGATCTTGTTGCGGTACTTGAAGCAGTCGGCCACGGTCTTGGCGACGCTGGTGACGCGGACGGTGACGCCATCGACGACGTGTTCCTCGACGCCCTCGGTCAGCGCCGCGCCGGAGAAGCGCACGAGGCGCAGGGGCGGGTAGTCCAGCTTCGGCGTGGCGGCCTTGTTGTCGATGGCCAGCCACACCTCAAACGGGGCCTGCGTCGTCAGCTCGTGGAAACGCAGCGCCGACAGCAGGCAGACCACGCCCTTGGGAACGCGCCGCGCGACTTCGGCCAGTGTGCCGTGGGCGGACACGGGCCGTGACATCAGCCCGTACAGCCCGCGCCCGACGCGTTCCAGTTGCCCGCGCCGCACAGCCCGCGTCAGGGCCACCCGTGGGATACCCAGCGGAGCCAGATCGTTGGGGCGCACCAGTCCCTGCGCGCGCGCCAGATCGAGCAGCTTGTCGACGGTCGTGTCCATGTCGGGCATATTGTTCCATAACATCGGCAGATGTCAATAACAACCGATGAATAGGAACCGTGCCACTGGGCGTATACCCGGATGACGAGAGCGCCCCACTGACGGATCGAGGCCAAGCGTACCCGCGCGTGGGCGCGGTAGCAGTGCCGTCGCGGTTTCCAGCGGCTTTTGCATGGAGACCCCGACGATGACCCGACACTGCGCCTGCTGTGGCAAGCCCTTCGAGCCCTGCCCGCAAGTACCTGTTGCACACGAAATAGATGTCCCAGAAAGTGCCAAAACAACAATCTCTGACGCCTTCTCGAAAATCCCATTCGGCTTGCCAACCGAACCGATCCCGGTTGGCGCAAGCAGACAAGGTGGAGGATCACCCTTTACCACGCCTCTTTACGGTCTTGACCAGTGGTTCAAGATCTATAGCCCCCGTCAGCTGGTGGCTCTCGCATGCTTCGTCGACGCCGTCCGCGAAGCGCGTCAAGAACTGTCCAAAGCAGGATACGACGCCGCAGAAACCGAGGCGTTGTCTGCGTTTCTTCAATGCGGCTTCGACCGAATGCTCGACTTCAACTCCAGCATCCTGGCTTGGATCACGAGCGTCGAAGCCATTGGGCACACTTTCGTGCGCTTTGCGCTTCCGATGAACTGGGACTTCAGCGAAGCGGCGCCCATTAACGACGTGCGCGGCGGATGGTGGATGTGTCTGGACGCTGTCGGGGAGTCGATAGAGACCATCCTGCGCGCGACCAACTCGATTGCCCCCGTGCCAACAGTACTCAATCAGAGCGCCATTGACTGCCCGGAAGCCGGGGCTTTTGACGTCATCGTTACCGACCCGCCGTACTACGACGCCATCCCTTACTCCGACTTGATGGACTACTTCTACGTCTGGGATCGGCGGCAGCTCAGCGATCTGTCTGATGCCTACCGTGAGGCATTTGCCTCTCCACTGGGGCCGAAATGGCGCAACGACACCAACGACGGTGAACTGATCGACGATGCATCTCGTTTTGGCGGCGACAAGCAGGCGTCGAAGACCAACTACGAAGAGGGCATGGCGAAAGCCTTCAAGGCCTGTCATACCGCGTTGCGCCCCGAAGGTCGATTGGTGATCGTGTTCGCGCACAAACAGCCTGATGCCTGGGAAACGCTGGTGTCGGCCATTATCAAAGCGGGCTTTGTCGTCGACGGCTCGTGGCCTATTCAAACTGAGCAGGCGGCGCGTATGCGCGCGCAAGGGTCCGCCGCGCTGGCTTCCTCCGTCTGGCTGGTTTGCAAGAAGCGCGACCCGCTCGCTAAGGCAGGCTGGGATGCGCAGGTGCTAAAGGAAATGGAGACCAGCATCACTGCCAAGTTGCGCGACTTTTGGGACGCGGGTATTCGCGGCCCGGACTTCGTGTGGGCGGCCACCGGCCCAGCAATGGAAGCGTACAGCCGTTACCCGGCCGTCAAGAAGGCATCCGAACCCGGCCAGTTGATGGCCGTCGCCGAGTTCCTCAGCCATGTGCGCCGTATCGTGGTGGATTTCGTCGTGGGTCGAGTACTGTCGCACGGGCAGAGTGAGCCGACACCGGGTGACCATCCACTCGATGACATCACGACCTACTACCTGCTGCACCGACACGACTTCGGTCTGAAGGAAGCCCCCGCTGGCCCCTGCATCCTCTACGCAGTGTCGTGCAGCATGTCGGAACGCGAGCTGGTGGATCAGTACGAGGTGCTGGCCAAGAGCGGCAGTGCTGCCGAGCAGGGTGAAGCTGGCGACGAAGAAGCGGATGGAGATGATGAAGACGCCGGCACTTCTGGCGGTGGTGGCAAGTTCAAGCTCAAGACGTGGAGTGCCCGCAAGCACCGTTCTCTTGGTCTGGAGACGACCAGCGGCAGGACGATCCCGCTGGTCGATCAGGTTCACAAGCTGATGCAGCTCTGGGTAGCAGGCGACGTGGTGAAGGTCAACGACTATCTGGATGCGCGTGGGCTGCGCCGCAGTCAGGTATTCGCGCAACTGATTCAAGCTTTGATCGAACAGAGCCGTGCCGAAGGCAGTGCGGAAGAGTGCTCCATCCTGGAGCGTTTGCAGAATTACCTGAAGTCGGTGGGCAGCACGGCCCAAGCGGCGTTGGGGCTGGAATAAGAAACGGAGAAAACGATGGCCAAGATGAACGCAAAGCCGTTGCGCTTTCTGCGCTACTTCCTGATGGCGAACTACGTCATCAAGAACGAGCGCGGCGACGCGGTGGTGCGCGAGGACGAAATCTACGACTGGTTCGTGGACAAGGACAACGCGGCGCTGTGCGATTACGCCAACAAGCCCTTCGAGTTCGTCAGGAAGGTCATCCGGAACGTCGAGCACTATCTCGCGTTCTCGAACGGGTTGGGCAACGACGGCAAGCCCAGCCTTGCGATGGACAGCCTCAAGCGGCTGGCGGGCGGTGCCTTCAGCCTGCACTACGTCCTGCTATTGGCGGCAGCCAATTTCCCGAAACCGCTGTTCGACCACTTCGTGGCGCAGCTGGAGAGCTTTCTCTTCTACTACATCTTCACCAAGACGCCGACCAAAGATCTGGAGCGCAGCTTCTCCCAATGGGCCGATGAGCTGCGCACGATTGCCGCGGCCTCCGACCCGGTGAAGCAAAAGGTGCAGCTCAACGCGTTCATCGCCGACCGCTTCGAAAAGAACATGACAGGGAAGTCGCAGGAACTGGTCGATGCGCTCCGGCGCTTCACGCTGTATTCGATGCAGCAGTACCGGACACGGTATCTGCTGGCGCGACTGACTCAGCATGTCGAGATGGCGTTCAGCGGGTTGAAGACGCCGGGCAGCCTGGAGCCGTTCTCGAAGCTGGAAATCGAACACATCCTGCCCGACAACCCGAAAGATGAACTGCGCGGCAAGTGGGCCGCGGAGAATCCGGGTGCCGGTTACGACGACTACAAGAACCGTCTCACCGGCCAGCACTGGAGCGGGCCGCTGTTCTTCGGCCTGGTCAAGCAGGGGGCGCGATGAACGAGATCGCCACCACCAAGGCGCGCAAACGCTGCGCCGTGTACTGCCGAGTGTCATCGGACGAACGGCTCGATCAGGAGTTCAACTCCATCGACGCGCAGAAGGAGGCGGGGCAGGCCTATGTCGTCAGCCAGCGGGCCGAGGGCTGGATTCCTGTCGCGGACGACTACGATGATCCCGGTTTCTCCGGCGGCAACACCGAACGGCCCGCGCTCAAGCGCCTGCTCGCCGACATCGCGCGCGGCCTGATCGACATCGTGGTGGTCTACAAGATCGACCGCCTGACGCGCAGCCTCGCCGACTTCTCCAAGATGGTCGAGGTATTCGAGCGCCACGGCGTGTCGTTCGTCTCGGTCACGCAGCAGTTCAACACCACTACCTCGATGGGGCGGTTGATGCTGAACGTGCTGCTGTCCTTCGCGCAGTTCGAGCGTGAGGTCACCGGCGAGCGCATCCGCGACAAGATCGCAGCCGCCAAGCGCAAAGGGATGTGGATGGGCGGCGTGCCGCCGCTGGGCTACGACGTCGAGAAGCGGACGCTGATCGTCAATGAGGCCGAGGCGGCGGTAGTGCGGCGCGTTTTCGAGGAGATGCTCACCATCGGCTCGCCAACGAAGATCGCCGCAGCCCTCACTGCCGAAGGCATCACCACCAAGGCATGGACGACGCAGGAAGGACAGACGCGTAGCGGCGCGCGCATCGACAAGAAGTACATCCACAAGCTGCTGCGCCATCGCATCTACCTTGGCGAGTTGTCGCACAAGGGGAACTGGTACCCAGGGGCGCATCCGGCGATCATCGATCCGGGGCTGTGGGGCCGTGTCCACGAGGTACTGGCCAAGGACAGCCACGCCCGGTCGGTCGAAACCAAGATTCGCTCGCGCACCGACGCGCTGCTGCGTGGCCTGCTGTACGCGCCCTCGGGCGAGCGGATGTACCCGACCTACTCGCGCAAGAACGGGCGCAAGTACCACTACTACGTGTCCAAGTCGGAAAGCCGCTTCGGCGCGCCGGGCAAGAACTACGAGCGCCTGCCTGCGCCGGAAATCGAAGGGGCAGTTGTTGCCCAGATCCGCACGGTGCTGACCAGCCCGGAATCGGTGGCGTCGGTGGTGCGTCACGTCCAGCGCAATGGTGCGCAGATCGACGAGGTCGCCACGGTGATGGCGATGGGTCGGCTCAACGACGTGTGGGATCACCTGTTCCCGGTCGAGCGTCACCGCATCGCCAACCTGATGATTGAGCGCGTCGACCTCGTCCACGCCGGGGCCGTGCAAGGCATCAAGGTGAAGTGGCGCGAGATCGGCTGGAACGCCTTGATCGAGGAGTTTGCGCCGCAGAGCATCGGCGCTGAATTGCTGGAGGTCGAGTCGGCATGAACGACCGCCTCGAAACCTTCGTGCCACTGGTGTTCCGACGTAGGGGCGTGCAGCGTCTGGCGGTCGATGGCCGCAGCGCCCACGACACCACCCTGATCGAGGGCTTGGCCCGCGCGTTTTACTGGCAGCACCTGCTCGATACGGGCGTGATGCGCAGCGGCTCGGCCATCGCCCGCGCGGAGAAGCTGCACCAGTCGGTGGTCAACGAACTGCTGCGCCTGACCTTGCTCGCGCCCGACATCATCGAGCTGTGGATGGCGGGGCGGCAGCCGCGCCGCCTGACGCTGATGTGGTTCCAGCGCAATCGGTTGACGCCGGACTGGCAGGCGCAACGAAACCTGATGGCGAGCTTCGAGGAGGACGTGTGAGCCGCAAACATCGAGGCCGGGTCAAAGGCGATCCGGTGACGTACCAGACGCCGCTGCCCGCGGGTGGTGTGCAGCTGGAGACATTCGTCCCCTGGACGTTGGTGAAGCGAGGGTTCAAGAAGGAAGTGATCACGCCGCTGGACGCGCCGCAGGAGTTTCTGGAAGAAGCCGCGCACGAGCGGCAGGTTCAAGCGGCGTCGCAGGACACGCCGCTGATGCGCGCGCTGGGTCTCGCGCACCACTGGCAGCGCCTGCTGGACGAGGGCCGCTTCGCTTCCATCACGGAAATCGCGGCGGCCGAGGGCATCGACCGGGCGCAGGCCAGCAAGATCGCGCAGTTGGCCCGCATCGCACCCACCATCGTGGACGCCTGCGCGACGGGGCAGGCTTCGGGCCTCACGCTGCAACGGCTGATCCGTGGCGCGGTTCCGGCTACATGGGACGCGCAGCGCGCGCAGTACGCCCCCGGCATGTGACCGGTCTCGTCCTTGCTCCAAGCACCGCCTTCGGGCGGTTTTTTTGCGCCTCTGCGCTCTCGGTTCCCGGCGAGCAGGCAATCTCAATCCGCAACCGACACCCCGCTAACCCGCGCTAATAGTGGGTGTGGGGCCGAGAACGCTCACGAGGCAAACAGAGAGAAAGGCCAACAGAGAGGTGGCGAGCGGGCCGAAGCGGCGTCGGGCGGCAGGCCGGCGCTCACGAGGCGAAGGCTGGGAACCGCGCCAACACTGGCGTTTCGGGCAGAAAAAAGCCCAACCGATAAGGGTTGGGCTTTGGGTAAATGGTGGAGGTGGGGGGAATTGAACCCCCGTCCGAAGACACTACGTCCCTGGCTCTACATGCATAGCTCGCCGTTTGATCTCATCCTGCGGCAACACGGCGTGCGAAGCGCACCGCAGGACCAGCCGGTTGAGAGTTAGCTGATGATCGACCGACGGCGACCAGCGGCGATTCCGTGATGATGACCCTACACCGGCGAGCACGGACACAAGCGGGTTCGGGGCTAGGCCTTAAGCGGCCAGAGCGTAGTTGTCGTCGTTGGCAACTAAAAGTTTGCTGCTGGATTAACGAGGAAAGCTGCCCCCTCGGCATGCACCAAGCGATTTCGATATCCCCGTCGAAGCCATGTCACCCCCGGGAGAAACGCTGGTCTGTGGATTATATGGTTCCCGGCGCGGCAACTTCAACGCTGCGCGTGGACGCAGTTCAGCCGAAGCGGTTTTTCGAGCGCATCGCCTGCTGTTTTTCGCGCGCGAAGTCGCGGTCCTTTTCCGCAGCACGCTTGTCGTGATCCTGTTTGCCCTTGGCCAGGCCGAGCTCGATCTTGACCCGGTTGGCTTTCCAGTACATCGCGGTCGGCACGAGCGTGTAGCCCTTGCGCTCGACCGCGCCGATCAGCTTGTCGATTTCGGCGCGATTGAGCAGGAGTTTGCGCGTGCGCCGGTCATCGGCGACGACGTGGGTCGATGCCGAGAGCAGTGGCGGGATTGATGCGCCGAACAGGAATATCTCGCCGTTGCGCACGATCGCATAGGCATCGACGATGCTGATGCGTCCTGCGCGCAGGCTTTTGACTTCCCAGCCTTGCAGGGCGACACCGGCCTCGTAGCGCTCATCGATGTGATATTCGTGCCGCGCGCGTTTGTTCAGCGCGATGGTCGAATCGGTTTTCTTGTTGTCTTTTGCCATGGTCGTGAAGTTGCGCCCCGATGCGGGTATCGCCGTTACGTTCTACAATCGGGTCATGCGTAATTGCACATTGTATACATCCGGCATGGAAAAGTACGGCCGAGGATGGCCGCCGCACGACTTTCACGGGCAACGGCGAGTGCCGGGATGACGATACAGATCCGACGCAGTGCGATCGTGCGCCACAGTTGCGCGCGCATGTTCGACCTGGTCAATGATGTCGAGGCGTATCCGCGTCGTTTCAACTGGTGCGCGGACGCGCGCGTGCTCGCGCGCGAGGCCGACGCGCTGATCGCGCGTCTCGACCTGCGCCTGGGCGGAATGACGCAGAGTTTCAGCACGCGCAACACTCCCGAGGCGCCGCATCGCATCGCAATGCTTCTCGTCGAAGGACCGTTCCGCGCGCTGCACGGCGCCTGGACATTCGCCGCGCTCGGTGAAGACGGTTGCAAGATCGCGCTGGCGCTCGATTTCGATTACTCCGGCGTGATGGGGCCGGTGTTGCGCGCTGGATTCCAGAAACTGGCCGATCGCATGGTCGACGAATTCTGCCGTGAGGCCGATCGCGCCTATGTCTGAGGGGACGTCAGCGAAAGTGCCGGAGGCGATCCGTGTCGAGGTCGTCTACGCCGAGGCCCGGCGGCAGATCGTGCGCGCCACGACACTGGCGGCCGATGCGACGGTGCGGCTGGCGATAGACGCTTCGGGCATCCGCGATGAACTCCCCGCAGGCTTCGTGCCGGTGGCGATCGGCATCTTCGGGCGCGTCGTCGCTGCCGACGCGCCGTTGCGCGACGGCGACCGCATCGAACTCTATCGTGCGCTCGTCATCGATCCGATGCAGGCGCGCAGGCGGCGCGCGCAAAGGCAGGGCGGGCGAGCTTGAAAACGGTGGCTGCGCGGCAGCCGCTGCTTGATGTTCGCGATCGTGCGCGAATGCAACGCCGGGGGCGACGTCACGCTCCGGTGTCGTCGCCGCCGCCGCGCTTTTTCTTGTCTTCGTCCGAACGCTTTTCGTCGGGGTACTGGCGCTTGTACTTGGTCGCGAGGCGGATCAGCTCGACCGGATCTTCGGAGAAGTAGTCGCCATCGATCTTGCTCAGGCTGTCGCCATCGAAGTAGAGGACGAGATCCTTGGTCTCCATGCGGCCGTTGCCGCGGCGGAACGTGGAGACGTAGTCCCAGCGACTCTGCTGGAACGGATTGACCACCGACGGGCTGCCCATGGTCAACATCACCTGGCGCTTGCTCATGCCGGGCTTGAGCGACTCGACCTGGGTCTTGCTGAACAGGTTGCCCTGCTGGATGTCGAGCTGGTAGACCGGATTGCAGGCGCTCACGCCCAACACGATGGCAGCCAGCGCGAACGCGCGCGGCCATTTGAAAAGGATTCGATTCGTGCTGGCCTGGGTCATCTGCATGCTGGTCGGTGCGGAAACGCTGCGATGATACACTAGCCCTCGGCTCCAGCGGGCGCGCGCACTGCGTCCGGCATTCAGGTGGTACTCATATGGAAACTCAAGATCTGCGCAAGGCGGGGCTCAAGGTCACGCATCCGCGCATGCGCATCCTCGAAATTCTCGAAGCCTCGGACGGCAAACATCTGACCGCCGAAGACATCTATCGCCAGTTGCTCGAGCACGACGACGAGATCGGCTTGGCCACGGTCTATCGTGTGCTCACCCAGTTCGAGGCAGCCGGTCTCGTCGCCAAGCACAATTTCGAGGGCGGCCAGGCGGTGTACGAGATCGAGCGCGGCAAGCATCACGACCACATGGTCGACCTCGACAGCGGCCGCGTGATCGAGTTCGTCAGCGAGGAGATCGAGCGTCTGCAGCGCGAGATCGCCGAAAAGCACGGCTACGTGATCGAGGAGCACTCGCTGGTGCTGTACGTGCGGGCGAAGAAAAAGAAGTGAGCTGAATGGCGGTGGGAGATGAGCGGAGACGACTCACCGCTCGCTGCCCGCCGCTCGCAGCATCTGTGCTGCATGGGCCAGCGTTTCGCGCGTGATCTCGACGCCGCCTAGCATGCGCGCGACTTCATCGCGGCGCGCCTTTTCGTCGAGCGGGTCGATGCGCGTATGCGTACTCGCGCCGTCGCTGGACTTGGCCACGCGCAGGTGATGATGGCCTTGCGCGGCCACCTGGGGCAGGTGGGTGACGCACAGCACCTGGCGATGCGCGCCGAGCCGGCGCAGTTTCTGGCCGACCACTTCGGCGACTGCACCGCCGATGCCGGAGTCGACTTCGTCGAACACCATCGTCGCGATC
The DNA here is from genome assembly GCF_057139185.1 of Rudaea sp. Classification (NCBI taxonomy): domain Bacteria; kingdom Pseudomonadati; phylum Pseudomonadota; class Gammaproteobacteria; order Lysobacterales; family Rhodanobacteraceae; genus Rudaea; species Rudaea sp. Next base: position 47,809 of record NZ_DBNHDN010000045.1, on the reverse strand, counting down.
GCATCCGCGCTGGCGTTGTCGGCGCCGAGCGCGGCGACTTCGATGGCGAGGCTGATGCGCGAGAGTTCGCCACCCGAGGCGACGCGCCGCAGTGCGCGCGCCGGCTGCCCCGGGTTGGCGCTGACCAGGAATTCGACGCGCTCCAGGCCTTGTCCGTCGGGCGTGGCCTTCGCCAGGGGCTCGATTGCGACAGCGAAGCACCCGCCGCTCATGCCCAGTTCGTCCATCAGCTGACTGACGCTCGTTCCCAGGGTCTGCGCGGCGGCGGCGCGTGCCGCAGACAGCTGCGCCGCGACAGCGCGGTATTCGCGTTCGACCTCGTGGCGTTCACGCTCGAGCCGGGCCAGCGTCGCGCCCGCGCCCTGCAGCGTTTCCAGCTCCCCGCGCAGCGTCTGCGCATGAGCCTTCAGCTCGGCGACGGGCAGGCGGTGCTTGCGGCCGAGTTCGTGCAGTTTCGTGATTTGTGCCTCGGTCTCGGCGAGTTTTTCGGGGTCGAGGTCGAGCGCGTCGCGGTAGCGCGCGAGCGCGCCGTTCGCCTCTTCGAGCTGCAGGCTCGCCGTGCCGAGCAGATCGCCGGTGGTGGCGAGTTCGGCATCGGACTGGGCAAGACGCGTGATTTCGCTGTGCGCGCGGTGGGCCAGGCGCAACAGGCTGAACTCGCCGTCGCCGTCGAGCAACTCGGCGAGCGCGCTCGTGCCCTGGATGAGGTGGCCGGCGTTGGCCAGGCGCTTGTGGCGTTCGTCCAGGGCGTCGAGTTCCGCGGGCTGCAGCGCGTGGCGGTCGAGTTCGTCGACCTGGTGCGCGAGCAGCGCGATGCGTTCGGAATGGTCGTGCTCGCCGTGCAGCTCGCGCATGCGAGCGTCGATCTCGCGCCAACGCGCGGCCAATGCGGCAACCGGCTGCAGCAGGGTGGCGTGATCGCCGAATGCGTCGAGCAGGGCGAGCTGGCTGGCCTTGTCGAGCAAGGCCTGGTGCTCGTGCTGGCCGTGGATTTCTATCAGCCGTTGCGCCAACGCCTGCATTTGCGCGAGCGTCGCCGGGCGGCCGTTGATCCAGGCGCGCGAGGCGCCTTCGGCGCGGATCACGCGGCGCAACTGGCAGCCGTCGGCGTCGTCGAATTCCTCGTCCACGAGCCATTGCCGGGCCGTGGGCGCATCGGCGAGGTCGAAATCGGCAATCAGCTCGGCGCGCTCGCAGCCTGCGCGCACGACGCCGGCGTCCGCGCGTTGGCCTGCCAGAAGCAACAAACAATCGACCATCAGCGACTTGCCCGCACCGGTTTCGCCGGTGACCACGGTCAGGCCGCGTTCGAAGCCGATTTCGGCCTCGCCGACTATGGCGAAATCCTTGACGAACAGCGTTTGCAGCATGGCAGGCGTGGCGACGTTTGGCGCGCGCACGCTAACACGCGAAGTCGATACAGCCAAGACCGCATGACCGCTTGAACCCGGCGCGGGAAAATCCATGTTGACCCTGGCGGTTTCCGTTGCTAGCGTCGGCACATCGCAACAGAAACGAGCCTATGTCTGCTCATTCCGGACATCGCCCGCCGGGCCATCACCTCGATTCGCGTGCACGTCAGTTGCTGCGCGCGCTGATCGCGCAATACATCGCCGATGGCCAACCGGTGGGTTCGCGCACGTTGGCGAAGCATTCGGGGCTGGATGTGAGCCCGGCGACGATCCGCAACGTGATGGCCGATCTCGAGGAACTCGGCCTGCTCGCCGCCCCGCACACCTCGGCCGGGCGCGTACCGACCGCGCAGGGCTATCGCATGTTCGTCGATAGCCTGCTCGAGCTGAAGCCGCTCGACGCGCCGCAGATCGATGCGTTGCGCCGCGAACTGCCCACTCAGGCGCCGACCCAGGATCTGCTCAACGGCGTGTCCTCGCTGCTCTCCGAGGTCACCCATTTCGTCGGCGTCGTCACCGTGCCCAAGCGCGAGGAATTCCCGTTCCGGCATATCGATTTCGTCGCGATCGGCGGCAACCGCGTGCTCGTCATCCTCGTCTTCGCCGACAACGAGGTACAGAACCGGGTGATCACGACCCAGCACGTCTATTCCGCCGCGGAACTCGAACAGGTTTCCAATTTCCTCAACGCCAATTACGCCGGCCTGCGCATGAGCGAGATCCGCGAGCGGCTCAAGCGCGAGATGCGCGAGACCAGCGCACGCCTGCATCAGCTCATGGTGGCCGCGGCAGATGTCACCCAGCAAGGGTTTCCCGATCAGGCCAACGCCGACATGTTGATCAAGGGCCAGATCAATCTGATGGGGGCGCAGGCGGCGGCCGACATGGATAGCCTGCGCGAACTGTTCGAGGCGTTTCAGCGCAAGCGCGACTTGCTCAATCTGCTCGAAAACTGCTCGCGCGCCGAGGGCGTGCGCCTGTTCATCGGCGAGGAGTCCGGGTTCAATCCGCTTGGTGCCTACAGCCTGGTGACTGCGCCGTACGGCGTCGACGGCCGCGTGCTCGGCGTGCTCGGCGTCATCGGGCCGACGCGCATGGCCTATCAGCGCGTGATCCCGGTCGTGCAGGCCACCGCGCAGATTCTGTCGGGGGCTCTGGCCGCGGCCTCTTGAACCGCGCGCGCATGCCCTCATAACCGGGTCGGGATAAAATGGATGGCTTGGGCAAGCGACTTCGGTCGCGGGCCCGTCATTGCCCGGATACCCGCGACGGGCTTCCGGGGGATCGACACGACCCTTCGAACTGTGGAGCGCTTGTGAGCAACGAGAACACCGACGCCGGGCAACCGGAAAACATCGCAGCGGATGGCGCCGCCGACTCCGCCTCGGGTGGCGACGAGCTGAACAAACTCGTCAACGAGTACGAATCCAAGCTCGGCGAAATGCGCGAACTGTTGTTGCGCGAACGCGCCGAGATCGAAAACCAGCGCAGACGCCTGCAACGCGACCTGGAGCAGGCGCGCAAGTTCGCCAACGAGCGCGTGCTCGGCGACCTGTTGCCCGTGTGCGACAGTCTCGAGCGCGGCGTGGCCGTGCAGACGGCCGATGCGGGCAGCCTGCGCGAGGGCATGGAGCTGACCCTGAAGGCGTTGCTCAAGGTGGCGGAAAGCAATGGTCTGAAGGCGATCGACCCGGTCGGCCAGCCGTTCAATCCCGAGCAGCACCAGGCGGTCAGCCTGGTCGAGGCACCCGGCGCCGCGCCGGATACCGTGGTCGCCGTGATCCAGAAGGGCTACGTATTGAACGAACGCCTGCTGCGGCCCGCACTCGTGACCGTCGCGAAGGTGCCCGGCGCTTGAATTGAAACAACGAATCCCTAACTACGTTGGCATCCGCGGCCGTCGTGCTGCACTGATATTTTCTGGAGATTGAAACATGGGCAAAATCATCGGTATCGACCTGGGTACGACCAACTCGTGCGTGGCCGTCATGGAAGGCACGACGGCGCGCGTGATCGAGAACTCCGAAGGCGACCGCACCACGCCGTCGATCGTCGCGTTCAAGGACAACGAGGTCCTCGTCGGCGCGACCGCGAAGCGCCAGGCGGTCACCAACCCGAAGAACACGTTCTACGCGGTGAAGCGCCTGATCGGCCGCAAGTTCACCGACGCCGAAGTGCAGAAGGACATCGGCCTGGTGCCGTACAAGATCAGCGCGCACGACAACGGCGACGCGTGGCTTGCAACCGCCGACAACAAGAATCTTTCGCCGCAGGAAATCTCGGCGAAGATCCTCATGAAGATGAAGAAGACGGCCGAGGACTACCTCGGCGAGAGCGTCACCGAGGCCGTCATCACCGTGCCTGCGTACTTCAACGATTCGCAGCGCCAGGCGACCAAGGACGCCGGCCGCATCGCCGGCCTCGACGTCAAGCGCATCATCAACGAGCCGACCGCGGCCGCGCTGGCCTACGGCATCGACAAGCAGGGCGGCGACCGCAAGGTCGCGGTCTACGACCTCGGCGGCGGCACGTTCGACGTCTCGATCATCGAGATCGCGAACGTCGATGGCGAGAAGCAGTTTGAAGTGCTGGCGACCAACGGCGACACGTTCCTCGGCGGCGAAGACTTCGACAAGCGCCTGATCGACTACCTCGTCGAGGAATTCAAGAAAGAGTCGGGCGTCGACCTGAAGAACGACTCGCTCGCGCTGCAGCGCCTCAAGGACGCGGCCGAGCGCGCGAAGATCGAGCTGTCGAGCGCGCACCAGACCGAAGTGAACCTGCCGTACATCACGGCGGATGCGTCCGGGCCGAAGCACCTCAACATCAAGCTGACGCGTGCCAAGCTCGAAGCGCTGGTCGCCGACCTGATCGAAAAGACGATCGCGCCATGCCGCACCGCGATCAACGATGCGAGCCTCAAGGTGTCGGACATCAGCGAAGTCATCCTCGTCGGTGGCCAGACGCGCATGCCCAAGGTGCAGGAAGCGGTGAAAACCTTCTTCGGCAAGGAGCCGCGCAAGGACGTCAACCCGGATGAAGCCGTCGCCGTGGGCGCGGCGATCCAGGGCGGCGTGCTCGGCGGTTCGGTCAAGGACGTGTTGCTGCTCGACGTCACCCCGCTGTCACTCGGCATCGAGACGCTCGGCGGCGTGATGACCAAACTGATCGAGAAGAACACCACGATTCCGACCAAGGCCGCACAAACGTTCTCGACCGCCGAGGACAACCAGACCGCGGTCACCGTGCACGTGCTGCAGGGCGAGCGCGAGCGCGCGAGCGCGAACAAGTCGCTGGCCAAGTTCGATCTGGCCGGCATCGAGGCTGCGCCGCGCGGCATGCCGCAGGTCGAGGTGTCGTTCGACATCGACGCGAACGGCATCCTGCATGTCTCGGCCAAGGACAAGAAGACCGGCAAGGAACAGCGCATCGAGATCAAGGCCGGCTCGGGCTTGAGCGAGGATGAGATCCAGCGCATGGTGCGCGATGCCGAGGCGAACAAGGAAGACGACAAGAAGTTCCACGAGCTTGTCGCTGCGCGCAACAAGGCCGACCAGCTCGTCCATGCCACGCGCGCGGCGATCAAGGAACACGGCGGCAAGGTCGACGGCGGCCAGATCGGGGCGATCGAAACGGCGCTGGCCGATCTGGAGAAAGTGATGAAGGGCGAGGACAAGGACGCCATCGAAGCCAAGTGCACGGCGCTGGAGCAGGCCGCACAGTCGCTGGCGGCGGCCGCGGCTTCGGCGGGTCAGGGCGGTCCGTCCGGGGATGCCGGCGCACAGGGCGGTTCCGCTCCGCAGGACGATGTCGTCGACGCCGAGTTCACCGAGGTCAAGGACAAGAAATAGTTATCCGGTCGGCGCTTCTTGCGCTGTCGGATAACTGCCCGCGTTCGAGCGGCGCTTCGCGCAGCTCGAACGCGGGCTTTGTTTGTTGGAAGCGGCAGGGCAGACTCTGCGGCTGTTGCCATCGGGGATGAAAATGGAAAAGAACAGGCTGGAAGCGTTCACCGACGGCGTGATCGCCGTGATCATCACGATCATGGTGCTCGAATTGAAGCCGCCGCACGAGGCGACGTTGGCGGCGCTGCTCGGCAACTGGCCAGTATTCGTGAGCTACGTGCTCAGCTTCGTCTACGTCGGCATCTACTGGAACAACCATCATCACCTGATGCACGCTGTCGAAAAGGTCAACGGCAAGGTGATGTGGGCGAATCTGTTCCTGCTGTTCTGGCTGTCCCTGTTTCCGTTCACCACGGCATGGCTCAACGAGGCGCATGGCGAAGGGGCCATGCATGAATTTCCGGCAGCCATGCCCGCGGCGTTGTACGGTTTCGTGCTGTTGATGGCTGCCGTGGCATGGGTTCCGCTGAGCCGCGCGTTGATCGCCTGCAACGGCGGCGCAAACAGCACGCTGGCTCGTGCGCTCGGCGGCGAAGCCGGCGACTGGAAGGCGAAGGTTTCGCCCGTTCTGTACGTCGGCGGCATTGTATTGGCGCTTTTCGCTCACATAGTCCCATCGACGACGGCGGCATTCTGGATGCCCAGGGTGTCCTGCCTGCTGTATGCCGTCGTCGCCGCGCTCTGGCTGATCCCGGACCGGCGCATCGAAAAGCATATTTCCGGAAATCCATGAGCAAGCGTTGCTACTACGAGGTCCTGTCCGTCGAACGCACGGCCAGCGACGGTGAATTGAAGACGGCGTTCCGCCGCCTGGCGATGAAATACCATCCGGACCGCAATCCGGGTGACAAGGCCTGCGAGGCGCATTTCAAGGAAGCCAAGGAAGCCTACGAGGTCCTCAGTGACGCGCCGAAGCGCGCCATGTACGACCGCCACGGCCACGCCGCGTTCGAGCAGGGCATGGGCGGCGGCGGTGGTTTCCATGCCGATGTCGGCGACATCTTCGGCGATATTTTTTCCGATATCTTCGGCGGCGGTCGCGGCGGCCGCCCGCGGCGTGGTTCCGACCTGCGCTACCTGCTCGACATCGATCTCGAAGAAGCCGTGTTCGGCGTCGACAAGGCCATCGACGTGCCGACGCTCGGCGCCTGCGACAAATGCGATGGCTCGGGCTCGGCCGACGGCAAGCTCTCCAGTTGCGCCACCTGCCAGGGCCATGGCCGCGTGCGCATGCAGAATGGCATCTTCTCGATCCAGCAGGCTTGCCCGCATTGCGGCGGCAGCGGGCAGTCGATCGCGAATCCGTGCAAGACCTGCCGCGGTGAAGGCCGTGTGCGCCGCGAGAAGCGTCTGGAAGTGAAGATTCCGGCCGGGGTCGACACTGGCGACCGCATCCGCCTTTCGGGCGAGGGCGAAGCCGGCCCGGCCGGTGCGCCGGCGGGCGATCTCTACGTCGAAGTGCAGGTGCGTGAGCACGCGATCTTCCAACGCCAGCAGGACGATCTCTACTGCGAGGTGCCGATCCGCTTCTCGCAGGCCGCGCTTGGCGCCGAGCTCGAGGTGCCCACGCTGGGCGGCGAGGCGTCGATCAAGATTCCTGCCGAAACCCAGACCGGCAAGCTGTTCAAGCTGCGCGGCAAGGGCGTGCGCAACGTGCGCAGCGGCCATGTCGGCGACCTGCTTTGTCGCGTGGTAGTCGAAACTCCGGTCAAGCTCAGCAAGCAGCAGCGCGAACTGCTGCAGCAGTTCGAGGACAGCTTCGGCGACGATGCGGCTGCGCACACGCCGCGCGCCTCCTCGTGGCTGGACAGCGTAAAGCAGTTCTGGGATCGCGTGACGACCTGATTCGCGCCCCTTCTCCGCACGGGAGCAGGAAGGCTAAGATGGCGGCATGAGCAAACCCGTCGACATTGTCGTCTACGGTGCCGCCGGCCGCATGGGTCAGGCGGTGATCCGTGGCGTGCTCGAATCGAAGCGGGCGCGTCTGTCTGCGGCGCTGGTGCGGCCGCGCTCGGGGCTGGCCGACGAACCGCTCGACCGCGTATTCGGCGCGCTGCCGCGCGATGTCGATTTCGCCACTTCGCTCGACCCCGACGTGGCTTGTGACGTGCTCGTCGATTTCAGCGGTCCGGTTGCGTTCGATGCGGCGCTGGCGCTGGCGCTGCAGCGTCGCGCCGCGTTCGTCAGCGGCACGACGAATCTGCGCGAGGAGCAGCACTCCGCGCTTGCCGGAGCGGCAGAGGTGATCCCGGTGCTTTGGGCGTCGAACTTCAGCCTCGGCGTCGCCATGCTTGCGCGTATGGCGCGTCGCGTGGCCGAGGCGTTGCCGGGCTGGGATTGCGAAATCGTCGAACTGCACCACAACCGCAAGCAGGACGCGCCATCGGGTACCGCGCTGACGCTCGGCGCGGCCGTCGCCGAGGGCCGCGGAATCGCGCTGGCCGAACATGCGCGCTACGAGCGCCGTGGGCAGGTCGGTGCGCGCGCCCCGGGGGAGATCGGCTTCGCCGCGTTGCGCGCCGGCGACGTGGCCGGTGAGCACACGGTTTTTTTCGTCGGCGAAGGCGAGCGTATCGAATTGGTCCATCGCGCCACCGATCGCGACATTTTCGCACGCGGCGCGCTGGCGGCGGCGATCTGGCTGGCCGGGCGAGATCCGGGCAGCTACAGTTTCGATCAGGTGCTGGCGCCGAAAGACGCGTTGTAGGATCGCAGCGCGCCGGCGTTCAATCCTTGTGCGCCGCGTTCTTGTCGCGGCTGGCGCCGAATTTCCTGTCCAGTGAGCCGAACAGCTTCTTGAACAGGCGCGAGAACTTGCCGCGCTGGGTCTTGCGCAGCTTCTCGTCCTCGCTGGTCAGCCAGGCCACCTGGATCACGCGACGCTCGCCTTCGTGCGGCAGATGGCCGTGGAACGAATTTTCCGCGCGCCGGAACACGACGAAATTTCCGTACAGCGGTTTGATCTCGGGCGCAACGAGATCGTCGATGTCGTCGACGCGGTTGAGGAAGCGCAGGCAGCCTTCACTGATGTCGGGCCATGATGGGTTGAGGTAGAGCAGGGCAGTGGCCACCTTCGACCTGCTGTCTGTGTGAATGGTGCCATGGCGTTTGTTGAGCAGGCGGCACAAGGTCACCAGGGTCGGGTATCGGCCCAGATCGTCGATGCCGAGGCGTGCGCCCACCGCGCTGGCGACCGCGGGATCCGTGAGTTCGCGAATCAGCGCGTTGACGCTGGGGCCGCAGTCCTTCTCCTCGTAGGGAAAGAAGCCGGCGCTCGGGTACTTTGGAAAATCCCGCTCGAGTTCGCTTGCCGCCGCTTGCGGCAATTGGTCGCGCGCCACGAGGAAATGGAATGGCGTCGCGCGCAGCAGCGTGTCTGCGCGATCCAGGCGCGCGGGATCGAACAAGACGGGTGAAGCAGTTGCGGGAGGCGCGACAGACATCGACAGGACTCGTTCACAAGCGGTTGGATTCTAGCGCCATCGCGACGAAGATTCCCCTGCACAGGCGCTTGTTGCGATGGACACGAAGCCCCTGCTGCCGGTATCATTCTCGCTCGCCCGCATGCCCACCCACGGTCCCGAGTCCGCTCAGGCCCGCGGGTGCCGCTGCATGTACTTTTGCGAGCATCCGCACTCGCGAGAGTCAAAAAAGCGGCCATCCGTGGCCGCACTTTTCCAACAAGCAGGCGACAGCAACATGACTCAGGCCATTCTCGCCCTCGCAGACGGCACTCTCTTCCACGGCACCTCTATCGGCGCCGTCGGGGAGACCGTCGGCGAAGTGGTATTCAACACGGCGATGACGGGCTACCAGGAAATCCTGACCGATCCATCCTACGCGCGTCAGATCGTCACGCTGACCTATCCGCATATCGGCAACACCGGCGCGAATGCGGTCGACGAAGAATCGGAAAAAGTGCAGGCCGCCGGCCTCGTCATCCGCGACTTGCCGCGCCTCGCCAGCAATTGGCGCTCGACCGAGAGCCTCGACGCGTATCTGCGTCGCCACGGCATCGTTGCGATCGCCGACATCGATACGCGTGCGTTGACGCGCCGGTTGCGCGACACGGGCGCGCAGGCCGGCTGCATCCTGGCCGGTGACGTGTCCGTCGAACGCGCGCTGGCCGCAGCGCGCGCGTTTCCGGGACTGGCGGGCATGGATCTCGCCAAGGTCGTTACCACGCAGGCGCCGTATCGCTTCGATGCGGGCAGCTACGATCTCGACCGCACCGCCTTCGCGAAGGTCGCGGGCACGCACCACGTCGTCGCCTACGACTACGGCGTGAAGAAGAACATCCTGCGCATGCTCGTCGATCGCGGTTGCGCGCTCACCGTCGTGCCGGCGCAGACGCCCATCTCCGACGTGCTCGCCCTCAAACCCGATGGCGTATTCCTGTCCAACGGCCCGGGCGATCCCGAGCCCTGCGACTATGCGATCGCCGCGGCGCGTGAAGTCATCAAGCGCAAGATTCCGCTGTTCGGCATCTGCCTTGGCCAGCAGATCATGGGCCTCGCCGTCGGCGGCAAGACGTTGAAGATGAAGTTCGGTCACCACGGCGCGAATCATCCGATCAAGGACCACGACGACGGCCGCGTGCTCGTTACCTCGCAGAACCACGGCTTTGCCGTCGATCCGGCCACGCTGCCCGCGAACGCACGCGTGACGCACACGTCGCTGTTCGACGGCTCGCTGCAGGGGTTCGCCCTGACCGACGCACCGGCGTTCTGCTTCCAGGGTCATCCGGAAGCAAGTCCGGGCCCGCACGACATCGGCTACCTGTTCGACAGGTTCGTCACGAATATTCAAAAGCAGAAAAGCGACGAAGCGGCTGTGCTCGCCACGATGACCGCAGTCATGGCCGCGACATCGTGAGGGAGCGCTGTTCTTGATCCTCGGGTTCCCGTTCGCCGCGGCGAAAGCCGGACGGAATCGCCCGAAGGGACGCGCGCACGATGCGCGCGTGTTCGCGAACGTACACGGAGGTGCGTCGAGCGAACCGCGGCCGGGTTTCGCGCACCGCTGCAGGCGGCACGGCATCCGGGGTGTATTTTTTTGGTTACTTTCCTTGCGCAAGCAAAAAAAAGTGACCCGCTCGCCGGACGCGCGCGGAACACCGAAGGGATGCGCCTTCAAGTTTGAAAGACGCTGACTGCATGGCATCCATGCAGTCTGGATTCCGGCAATCCATGCCGGAATGACAAGCAGAGAGCAAAAACATGCCAAAGCGTACAGACATTCAATCCATCCTCGTCATCGGCGCTGGCCCGATCGTGATCGGCCAGGCCTGCGAGTTCGACTACTCGGGCGCGCAGGCGTGCAAGGCGCTCAAGGCCGAGGGTTTCCGCGTCGTCCTCGTGAACTCGAATCCGGCGACGATCATGACCGATCCGGAAACAGCCGACGCGGTCTACATCGAGCCGATCAACCGCGCCACGGTCACGGCGATCATTGCCAAGGAAAAACCCGACGCGCTGCTGCCGACGATGGGCGGGCAGACCGCGTTGAACTGCGCGCTCGATCTGGCCGATGCGGGCATCCTCGACAAGTACGGGGTCGAATTGATCGGTGCCTCGCGCGAGGCGATCCGCATGGCCGAGGACCGCGAACTGTTCCGCGTCGCGATGAAGGAGATCGGACTCGAGTGTCCGCGCGCGGAAGTCGCCAGGACCTTCGAGCAGGCCGTGGAAATCCAGGCGCGCGTTGGCTACCCGACCATCATCCGGCCGAGCTTCACCCTCGGGGGTTCGGGTGGCGGCATCGCCTACAACCGCGAGGAATTCGAGGAGATCGTCAAGCGTGGCCTGGACCTTTCGCCCGTACACGAGGTGCTGGTCGAGGAATCCGTGCTCGGCTGGAAAGAGTTCGAGATGGAGGTCGTGCGCGACAAGGCCGACAACTGCATCATCGTCTGCTCGATCGAGAATTTCGATCCGATGGGCGTGCACACGGGTGACTCGATCACCGTCGCACCGGCGCAGACGCTGACCGACAAGGAATACCAGCGCCTGCGTGACGCCTCGATCGCCGTGCTGCGCAAGATCGGCGTCGACACCGGCGGCTCGAACGTGCAGTTCGGCATCAATGCCGAGAACGGCCGCGTCGTCGTCATCGAGATGAACCCGCGCGTGTCGCGCTCCTCGGCGCTGGCGTCGAAGGCGACCGGTTTCCCGATCGCCAAGATCGCGGCGAAACTGGCCGTGGGCTACACGCTCGACGAGTTGCGCAACGACATCACCGGTGGCGCGACCCCGGCCTCGTTCGAGCCGACGATCGACTACGTCGTCACCAAGATTCCGCGCTTCGCCTTCGAGAAATTTCCGGCCGCGGATGCGCGCCTGACCACGCAGATGAAATCGGTCGGCGAGGTGATGGCGATCGGGCGCACCTTCCAGGAATCGCTGCAAAAGGCGTTGCGCGGCCTGGAAACCGGCAAGGACGGGCTGAACCCGACCGGCCTGGACTTCACCAACGCCGACGACGTCGCCGCGCTCAAGCGCGAGCTGCGCGAGCCGAAACCGGATCGCATTTTCCACGTCGCCGACGCGTTCCGCGCCGGCATGTCGCTCGAAGACATTTACATGCTGACCCACATCGACCGCTGGTTCCTCGACCAGATCGGCGAGTTGATCGAAGTCGAATCCGCGGCAGCCAAGGCTGGACTGAACGGCATCGATGGCGCGTGGATGCGCGCGCTCAAGCGCAAGGGCTTCTCCGACGCGCGCCTGGCTGCATTGCTCGACACGAACGAAGCCGCCGTGCGCACGCTGCGCCGCGCATTTAACGTGCGCCCGGTGTACAAGCGCGTGGATTCCTGCGCGGCCGAGTTCGCCACGACCACCGCGTATCTGTATTCCACCTACGAGGAACAGTGCGAGGCCGCGCCGACCGCGCGCGACAAGATCATGGTGCTCGGCGGCGGGCCGAACCGCATCGGGCAGTGCATCGAGTTCGACTATTGCTGCGTCCATGCCGCACTCGCGCTGCGTGAGGACGGCTACGAGACGATCATGGTCAACTGCAATCCGGAGACGGTCTCTACCGACTACGACACCTCGGATCGCCTTTACTTCGAACCGCTAACCCTCGAGGACGTGCTCGAGATCATCGATGTCGAAAAGCCCAAGGGCGTGATCGTGCAGTACGGCGGGCAGACGCCGCTCAAGCTCGCGCGAGCGCTCGAGGCGAACGGTGCACCGGTGATTGGCACGACGCCGGATTCGATCGATCTCGCCGAGGACCGCGAGCGCTTCCAGCAGATGGTGCAGAAGCTCGGTCTGACCCAGCCGCCGAACCGCACCGCGCGCACGCCGGACGAGGCGCTCGCGCACGCGCGCGAGATCGGCTACCCGCTGGTCGTGCGTCCGAGCTACGTGCTGGGCGGGCGCGCGATGGAAGTCGTGCATTCCGACGCCGACCTGAAGCGCTACATCACCGACGCGGTCAAGGTGTCGAATGATTCGCCGGTGCTGCTCGATCGCTTTCTCGACAACGCGGTCGAGGTCGATGTTGATGTCGTCGCCGACGCGCAGGGCAACGTGCTGATCGGCGGCATCATGGAGCATATCGAGGAAGCCGGCGTGCACTCGGGCGATTCCTCGTGCTCGCTGCCGCCGTATTCGCTGAGCGAGAAGGTGCAGGACGAATTGCGCGCGCAGGTGACGCGGATGGCGCGCGAGCTGAAGGTCGTCGGTCTGATGAACACGCAGTTCGCGATCGCGCAGGAGAACGGCAACCCGACGATCTACATCCTCGAGGTCAATCCGCGCGCCTCGCGCACGGTGCCGTTCGTGTGCAAGGCGACCGGCGTGTCGCTGGCCAAGATCGCCGCGCGCTGCATGGCCGGCAAGGGCCTGGCCGAGCAGGGTGCGACGCGCGAAATCGTGCCGGACTATTTCTCGGTCAAGGAAGCGATCTTCCCGTTCGCGAAATTCCAGAACGTCGATCCGATCCTCGGCCCCGAGATGCGCTCGACCGGCGAGGTGATGGGCGTGGGCCGCAGCTTCGGCGCCGCGTTCGCGCGCGCGCACGAGGCAGCGAACATCGCCGCGCCCAAGGTCGGCAAGGTGTTCGTCTCGGTGCGCGACGCGGACAAGCCGCGCCTGTTGCCGGTTGCGCAGGGCCTGCTGCGCCGCGGCTACAGCCTGATCGCCACGGCCGGCACGCATGCCTACCTCGCCGAACACGGTGTTGCCTGCGAGTACATCAACAAGGTGCTCGAAGGCCGGCCGCACATCCTCGACGCGATCAAGAACGGCGAGATCGTGTTCATCGTCAACACCACCGAAGGACGCCAGGCGATCGCCGATTCGTTCTCGATCCGGCGCGAGGCGCTGCAGCAGCGCATCACCTATTCGACCACGGTCGCGGGCGCGCGTGCGCTCGTGCATTCGCTCGACTTCCGTAGCGGCGGTGAGGTATACAGTCTGCAGGAGTTGCACCGGGAATTGATTGCATGAGAAACGAAGAATGAAACGTGCTCCGATGACCGCCAGGGGCGCCGAGCGCCTGCGCGGCGAACTCGATCGCCTGAAATCCACGGAGCGCCCGCGCATCATCGCCGCGATCGCCGAGGCGCGTGCGCACGGTGACCTCAAGGAGAACGCCGAATACCACGCCGCGCGCGAGTTGCAGGGCTTCATCGAAGGGCGCATCCAGGAACTCGAGGCAGCGTTGAGCTACGCCGAGGTGATCGACACTTCGCGCCTGAATTCCAACGGCAGGATCGTGTTCGGCGCCACCGTCGAACTCGTCGAGGAAGCCAGCGGCAGCGAAGTGACCTACCAGATCGTCGGCGACCTCGAAGCCGACATCAAGCAGCGTCTGATCGCGGTCAATTCGCCGCTGGCGCGCGCGCTGATCGGCAAGAGCGAAGGCGACACGTTCGAGTTCCAGGCGCCGAATGGCGTGAAGAGCTACGAGATCGTGACGGTACGCTACGAGATCTGATTGTGCGCGCGCCGCGATGGCGGTGCAGGAAAAAGCCGATGCGACTCAGCCTGCTGCTGCCTGCACGCAAGCGCGCCGAACGATCCGCGACACTGGCGCGCTGGATCGCACGCGGCAACCGCCTGGCTGATGCCGTCGGCGGGCGCGATGTCGTGCTGCACGAGTGCTTCGACGTCGGCGCTGCGACGCTGCCGGTTGCGGCGCTTACCCGCAGCCTGGATGGCGGCGATGCGGGCGGCGCGAAGTGGCTGCGCGCCGACCCGGCGTTCGTCATGGCCGATGCGGTCACCTTGCGTCTGCTCCAGTGCGGAAACATGGACTTGTCCAGCGAGGAAGTCGAGGCATTCGCGGAAGCGCTCAAGCCGTTGTTCGGCGACGCCGGAATGCCGTTCGATGCGCCGCATCCGCAACGCTGGTATCTGCGCTGCGAGGCTGGCGTGGGATTGCCGCGATTCTCTTCGCCCGACGACGCTCTCGGCGACGACCTTGCCCGTCACCTGCCGACGGGCGACGACGCGCGGCGCTGGCGCGGGCTGCTCAACGAGGTGCAGATCGTGCTGACGCAGCATCCGCTCAATGTCCGCCGCATGCGACGCGGCCTGCCGCTGGTCAACAGCCTGTGGTTCTGGGGCGCTGGGACCTTGCCCGAGTCCGTGCGCTGCGGGTTCGACCGGGTGTTCAGCGAAGACGAGGTTGTGGTGGCAACCGCAAGGCTTGCGCGCTGCGCGGCCGTCGGCGACCTTGGCGATGCGGCACGACAGTTTCCGGCGGATTCGTCCGTGCCGGAGCGCGACGGGGCACAGGCTTCGGTCCTGATCGATCTCGCCCGTCAACGCGATGCGCAGCGGCTCGATCGCGAGTGGCTGGGCCCGATCGATTCAGCGATGAAGCGTCATCGGGTCGGCACCCTGAACCTGTTCTGCGACAGCGGCGAGCGCTACGTCGTCAAGCCGCTGCATCGCTGGCGTTTCTGGCGCCGGGCGAAGCCGGCCGCGTGAACCGCAAGCCGCGCATCGAACGCCGTGCGGTGCCCGCCGTGGAGGCGGGCTGGCCGCCGTCGGTGCACCCGCTGCTGCGCCGGATCTTCGCTGCGCGCGGCATCGTGGCGCCGGAGGAAGTCGACCATCGCCTGACGGCATTGCTTGCGCCGGCGCAACTTGGCGGTGTCGGGCGTGCCTGCGAGTTGCTCGGGACCGCGCTGTGCGCGGATGCACCGATCGTAGTCGTCGGCGACTTCGATTGCGACGGCGCAACCGGCACTGCCGTCGCCGTACGCGGTCTGTGCATGTTCGGCGCGCGCCAGGTCGAGTACGGTGTGCCGAACCGTTTCACCCACGGCTACGGTTTGAGTCCGGCGCTGGTGGAAGAACTCGTGGCGCGCAGTCCGCGGCTCTGTGATGGCGGCCTGTTGATCACCGTCGACAACGGCGTCGCCGCGAACGCCGGCGTCGCCGCCGCCAAGGCGCGCGGCCTGCGCGTGATCGTCACCGATCATCACCTGCCCGGCGCGGCATTGCCCGACGCCGACGCGATGGTGAATCCGAACCTTGCCGGCGATGCGTTTCCGAGCAAGGCGCTCGCCGGCGTCGGCGTGATGTTCTACCTGCTCGTTGCCTTGCGCGCACATCTGCGTGCCCGCGGCTGGTTTTCCGGACGTGGCGTGCCCGAGCCGGACCTGTCGCCATTGCTCGATCTGGTCGCGCTCGGCACGGTGGCCGATCTCGTGCCGCTCGACCGCAACAACCGCATCCTCGTCGACGCCGGGCTCAAGTGTATTCGTGCAAGGCGGTCCTGTCCCGGCATCGTCGCACTGCTCGATGCGGGCAAACGCGATCCGGCGCGGGTGGTGGCCCGCGATCTCGGCTTTGTCGTCGGCCCACGCATCAATGCCGCCGGGCGCCTCGAAGATATCCGCCTCGGCATCGAATGCCTGCTGACCGACGATACGGCGCGCGCGCGCCAGTTGGCGGCGCAGCTGTCGGCGATCAACCACGAACGCCGCGATCTGCAGGCCAACATGGTGGAGCAGGCCCAAGCTTCCGTGGAAAATTGGCTGGCCCGGCACGGCGCCGATTCGTTGCCGGTCGGCATCGTGCTGTTCGAACCCGAATGGCATCACGGTGTCGTTGGCCTGGTTGCGTCAAAGCTGAAGGAGCGGTTCAACCGTCCGGTGATCGCCTGCGCGCCGGCGGGCGAGAGCAGCGACGAGATCAAAGCGTCGGGCCGATCGATTCCCGGATTCCATCTGCGCGACGCGCTGGCCGAGGTCGATGCGCGCGCCCCGGGCCTGCTGCATCGCTACGGCGGCCACGCGATGGCGGCCGGGCTGAGCCTGCATCGCGCGGACCTCGCCCGCTTCGGCGAATTGTTCGATGCCGTTGCGTGCGAACGCATCGCGCCGGAGCAGCTCGATTGCGTGCTGCTGACCGACGGCGAACTCGCTGCCGGCGACTTCACGCTCGAACTTGCCGAACAATTGCGCTACGCCGGGCCTTGGGGGCAGGCGTTTCCCGAACCGCTGTTCGACGGTGAGTTCACGCTGGCCGACTGGCGCGTGGTCGGCGAAACGCATTTGCGCCTGCGCCTGCGGCACCATGGCCTCGCCGCGCCGCTCGACGCGATGTGGTTTGGCGGCTACGACGGTACGCCGCCGCCGTCGCGCGTGCGCACCGCCTACGCGCTCGACGTCAACGAATGGAACGGCACGCGTCGGCTGCAGCTGCTGTTGCGCCACGTCGAGCCTGCGTGATCCGTCGCGCGCCGGAATTTGCTATCCTTCGCGACCGACTTTTTTGATTGCCCGGACCATGATCGAAACCAACCCCATCCACGCCCGCATTGCGGACCTGCGGGCGCGCGTCGCCTCGCTTCGGGGGTATCTTTGACTACGAGACGAAAGCCGAACGTCTCGAAGAAGTAAGCCGCGAACTCGAAAACCCGAACGTCTGGGACGATCCCGAGCGCGCGCAGAACCTGGGCAAGGAACGTGCCTCGCTGGACAAGATCGTCACCGGCATCCGCGAGCTGAGCGAAGGCCTCGGCGGCGCCGACGAGCTGCTGCAGCTGGCCGACGCGGAAAACGATGAAGGCACTGCGCAGGCCGTGTCCGACGACGTCGACAAGTTGTCGCGGCACGTCGAGTCGCTCGAGTTCCAGCGCATGTTCTCGGGCAAGATGGATTCGCACAACGCCTTCGTCGACATCCAGGCCGGCGCCGGCGGCACCGAGGCGCAGGACTGGGCCGAGATGCTGCTGCGCATGTATCTGCGCTGGGCCGAGCACAAGGGCTGGAAGGCGGAGTTGATGGAAGCGTCCGCGGGCGAAGTCGCCGGCATCAAGAGCGCGACGTTCCGCGTCGAGGGCGAATACGCCTACGGCTGGCTCAAGACCGAGATCGGCGTGCATCGCCTCGTGCGCAAGTCGCCGTTCGACTCGGACAACCGCCGCCACACGAGCTTCACCTCGGTGTTCGTCTCGCCCGAAGTCGACGACGACATCGACATCGAGATCAATCCGGCCGACCTCAAGACCGACGTGTATCGTTCCTCGGGCGCGGGCGGCCAGCACGTCAACAAGACCGAATCGGCGGTGCGCATCACGCACGTGCCCTCGGGCGTCGTCGTCGCCTGCCAGACCGAGCGCTCGCAGCACGCCAACCGCGACCGCGCGATGAAGATGCTGAAAGCGAAGCTGTACGAGCTCGAGGTGCAGAAACGCAATGCGGAGAAGGACAGGCTCGAAGCGACCAAATCGGACATCGGCTGGGGCAGCCAGATCCGCAATTACGTGCTGGATCAGTCGCGGATCAAGGACCTGCGCACCGGCATCGAGCGCAGCGATACGCAGAAGGTGCTCGACGGCGACATCGACGAGTTCATCGAGGGCAGCCTGAAGGCCGGTCTCGAGGCCGGCGCGAAACGCATCGACGCATAAGTTTTGCTTTGGACGACATCAGATGAGTGGCAACGAACCGCAAACGACAACCGACAGCGCGCCGGCACAGGACGAAAACAAGCTGATCGCCGAACGCCGCGAGAAGCTGCGCGCGATCCGTGCGCAGGGGGTGGCGTTTCCGAACGATTTCGCGCCGGATGCTTTCGCCGGCGATCTGCAAGCCGAGTTTGAAGGCAGGACGGCCGAGGAGATCGAGGTTGCCGCGAAGCGCGTGAAAGTCGCGGGACGCATGCTGCTCAAGCGCGGGCAGGGCAAGGTCAGCTTTGTCCAGATCCAGGACATGAGCGGCCGTGTCCAGCTCTTCATCCAGGCGAATGCGGTCGGTGATACCTACGAGGCGTTCAAGACCTGGGACATCGGCGACATCATCGCCGCGGAGGGTGCGCTGATGCGTACCAAGACCGGCGAGCTCAGTGTAAAAGTGGACAAGTTGCGTCTGCTGACCAAGTCGCTGCGCCCGCTGCCGGACAAGTGGCACGGCATGGCCGACGTCGAGCAGCGCTACCGTCAGCGCTACGTCGACCTGATCGTCACGCCCGAGTCGCGGCGCGTGTTCGAGCTGCGCTCGCGCATCGTGCGGCATATCCGCAATCTGCTCGATTCCAAGCGCTTCCTCGAAGTCGAGACGCCGATGATGCACGTGATCCCCGGCGGCGCGACCGCGCGGCCGTTCGTCACGCATCACAACGCGCTCGATCTTGACCTGTACTTGCGCGTCGCGCCGGAGCTGTACCTGAAGCGCCTCACCGTCGGCGGCTTCGAGCGCGTCTACGAGATCAACCGCAACTTCCGCAACGAGGGCGTGTCGACCCGGCACAATCCCGAGTTCACCATGCTCGAGCTGTACCAGGCCTACGCCACGTACAACGAAATCATGGACATCACCGAAGAGATGATCCGCACCGCGGCGCGCGACGTGGTCGGCAGGACCGCACTGACCTGGGAAGGCCGCGAGATCGATGTCGGTCCCGCGTTCCGCCGCTGGTCGATGATCGATGCGGTGCTCGAACACAATCCGCAGATCGCGCGCGCGGACATGCGCGACCGCTCGAAGATCGCCGCGCATGCCGAGAAGCTCGGCGTCCACGTCAAACCCGGCTACGGCTGGGGCAAGATCGTGCTCGAGATTTTCGAGAAGACGGTCGAGCAGACGCTGATCCAGCCGACCTTCGTCACCACTCATCCGACCGAAGTCTCGCCGCTCGCGCGCGCGAACGATCACGATCCCGAAGTCACCGATCGTTTCGAACTGTTCATCGGTGGAAAAGAGATTGCGAACGGATTTTCCGAATTGAACGATCCTGAAGACCAGGCGGCGCGCTTCAAGGCGCAGGTCGAGGCCAAGGATTCGGGCGACGACGAAGCGATGCACTTCGACGCCGACTACATCCGCGCGCTCGAAGTCGGCCTGCCGCCGACCGGCGGCCTCGGCGTCGGCATCGACCGTCTCGTCATGCTGCTCGCCGACGTGCCCTCGATCCGCGACGTATTGCTGTTTCCGTATATGCGACCGGAAGCGTAGGATTTATTCGAAAAGTGCGGTCGTGGATGGCCGCTTCTTGATCTCGCGATCAGGGACGAGCGCAGGAGTAAATTCATGGGCAAGCGCGATCCACGAATCGATGGGTACATCGCGAAATCGGCCGATTTTGCCCGGCCGATCCTCGAGCATCTGCGCGCGGTGATCCACCAAGGCTGCCCTGAGGCCGAGGAGGCGATCAAGTGGGGCATGCCGGCGTTTCTCTACCACGACCGCATTCTCTGCGGCATCGCCGCGTTCAAGCGGCACTGCGCGCTCGGCTTCTGGGGCGTCCGCGGAATTGTCGGCAACGAGGACAAGCGCGATGACGCGATGGGCCAGTTCGGACGGGTCGTCTCGCTCAAGGATCTGCCGTCGAAGAAGGCGTTGATCGGCTATGTGCGACAGGCGATGACGCTTGGCGACGAGCGCGCCGCGGCACCGCCCAGATCGAGGAAGGCGCCGAAGCCGGCGCCGGCGACGCCGGACGATCTCGCCGCAGCGCTGAACAAGAACAGGAGGGCTGTGGCAACTTACGCAGCCTTCAGCGCGAGCTGCAAGCGCGAATACGTCGAATGGATCACCGAGGCCAAGCGTGCGCAGACGCGCGAGAACCGCATCGCGCAAGCGGTTGAATGGATGGCCGAAGGCAAGCAGCGCAACTGGAAGTATAAGCAAGGTTGAATTCGCGCCTCGAAAGTTTGCGCTGACTGAATTCTCGCAGCGGCGTGCGCGACAGGCGCAACGCCTAGTCCTGTCGACGCGTATGAAAACGGCTCTTGTTCCCGCTGCGCGCGCGGGAAAATAAGGACGAGAAGGACCTGCGCCGTGCCGAAGCCGCATTGTGCGATGCGTTCCGCGACGCCGATGCGAAGACGATCGAACGCATCGAGGACGAGCGCTACACGTTGACCGACTCGCGTGGCACTGTCACCGGCCGCGACGGCGATGTAGGCGAGGCGACTATGCGCGATCCGCGCTGCGGCGAATTCCGCAACCACAGCCAGAAGATGCGCTTCTGCGGCGACACCGCGATCGTCAACGGCGTCACCTCGCTCAAAAGTGAGTCGGGCGGCAAGGCCTTCAGTGGTGACTTCCAGTTCACCGACGCCTGGGTCAAGCGCAATGGCGAATGGAAGATCGTTTCCAGCCACGCCTCGCGCTTGCCGGCGAAGCAGCCTTAGGGCGGGTCATCGCGCGTCTTTGCGGTAGATGCCGTCGAACGCGGTCGTCCAGGTCTTGCCGTCGTCGTCGGAAGACTCCCAGTGCTGGCGCACGCTGCCGTCCTTGGCCGGCGTCCAGGTGATGCGCTGGCGTTGTGGCTTGCCGGTCGGCGCGTTGTTCTTCGTACCGGCGAGCGCCATGCTGCCGTCCACGATGCCGCCTTCGAGATGCAGCACGCCGTTCGGCTGATTACCAATCCAGAACTGATGCCAGCGTTTCGTGTCGGAATCCCAGGCGTTGTAGCTGACGCCGTTGCTACCTTTGGCGCCGGTCCAGTGCTCGCTGATGCCGCAGCCGTCGCTGATCGCCTCGATGCGGCTGTGGCCCAGTACGGTCTTGCTGCTGGGGTCGCGCACTTCCCATGTGCCGATCCAGAAATCGAACTGGTGGTATTCGCTCGCGCTTGGCGGACAGCCCGTGGTGGCTGGCGGCGGCGCGGCAAGCGCGCTGGACGAGGCGGCAAGAACGGCGGCGGTCAGCAGGCTGCGCATGGGTGGTGTCCTCGAGTTGTCAGCAACGATGGGATATCGGGCAGACTAGGTGTTGGCGTTGCAGAGCTTATCGATTTTGGCTTTGGGGCCACGCAGCACATTGTCGATGTAGTAGCCGGCCAGCGTGCGCACGAAGCCCGGGTTGGCGTGGATCAGCAGCGGTTCCGCATTGGCGATCCAGCCGTCGATGCAGGCACTCTTGTCCTTGCTGCTCGCCGCGCAGTCGAGCAGGTTCGCATAGGCGCGGTGGTAGATCCCGAACTGCGCGCACGGCATCGGCGCGCCGTGGCCGGGTACGAGCGTGGTGAACGGCACGCGCTCGAGATCGGCCAGCGCCGATTTCCAGCGCGCGGGGCAGGCGGTATCGAACAGCGGCACGGGCAGGGTGACGAGATCGCCGGCGGCAAGCGTACGCGTCGCGGGATCGTAGATCCAGACATCGCCGGCGGTCACTGCATGTGTCTGCAGATGCACGCCGAAAGCACGTCCGGCGATGTGCCGCGTGCTCGACTTGTCGATCACCTCGTCGGGATACAGCGCGCGGCCGGTATCGATAATCGCGATTTCATCGCGGTACGCCTGTGTGGTTTTTTCATCGGTGTCCTGCGCGATCGCCTCGGTCAATTGCTTGCGATAGTTGGCGAGGAAGCCGCCCATCGCTTCGTCGATCGCGACACTCGCGTAGACGCGGACCTCGGGATACGCGGCGCGGATGCGCGGATTGCCGCCGACGTGGTCTAGATGCCAGTGGCTGTTGATCACGGCCTTGATCGGCAGCTTCGCGTCCCTCGCGTAGTCGAGGATGCGCTGGGTATGCTCGGCGTGGCGGCCGCTGTCGAACACGACGAGGCCGTCCGCGGTGCGGAAGATCAGACTGTTGCCGTCGGGCTGGCGGCCGGGAACGAAGGTGCCGGGGATCAGATCGACGCCAGGGGCGACCGATGTCGTGTCGACGGCGCCGGCCTGCGCCGACGCCAGAAGCGCGAAGCTGGTGAGCAGGACGTTTCTCATAGCCGCTTCCCTTGCTGCGAGGTGGTCAGGCTACGGCCGCGCCTAGCGTCCGGGAACTGCCGGAAGTCATCCCCCGCTGCCAATCACGCGGGCAGAGCACGTCGTCGACCTCAAAACCATTTCTTCCACTTGAAGATGACGAGCGGCACGATCACGCTGACCGTCATCGCGGCCAGCGCCATCGCGTAGCCGTGTGGCCAGTCGTACTCGGCTATCGACTTGAAATTCATGCCCCAGATGCCGGCGAGCGTCATCGGCCCGATGGTCACGACCGAGACGATCGTGAGTACCTTCATTATGTCGTTCTGGTTGTTGTTGATGAAGCCGAGCACGGCGTCGAGCAGGAACTGCAGGCGGTCGGACAACTGCTGGTCGAATTCGTTGAGCGAGCCGATGTCGGTCTGCATCGTCTTCAGCCGTTGCAGATGCTTCTTGTCGATCCAGTTCGGCGCGGACTCGCAGAGGTAGGCGATGACGCGCGACACGCCGAGCATCGCTGCGCGCAACTGCACGATCTGGCGTTGCATCGCGCCGACCTTGAACAGCGTGCCGCGCAGCAAGCCGCGCTGACCGCGCTCGTCGGCGAACACCGCGCGCGACAGCTTCGACATTTCGCCGCTGGTTTCCTCCATGCGGTCGGCGGCGACATTGACGATGGCTTCGATCAGCGCAATGAAGGTTTCGATGCTGCCGTTCGGCGCGTCCGCCGCCGTGGCGAGCTTGCTCGTGTGCGCGAATGCGAGCGACTCGGCGTAGCGGATCGAGACGAGCAGCTTCGGCGTAAGCACGAAACCGAGCGGGGTCATCGCACCCCTGCCGGCTTCGGCGCGCGCGAATGCGGGAACGTTGAGGCGCAGGATCTCGTTGTCCGCATGCAGACGGCTGGACAGCTCGATCGCGCTGATCTGCTCGCGCTGCGGCAGCTTTGCCCCGAGCAGGCTTTCGGCATGCCCGCGTTCCGCCGCATCGGGATCGAGCAGGTCGAGCCAGACGGGTGTGTCACTGGGCGCTGCGGCACCGGGTTTCCATACGCTGCAGGCAGCAGGGTGCGTGGTGTGGATCGTCAGCATGGATTTTCCTCTACCATTGCGCTTCGGGTACAAGCATAACCCGGCGTTTGTCAGGAACTTCCAAACTGCAACCAGGATTCAAATGACCACGACCTTGCTGATCATCGCTGCGACCTGCGTCGTCTCCTTCCTCGGCTTCAGCAACGCGCAACTGATCGACAAATTGATCTTCTGGCCGCCTGCGGTCAAACGCGGGCAGTACTATCGCTTCCTCAGCCATGCGTTGATCCACGCCGACGGCGCACACCTGTTGTTCAACATGATCACGCTGTACTTCTTCGGCAGGGCGCTGGAAGGATTCTACGAACAAGTGCTCGGGCCGTTCGGCTTTGCCCTGTTCTACGCGGGTGGGGTGGTCGTATCGATGCTGCCGAGCTACGTCGCGAACCGGGACAACCCGGCCTACCGCAGCCTCGGCGCTTCCGGCGGCGTGTCAGCCGTGCTGTTCGCCTTCATCCTGCTCAGCCCATGGTCGCGGATCTATGTCTGGTTCCTGCCGATGCCGGCGATCCTCTACGCGGTGGCCTATGTGGCGTATTCGATCTACATGGAGCGCCATGGCCGCGACAACATCAACCACAGCGCGCATCTGTGGGGCGGCGCCTACGGCGTCGTGTTCACGCTGCTCGCCGAACCACGCGTGTTGCCGGCTTTCCTGCAACAACTGGCCAGCCCGCGGTTCTGATTCGCCGGACGCCAAATCCGGTACTCGTCACTCACAGGAGATTCTGCATGGGCACCAAAAGTATCGCCGTCATCGTTGGTAGCCTGCGCAAGGAGTCGTGCAGCCGCAAGATCGCCGAGAACCTGATCGCCCTTGCGCCGCCGTCGCTCGCCCTCGATATCGTCGAGATCGGCGACCTGCCGCTGTACAACCTCGACCTCGAAACCGATGCACCGCCGCAGGCTTGGCGGCGCTTCCGCGACCGGATGCACGCGATGCAGGGCCTGTTGTTTGTCACTCCGGAATTCAATCGTTCCGTGCCCGGTGCGCTGAAGAACGCAATCGACGTGGGCTCGCGCCCGTACGGCAAGAGCGTCTGGGGCGGCAAGCCCGGCGCGATCGTCAGCGGCTCGATCGGCAACATCGGCGGCTTCGGCGCCAATCACGCACTGCGCCAGTCCATGGTTTTCCTCGACGTGCCTCTGTTGCAACAACCCGAAGTCTACCTCAGCGGTTTCGACAAATTGATCCAGGCCGACGGCACTCTGCTGCCGGTGACGGCCGAGTTCCTTGGCAAGTTCATGCAGGCGTTTGCTGCCTGGGTCGACAAGATTGCCCGGCCCTGAGTGAAGTTTTGTGAACGCAGCCGCTCAGACTTGATTTAGCGCTGCGGGTGTATATTTTTCGCACATCCCACGAGGCGGAGTGCGCCATGAATGCGGTCATCAAGTCCTCAGCCATCGCCTTGCTCGCCGCGACCGGCCTTGGTCTCGGCGGTTGCGTCTACTATCCGGTACGTTCAGGCGTCGTCTACGACGGTGGCAACGGCAACGCCGTTGTCGACTACGACGACAGCCGTGCTGACTATTACGCACCGGCGCGCGCCTACTACGGTTACTACGATCCGTATTGGTACGGCTACGGTTCGGGCTGGTACGGGCCGGGCTGGTACGGCTATGGGCCGTCCATCAGTCTCGGCTTCTACGGCGGCTATTGGGGTGGCCACCACTACCATGGGCCCTGGCGTGGGCATGGCGGCTGGAGCAGCCACTCCGGCGGCAGCGTGCGCAGCGCCGTGCCTTCGCATCGCGGCTCGCGTCACTGACGGGCGGCACCGTCGCCGGCCGGGACTTCCCCTGCGGAATCCTCGACCTGATCCCGTGGCCTGCTCGCGCAGGCCGCGGGTCGGGTATTGCGCCGCAGATCGGCGGATCAGCGATAATCCCAGCGCGCGTACTGGTGCGCCGAGACACGCGCGCCGTTCTGTGCGACAAAATCGAAATCGTTGACCAGCGGTGGAAACGCCTTCGCTTCCTCGCGGCTGATCGTGCCGTCGTGATTGCTGTCCAGCGTGGCGAACGCGGGCTTGGGTCCGTATTGCTCGGGAGCGGGCATGCCGGTGCGCACCGTGACCTCGCGGCCTTGCGCATCGGTGACGTGGCCCACTGCATCCTGGGCGAAGCAGGGCGCCGTGGCGATGGCGAGGATCGAGGCAGCGATCGCGGCACGTGAGACGATATCCATGGACATTCTCCGGTTGGGAACTGACAAATTGTTTCGACTCGAATGGGTACGCCGAGTTCTGCATTGCATGACTGCCGGATAACCGCCGCATGTTGAGCCTGAGTCTGCAGCAGGCCCGCAACCTGCATCTCGCCGCGCAAGGCCTGCTCGCGCCGACGCGAGCACGCGCGCGGCGCGCGTCGGTGCATATGGCGATCAAGCGCATGCGTTTGCTGCAGATCGACACGATCCACGTCGTCGCGCGCAGTCCGTATCTGGTCCTGTTCTCGCGTTTGGGCGACTACGACACACGCTGGCTTGACGAGGCGCTCGCGCAGGCCGATGTTTTCGAATGCTGGGCGCACGAGGCCTGTTTCGCGCCGATCGACGACCTCGGCCTGCACCGCCACCCATCGCCGATCCGCGGTGGGCATTGGGCGCACAAGAATGCGGCGCGCATGCAGCGCGAGCAGCGCGCCGAGATCAAGGCGCTGATCGAGCACGTGCGTGCGAACGGCGCGGTGAAGTCATCCGACTTCGAGCGCCAGATCAAGGGTGTCGGTGGCTGGTGGAACCGCTCGAACGAGAAGCGCTGGCTCGAGGCCGCTTTTGTTCTCGGCGAACTGATGATCGCGCGGCGCGAGAATTTCCAGCGTGTCTACGATCTCACCGAGCGTGTGCTGGCACGCGCGAAATCCATCGATGTCGACACGCGTGCCGACGAGGCGGACATCCGCCGCGAGTTCCTGCTTGGCGCCGTGCGCGCGCTTGGCATCAGCCAGGCGCGCTGGATCGATGACTATTTCCGCCTCAACAGGAAATTCAAGGATGCCGCGCTCGACGCGCATGTCGAGGCGGGCGAACTGATCCGCGTCGAGGTGCGTGGCTGGGACAATCCCGGCTACGTGCACCGCGACCATGCGCCGCTGCTCGCCCGCGCCGCGCGCGGCGCACTGCGCGCGACGCACACCACGCTGCTGTCACCGTTCGACCCCGTGGTCTGGCATCGTGAGCGCGCGAGCGCGATGTTCGCCTTCGACTACACGATCGAGTGCTACCTGCCTGAACACAAGCGTCGCTACGGGTATTTCGTTCTGCCGATCCTGCACCGTGGCCGTCTGGTCGGCCGGCTCGACGCGAAGGCGCATCGGGCCGGAGGCGAGTTCGAGATCAAGGCGATTTTCCTCGAACCAGGAACCGACCCGGATGACGTGCTCGTCGCCGCGGTCGCATCGGCGATCCAGCGTGTTGCCGATTGGCACGGCACGCCGAAAGTGAGTGTGCGCCGTGGCGAGCCGAAAGCATTCGCGGCGCGGTTGCGCGCGGCGCTGAAGAGCCGCGGCCCGGGCTGACCGCGCGGGTCCGTGCGACCGTCCGCGACTAGTGGCTGTTTTCTCCGGGTCGCGGCGCACAGGCCTGCACGAGCACGCGGTTGCGGCCCTGGTGCTTGGCTTTGTAGAGCAGCGCATCGGCCTGCTGGAGCAGCGCGGCGGGCGACGAGACGCTCCTGACGTCAGCGGTCACGCCGCCGCAGCTGATGGTGATGACGGTGCTCCGATTCGCGCTGGCGCGCGCTAGGTTCAGCGCGGCCACTTCGCGGCGGGCCTGCTCCAGCACGTTTTCGAGATCTGTCCCGGTCGAGAGCAGAAGGACGAATTCGTCGCCGCCGTAGCGCGCGGCAACTTCGCCGCTGCGTCTTGCCGTGCGGGCGAGCACCTGCGCGATCTCGCGCAGCGCTTCGTCGCCGGCGCTGTGCCCGTGGCGGTCGTTGTAGCGCTTGAAATGATCGACGTCGATCATCGCGAGGTTGAGCAGCTCGCCGGCGCGCACCGCGTGCCACCATGCGCGCTCGAGAGCCAGGTCGAAGCGGCGTCGGTTGGCGATGCCGGTGAGGCCATCGCGGTCCGCAAGCTGTTCGAGTTCCTTGCGTTGCGCGACGAACTTCAGGTGGTTGCGCACACGCGCATGGACGATGGCCGGTCGGATCGGTTTGTGCAAATAGTCGATCGCGCCGAGCGACAGCCCGAACTCCTCGCTGCCGGTTTCGGTGGCAGCGGTGATGAAGATCACCGCGGTGGTCGCGGTGTGGGGTTCCTGGCGAAGCTTCTTCATCACCTCATAGCCGTCCATCTGCGGCATCGAGACGTCGAGGAGGATCAGGTCGATGTCGGGTTCTTCGCGCGCGCGCGCGATTGCGGATTCGCCATCGCGGGCCAGGATGATGCGACAGTCGTCCTGCAGCAGTTCGGCCAGCAAGGTGCGGTTGATGCGGTCGTCGTCGACGATCAGCACGGTGGGTGGCACGGTCGTGCTCATGTCGGCGGGGTTCCGGCATTGGCGTCGCGATCGACTGCCGTGCGAAGTCGCTGCAGCGCATGCCGTGCATCGTCGAGTTCGAGACGATCGAAGTGCAGGCGCGCGGCCGCGGCCAACGTGGTCAGCGGCGTGTCCGCCACGTGCGCGGCGATCTCGGCGAGCAAGGCCTGGGCCGCGTAGTCGCCGGACGAGATCAGCGGTTCGACTTCGTCGATCAAACGCGAGGCGGCCGCCACGTCGCCGACGCGCGGGTTTGACGGCAGCTCGGGGTCGCGCGCAAGCACATCGCCGATTTCGGCCAGCACCGCTTCGAGCTGGTGGACGAAATGCCATACGTATCGCGTGGCGTCCGGCAGCATGCGCCGGGCGGCGTCTTCGAGTTGCGCGGCGGCCTTGCACAGATCTTCGGCGTGCAGGTAGGAAGCGGCGCCGTACACCACGTGTGCCTGTGCGGCGACCGCGGCCAATCTCCCATGGCGCTGGTCGTCGGCCAGCTGCATTGGCATGCTGTGGAAGTCCTGGACGAACCCGCGCAGCAGGCGAACCAGCAGCTCCCGCCTGCCGCCGAGATGTTCGAGTGCGGCCTGGAGATCCAGCCGGGTCGAAAATGCAGGTTGGTCTTGCACGTCACCGTCGCGGCTGCGGGCTGCCGTCGTATCCGGCGGTACCCGGCCGGCGCCGGTCTGCGGCAACGGCGTCAGCATCTGCGCCAGGGTCGCGTACAGCGTCGCGTCGTCGATCGGTTTGGTCAGGTGGGCGTTCATGCCGGCCGCGGAGCTGCTTTCGCGGTCTTCGGTCCGCGTGCGCGCGGTCAGGGCGATGATCGGCAGATTCGCCCAGTGTCCGTGCATGCGGATCGCGCGCGCGGCAGCGAGTCCGTCCATGCCGGGCATGTGGATGTCCATCAGCACCGCATCGTAATCGCATTCGTGCATCCGCTCGAGCGCATCGCGGCCGTCGACCGCGGTTCCGACCTGCATGCCGGCCGCGAGCAGGAAACCACTGGCAACTTCGCGGTTGAGCTGATTGTCGTCGACGACGAGGATGCGACGACCGGCGAGGGCTTGCGTCACGGGCCGTGGCCTTGCGTCCGCTGCCGTCGCCTTGCCCGCTTGCGCCGGCACCTGGTCGTCGGCGAGCCGCGTGTGGCGATGCGCATCGACCGCCTGCGCGCCTGCTTCGATCGTGAAATGGAACGTGCTGCCGTGGCCGGGCGCGCTCGATACACCGATCCGCCCGCCCATGAGCTCGACTAGTTGCTTGCAGATAGCCAGCCCGAGCCCGGTGCCGCCGTAGTGGCGTGATACATGGCTGTCGGCCTGGTGGAACGCGTGGAACAGCCCCGCGATCTGGTCCGCATCCAGGCCGATGCCGGTGTCGCGCACCGCGAAGGACAGGGTCACGCGGCCGCTGGCGCTGCGGCCCGCGGCTTCGATCGACACCGTGACCTCGCCGCATTCGGTGAATTTTATCGCGTTGTTCACCAGGTTGATCAGCACCTGGCCCAGGCGCAACGAGTCGCCGACCAGACGCTTGGGTACCCCCGGAGCAATCGAGTAGGCGATCTGGAGCCCTTTCTCCTCGGCTTTCACCGCGGTCACGGAGGACACCGATTCGAGCACGGCTTCCAAAGTGAATTCTGCTTCCTCGAGTTCGAGCTTGCCGGCTTCGATCTTGGAAAAATCGAGAATGTTGTTGATGATCGTGATCAGGGTCTGCGCCGAGGCGTTGACCTTGTCGAGATAGGCGCGCTGTTCCGGCGCCAAGTCGGTGCGCAGGGCAAGTCGGGTCATTCCCAGCACGGCGTTCATCGGCGTGCGAATCTCGTGGCTGACCATCGCGAGAAATTCGCTCTTCGCACGTTCGGCGGTTTCGGCCGCCTCCTTGGCGCGCTGCATCGCCTCCGCCGCCAACCGGGATGTGGTGATATCCCAGCTGACGCCGAGCACGCGCAGCACCAGGCCGTCTTCCGCGCGAAAGATCCGCGCCTGCGCACGCAAGTGGCGCTGCTCGCCGTCGGCGCGCACGATGCGGAATTCACTGTGGAAGGAGGGCACGATCGTGCCGGCCAGAGCGGCATCCCACTCGGCATGCACGCGCTGTACGTCGTCCGCATGCAGCAACGAAAGCCACTGATCGAGGCTGCCGTCGAATGCGCCGGGCGCGAGTCCGTAAAGCGCATGCATCTGCTCGTCCCAGAAGAAGCGTGCCGCGGCCAAGTCTGGCAACTCCCATACGCCGATGCCGCTGATGCGGTTCGCCAGTTGCAGGCGCTGGTTGAGCTGGAGAATCGCGTCTTCGCCCTGTCGCCGCATCGTGATGTCGGTGTGCGTGCCGACGACGCGCAGAGCCTCGCCGTTCGCGTCGCGTTCGATCACCTTGCCACGATCGTAGATCCAGTGCCAGGAACCGTCCTTCGCGCGCATGCGATGCTCGAGCGCGAAGTCCTGCGACTCGCCGCGCAGATGGTGTCGCACGATCTCCCAGCAACGCGACAAATCGTCCGGATGCACGCGATCGGACCAGTCGGCGACGGAGGATCCGACTTCATCCTCGGCGTAGCCGAGCATCGCCTTCCACTGGCGCGAGTAGAACACCTGGCCGGAGCGCAGGTCCCAATCCCAGATGCCGTCGCCGGAGCCGTCGAGCGCAAACTGCCAGCGCGCCTCGCTGCGGCGCAGCGCAGCCTCGACCTCCTTCATTTCGGTGATGTCGCGCGCCATGCTGAGGAATACCTCCCTGCCGTGGATGAGCAGGCAGGAAACGCGCATTTCGACCGGGAACTCGCTGTCGTCCTTGCGGCGACAGCAGGCAAGCAACGTATTGGCGTCGCCCGGCCCGATGCGGGAGAGGAGTTCCTCGAATCGCTCTTGGCCAGGATCGATGATGAGGTCGGTGACACGCATGCGCAGCAGTTGCTGGCGCGAGTAGCCGGTATTCCGGCAGGCACGCAGGTTGACGTCGAGGATGCGCCCCTTGCCGTCGTGCAGGAAGAAGCCGTCGCCGGCGTGCTCGATGAGCAGACCAAAGCGTTCTTCACGCAGGCCCAAGCAGTATTCGCCGCCGTTGAGGTCGAACCCGGTCGAAATCGAATGGGGCTCCCTGCCGGCTGACCGTCCAGCCGGATTCGATACCGATGATTTCCCAACCTTGCCTTTGTCGGTGGTCACGACCTCATCCTGGCGCGACTGCCTGCCGTGAACGCTTGGCACCCAAGTCGACCAGCGGGCATCATGCCCCGCGTTGCGCAGAGGTGCAATCGGGCAAGAAAAAACCGCGCCGTGGCGCGGTTTCAGTGTGACGTGACGACGTCATTGGTGGTGTAGTTCCCGGGTAGAGGGAACTTCCCTGCCACACGGGCATTGCCACCGTGGGCGTGATTCTACACTGGTCGCGCATCCGAGGGAAAATGGGCCGCCCCCGCGCATTTGCTCGCTGCCACAGACCATGAACGGTCGGCGGTTCGATCCTCAAACACGGAATCGAACAGGCCAGTCACTTCAATCCATACCAAACGCCACGCCCGCTGCCGTGCTGCTCCAGATGGTTGCGTTCGGTCAGGTCGCGGAAGTGCTGCTTCAGGGTGTTCCGGCTGACCCCGGTCAACTTGATCGCATCCATCATCGTGACGCGCCCGTGCTCACGGGCGAACTCCACGATTTGCAGTGACAGATCAGGCAGCGCGGCCAGCACGATCTTTTCGCGCTCGACCTTCTTCTCCAGACGCCGAACCTGCTCAGCCAGAGAGCGCAGGAAGAACAGCAGCCACGGTTGCCAGTTCGGGGCGTCGGTGCGGATCGTGCCCTGCGTCTGCCGCAACGCGAGGTAGTAGCCTTCCTTGCTGGCCTCGATCACACTTTCCAGCGAACTGTACGGGACATAGGCGTAGCCCGCCTGTAGCAGCAACAGGGTCGTCAGCACGCGGCTCAAACGCCCGTTGCCATCCTGAAACGGGTGGATTTCGAGGAACACGACCACGAAGATGCCGATGATGAGCAAGGGATGCAGCACGGCTTTTTCGCGCTCATCGCTGACCCATGCCAGCAGCTCAGTCATCAAGCGCGGCGTGTCGAATGGCGTGGCTGTCTCGAAGACGATGCCTATTTGCGTGCCGTTCTCATCGAAGGCCGCGACGCTGTTCGAGTTGGTCTTGTAGCCGCCCCTATGCCACTCGTCCTTCTGGCTGTACTGCAGCAGGATCTGATGCAGCTGCTTGACGTGGTTCTCGGTGAAGGGGATGTCCTCCCATGCCCGGAAGATCAAATCCATCAGCTCGGCGTACCCGGCGACCTCCTGCTCATCCCGTGAGTCGAACTTCTTGATGGCGAGGTTGGACAGCAGCCGCTCGACCTCCCGGTCGGAGAGCTTGCTGCCTTCAATGCGAGTGGATGAGCCGATGCTCTCGATGGTGGCCACACGCCGTAACGCCGACAGGCGGTCGGGTGCAAGCGTGCCCAAAGCGCGCCACGCACCTTTGAATTCGTCGATCCGGGCGACCAGGCCCAAGACCTCCGGCGTGATCTGGAGGGTGTCGGTTCGGAACATAAACCAATAATACACCCATTTACACCCATTTCAACAAGCGGCAGAATTGGGCGTAAATGGGCGTAGAAATGGAGGAGCGCCCTCGGGGATGGGCCTGCGACTATCACCGCCACGAGCTCCATGCAGGTTTTGCATGGAGATCACGACGATGCCCCGAAATTGCGCGCACTGCGGCCAAGCCTTTCAGCCCCGCCCCCAAGTCCCGAACCAGACCTACTGCTCGTCCGCCGAATGCCAACGCGCTCGCAAGCTGCGCTGGCAGCAGCACAAGCTTCGCACCGATCCGGACTACCGCGACAACCAGCGTGATGCCCAGCGCGCGTGGTTCGACCGGCATCCCGACTACTGGCGTGCCTATCGTGCCGACAATCCCGATGCCGTGAAAGGTGGTCAGAACGGAAGCGCCAATGGCGTGGGCAACGGTCTTGCAAAAATGGACGTGTCAATTCTGCCGTCTGGCCTGTACCGGCTGCGGCGAATTCCCGCGCCTTTCCCAGAGGAAGGCGATGCGTGGCTGGTCGAGATCACGCCCGTGAGCATCGATTGCGCCTGCAAAAAGGACGTGTGCAAAGAGATGACTTGATCGACGCCTCGGCAGCCGGTCGCTATCGTCGTTCCCAAATGTGTTCTCGATCACCCTGCGTGGCAACGATTCAGAGTGCGTGCGTCACTGCCTCTCGGCAGCGCCATTGCCATTGAAAGGAGCAGACGGCCCGAGAGCGACTTCGACAATTTCAGCGAGCGACCGGGCACCATGCAACTGCAAGATTCATCGTCGGACAAATCCGAATCACCTCCTGCGTACCGAGCCGCGCAATACGTGCGCATGTCCACCGAGCACCAGCAATACTCGACGGAGAACCAGGGCGACAAAATCCGCGAGTACGCCGCCCGGCGCAACATTGAGATCGTCCGCACCTACGCCGACGAGGGCAAGAGTGGGCTGCGCATCGATGGCAGGCAGGCTCTCCAGCAACTGATCGCCGATGTGCAGGCGGGCAAGGCTGACTTCCAGATCATCCTCGTCTACGACGTCAGCCGCTGGGGTCGGTTCCAGGACGCCGACGAGAGCGCCTACTACGAGTACATCTGCCGCCGCGCCGGGATTCAGGTGGCCTACTGCGCCGAGCAGTTCGAGAACGATGGGTCGCCCGTGTCCACCATCGTCAAGGGCGTCAAGCGTGCGATGGCGGGCGAATACAGCCGCGAGCTGTCGGCGAAGGTGTTCGCGGGCCAGTGCCGCCTGATCGAACTCGGTTTTCGGCAAGGCGGGCCAGCGGGCTACGGCCTGCGGCGCGTGCTGATCGACCAGTCCGGTTCCGTGAAGGGGCAGCTTTCGCGCGGCGAGCACAAGAGCCTGCAAACCGACCGCGTGATCCTGCAACCCGGCCCCGACGAGGAAGTCGCGGTCGTGAACCAGATCTACCGCTGGTTCGTCGAGGGCAACCTGTTCGAATCGGAAATCGCCGACCGGCTCAACGTCAAGGGCATCCAGACCGACCTCGGGCGCGACTGGACGCGGGCCACGGTGCGCGAGGTGCTGTCAAACGAGAAGTACATCGGCAACAACGTCTACAACCGGCGCTCCTTCAAGCTCAAGAAGGTGCGTGTGGTGAACCAGCCGGAGATGTGGATCAAGAAGGAAGGCGCGTTCGAGGGCATCGTGCCGCCCGACCTGTTCTACACAGCGCAGGGCATTCTGCGCGCACGGGCGCATCGCTACACCGACGAGGAACTGGTCGAGAAGCTGCGCCGCCTGTTCCAGCAGCATGGCTACCTCTCGGGCCTGATCATCAACGAGACCGAGGGAATGCCTTCGGCAGCGGCCTACGCGCACCGCTTCGGCAGCCTGATCCGCGCCTACCAGACGGTAGGCTTCACGCCGGATCGGGACTATCAGTATCTGGAGGTCAATCAGTTCCTGCGCCGCCTGCACCCGGAAATCGTCAGCCAGACGGAGAAGATGATCACCGAGGTCGGCGGCACGGTCGTGCGCGATCCGGCGACCGACCTGCTCACCGTCAATCGCGAGTTCACGGTGTCGCTGGTGCTCTCGCGCTGCAACGTGCTCGACGATGGTCGCCGTCGCTGGAAGGTGCGCTTCGACACCAGCCTGACGCCGGACGTCACGGTCGCCGTGCGGCTGGACGACAGCAATCAGGCTGCGCTGGACTACTACCTGCTGCCGCGCCTGGACTTCGGCCAACCCCGCATCCATCTGGCCGACCACAACAGCATCGAGTTCGAGAGTTACCGCTTCGACAGCCTGGACTACCTCTATGGCATGGCCGAGCGCAGCCGTTTGAGGAGAGTTGCATGACGAAAAAGCACCACGCCACCGACTTGCAGATGATCCCGGTCGATCAGATCGCCGTGCTCAACCCGCGTGACCGCAATGGCCGGGTGTTCGAGGAGATCGTCGGCAACATCAAGAGCATCGGCCTGAAGAAGCCGGTCACGGTCACTCCCCGCGATGGCCTGGAGGACGGCAAACGCTTTCTGCTGATCTGCGGCGAAGGCAGGCTCAAGGCCTTCCGGTCGCTCGGCGAGAAGCAGATTCCGGCGTTGGTCGTCGCGGTGAACGACGAGGACGCCTTCATCATGAGCCTGACCGAGAACATCGCCCGTCGCAAATACAGCGCGCTGGAGCTGCTGGTGAGCATCAAGCAGTTGAACGAACAAGGCTACGACAAGCGTGTCATCGCCCAAAAAATCGGCCTGAGCCTCGATTACATCAAGGGCATTCTGCTGCTGTTCGAGAAAGGCGAGGAACGCCTGCTGGCTGCCGTGGAGTCTGGACGCATTCCGCTCAATGTCGCCATCACCATCGCAGGCGCAAGCGACGAGGAAGCCGTGCAGGCTGCATTGCAGGACGCCTACGAAAGCGGCCAGTTGCGCGGCGGGCAACTGATGCAGACGCGGCGCGTGCTTCAGCGACGCAATACCTTGGGCAAGACGCTGAAACACCGGCCTGCGCGCAAAGGCGCGGCAGTCACCACCTCCAGTCTGGTGCGCAACTACCAGAACGAGGTCGAGCGCCAGAAGCTGACCATCAAGAAAGCCGAGTTCACGCAGCAGCGTCTGCTGTTCGTGATCGAGGCGCTGCGGCAGTTGCTGGCCGACGAGCATTTTTCCAATCTGCTGCGTGCCGAAGGGCTGGACACCCTGCCCAAGCAACTGGCCGAGCGCATCTGGGGTGGAGGCCACGCGGCATGAGTCAACCACCACTGGGCTTCATCCCGGAGCCGATCACGCTGGCCTTGGATCGGCTTCTGCCGTCGCGCAAACCGCCGGAGGGTTTGCAAACCTCGCGCAAATTCAAGCAGATCATGGCGTCGATGGAGGCCGTTGGGTTGATCGAACCCTTGAGCGTGGGCAAAGCCGACAAGTCCACTGGCCAACACATCCTGCTCGACGGCCACATCCGGCTGCTGGCCTTGCAGCAGCTCGGCTACACCGACGCGCCGTGCCTGATCGCCACCGATGACGAAAGCTACACCTACAACAACCGGATCAACCGCATCACGTCCATTCAGGAGCACCAGATGCTCCGGCGTGCGGTCGAGCGCGGCGTCACGCCCGACCGACTGGCCAAGGCGTTGAACGTGGACGTCAGCCAGATCCACAAGAAGGTGAGCCTGCTCGAAGGCATCTGCCCGGAAGCCGTCGAGATGCTCAAGGATCAGCATTTTTCTGCCAACCTCGGTGCGGTGCTGCGCAAGATGAAACCCACGCGGCAGGTCGAATGCGTGGAACTGATGCTGACCGCCAACAACATGACCGTCGCCTACGCCGAGGCATTGTTGGCCGCGACACCACCGGCTCTGCTGGTCAGCGAAAAACGCCCCCGCAAGCTCTCCGGCGTCACGGCGGAACAGATGGTCAAGATGGAGCGCGAAATGGGAAATATCCAGAATCAACTGAAGCTGGTCGAAAAATCCTACGGTCAGGACGTGCTGCTTCTGGTGCTGGCGCGCGGCTACCTCGGCAAGCTGGTCGGCAACAAAGCCGTGCTTCGCTATCTGTCGCAACGCCAGCCGGACGTGCTGACCGAGTTTGAAAACATCGTCCAGACCGTGGCGCTGGACGGCAAATGACGAATGCGCCGGATCGTCGATGACACCTCTTCATCTCACGGAGCATCACCGCAGGACGCCACCGATGACGAGGACGGTGCAACCGTGGTGGGCCATCGCAACGCACCGGATGCCGATGCGGCGTGCCTCTATGGCCTGATCGGCGACGTCGCCCGCGCGGGCAGCGAAGGCACGGAGACCAACGCCATCGCTATCGCCGCCAACTTCATGGCCTACCTGTCCTGCGCAGTCGGGCGCGGCGTGTACCTGCCCATCGGCAACACCCGGCACCACGCCCGCCTGTTCTGCCTGCACATCGGGCGCTCGGGCCGTGGCCGCAAGGGCGATGCGGTGTCGCTGGTGCTGCGCATCGATCAGGCGCTGCGGGCGATGGACGACACCTTCGCACCGCAGGTTCATCGCGGCGGCCTGTCCACACGCGAAGGGCTGGTGGCGTTGATGCACGACGGCTACCGGCAAGGTCGGCAGGACGTGCCCGCCATCGAGGACAAGCGCCTGTGGGTGGTCGAGTCGGAATTCGCCAACGTGCTGCATCAGGGACGGCGCGACGGCAACACGCTGTCTGCGGCGCTGCGCGACTGTTGGGATGGCGTCGATCTCAAGCCCGCCACCAAATCGAACCGGCTCTACGCCAGCGATCCGCACGTCTGCCTGAGTGGCGCGATCTCGCCCAGCGAATTGACCGGCCTGATGAGCGCGCGCGACCTCACCAACGGCTTTGCCAATCGCTTCCTGATGATCTGGGCCGAGCGGTCGCGGATGTTGCCGTTCCCGAAGGAAACGCCGCAGGCCGTGGTCGAGCATCTGGCACGCCGGACGCTGGAAGTGCTGGCCTTCGTCCACGCCGACCGGCACGATGAGCGTGACCACCTG
The DNA here is from genome assembly GCF_057139185.1 of Rudaea sp. NCBI lineage: Bacteria > Pseudomonadati > Pseudomonadota > Gammaproteobacteria > Lysobacterales > Rhodanobacteraceae > Rudaea > Rudaea sp. Next base: position 10,276 of record NZ_DBNHDN010000045.1, on the reverse strand, counting down.
CGGATGGAACTGTCGCCGCAGGCCCAGTGGCGCTACGCCCAGCTCTACCGGGGCGAGTTGAACGACGGTCTCGGTGACGGCACGGTCAGTGCGTTGCTGGAGCGCCGTGCGCCGATGCTCTTGCGGTTGGCGATGCTGCTGGCGCTGGCCGACCTGCAAACCCGCATTGATGTCCCGCACATCGATGCGGCGATGGCGTGGATTCGGCACGCCACGGCGTCCGTGCGCTTCGTGTTCGTCAGTGCTGCCGAGGAAGCGAAGCAGGCGCAGGTTCGGGAACTGTCAAACCGAGTGTTGGCCTTTCTCCGCGAACGCGGTCAGGCCAAGCGCAGCCAGATCAGCGCCGAATGCTTCCGTGGCAAGGTGCCGAAGGCGCGGATCGACGCCTGTCTGGAGCACCTGCTGGCCTGCACGCCACCCAAGATCAGCGTGCAAACGGTCGAACGCCCCACCGATGCGCCGGGCACGCCGACGCGCGTGTACCGGCTCGCGTAGCGCGGAAGCTCATTTCGCTCGTTTCGCCGGGCCAAAACGCCTGCAAGTGCTTGTCGGCGCTCTCATTTCGCTGATTTCGCTCATTTCGCGCAGTGCCTTTGCACAAACCCCATTTCAGGCGTCCTGATCGACGACGGGATAGACGGCCTCGCCCCACAGCGCGTTGGGGTTGTCCATCATTACCGCAATGATCACTGGGACGAGCTTGCCCAACAGCCGGGTGCAATCCCGCAACTGGTCGCGGTTGACCTTGCCGTCCCACGTCGCACCGCCGTGGATCAGTTGATTGCGCAGCGTGTAAAGGCGGTTGAACATCACCGAGAGCAGCACGGGCGTGTTGCCGCTGGCCAGCGCGATCTGCGCCGACTTCTTCGCGCTGGCGAACCGATCCTTCCATTCGCCCTCATCGATCCGGCCGCGCTGGAACTCCCAAAACAGGTGGAAAACGTAAGGGTTGTCGAGCAGGGTTCGGATGCTGCCGGAGAATTCCTTCCAGATCAGGTCGTCGATGCGCTTGCCGGTGTCGAGGTCGCAGAGCTTCTGGAGGAAGGCCGTGAAGGTGGCCTTGTCGGATGTGCGGTCGCTGTCGTCGAGTTCCTGCGCGTAGGCGGCATTGAAGGCAATCCACAAGAAGATGAATCTGCCGTCCACGTCTTCCGCCTGCTCGGCGCGATTCAGCCAGCTCAAGGCTCGATGGATTCGTAATGTCAGGCTGGTCGGATGTCCGTCGCGCACCAGTCGATGGCGCTGTTTGAGCGCCGAATGTTCCAGCGCAGTCCCGGTCATGGATTTGAGGGTGGACATGGATCAAGCTTTCGGTTCAGACGAAGTTGGCGGCTCGGTTCGGGCGATCTGGCTCCAGCCGTGGTCGAACGTAAACGTCCGCGCGTGTGCCACGGGATTCTGAATCCGGAGCACCCGCGCCTTTTCGAGGTCGGTCGCGTGCTCGACCACATACAGCCAGAACGCATCTCCCTTCGCGCGGGCGTAGTCGAATTGCGTGTGTGACAACCCTACGGGCCGGTTTTCCAGAGTGCCCGTCATCGATTTGACCTCGACCCATCGAACTCGCTGGCCGCTGCCGTTGACCTCGAAGAGGTCGAAACCGGGGTTGCCCTCGGGCGTTCGCTTCAGTCCAGGTTCGAGCGAGATGATCAGGGCGATGGCCTGATCCTCGATCTTCATCCGTGCTGCCTGATCGAGGCCATCCGGATCGGATTCCTCGTCATCAGGATGAGCGCCAAGGTAGGAAATGAACGGTCGTCCGCCAGCCGAGCCGGGCGACCGCTTTCCTTGCCCTCCGCCGCTGGTGCCACCGCCCTTGCCACCTCCACCGGAATGGCCGCCGCCTGAGCCACCATGTGCCCCGCCGTTGCCCTGACCGCCACCGTGTGGCGTTCCCGTGCCAGTCCCCGCCTGACCGCCGCGCCCTGCGCCACCTGTCGCGCCGTCGCCGCCATCCGGGTCAGGTGTGCCGGGAAGAATGTCCGGCATGTCGTCTCCGTACAGATCGTGCGCGTCGTCATAGACATCTCCGCTGGGTTGACCTGCGGTTTCCGGCTCCTCGTCGGGCATCGTGCTGGGTACGGGATCGACCTCGGGTGGGGTGGTGATACCCAGCCGGGACGTTAGGTCGTCGACGCTGGTGATGCCGAGCTTTCGAAGCAAATCGAGGGCTGCTGGGTCGATGCCTGCTTCTTTGGCCAGTTGGTCGATGATCGGCGGCTTGAACGCGATCTTGGTCAGCAAGAAAGGATTGGGTTTCCAGCCGAGCGTGTCGAACACCACAAGGCCCGGCGGTACCAGCTCGCCAGTCGCGTCAGGCACCCAAGCCGCTTTGTTGAGACGGCGCAGGAAGGCTGCCGGGAATGGCGGCGTCCTGCGTTCGCCGTGATGCGTCCATGTGTATGCGCCGTCGAAGATGCCGCGCCCGCGACGTTCCTCCAGATCGCCCAAGCTTTCCCAGATCAGACGGGCGCGTTCGGCACGCTGCTCGGAAGAGAGCTTGGGCAGCAGTTCGATCAAGGCATCGAAGCCGTGCAGCAGCCAATCGACAACCCGGTCGTTGATGCCAGACGTCTCTGCATGGCCCGTTTGCCGCCGCAGCTCGTGGCGCTCGTCCCGCGAGAGCGCATTCGGCGCGTCCACGGGACGTGGATATCGCAACGCACCACACGCTTCCAGTAGCTCGCGCATGCTCTCGCCGCGCAGGCAGTCGTATTCGTTGTCCACGATCAAGATGTCGGGCACACCGGCGAAGAGCTGCTGCAGACGATCCGTGGCGATGTAGATCTCGCCGGGCTTGGCGACGTAGCCTTTGCCATCGCCAGTGTCGACCACCATCACAAAGGTGGTGTCGCGCAGGGCTGACCGGAGCTTTTCCTTCTGCGCCGTTGAATCAGTGTTGAAGGCCGCCCGGATGCGCTCGATATCGGCCGCGTAGGTGTCGTCGTCCACATCCACCTCTTGCTGCTGGTACTTCGGCAGGAGGTTCCAGACGACATCGTCCACAGGATCAGGTTCGGTGATGCCAAGCGAAAGCAGGAACAAACGCACCTCAGGCGTCGCGCACACCGCGCGGCGCATCGTCGGAAAACTGGTGGCGATGGCGCTGGGCAGGAAGGCCTTGGCCTTTCCGTTCTCGCGAGCGACGACGTGCGTACCGTCATCGAGGCGGATGAGCGGAACGGTGTCCAGGTGGCGACGCAGCGCCTTCTCCTGGCCGCTCAGGAATTCGTACAGACGTGACACCCACTCGTCGGATTGCGCCTCAAGGAAGGACTTCGTCAGGCTCGGCACCAGTTTTGTCGGCGTGATCTCGTCGATGTCGAGTTCGCGCATCAGGTACTGGCGAATCTCGGGGGCCTTGTCCTGAGTGATGTCGCCGGACAGCCAAGCAGCGACCTCCGAACCGAACAGCGCCGCCACCTGTTCCGGGCTGAACAGCTCGCGCAACTCTTGCGTTCGCGCCAGCTTGGCTTGCTGGGCGGTGACATGCCCATCATCGAACGTCGGAAGCAGCTCCTCGTCCTGAAACGCCTGCCGGACGGCATCGAACATCGGCGCGAACCGCGAATCTTTCGGGAATTTCTCGCGGTCAAGCGGCAGGCAGCGCAGTGCCGCGACATCCAGCATTGCCCTGTCCCGCATCCAGCGCATCGCCTCTACCAGCAGGCCGGACGTTTCCTTGACCAGATGCTGATTCCACGGATCGCCGGGCGGGATGTTGTCGCGGCTTGGCGTGGTACGGTACGGCCCCTGCACGAGGAAGCCAAGGTGGCTCTCAACCACCGTCGGGAAGAACACCACCAGCGGCGACTTGGCCAGCGGCTGCACAGCCCAGCGGTCTGGGGCGTCCTTCACCGCAAGCAGCGAGAAGGAGATTTCTACCCGTCCGATCTTCTGCCCCTCGGCAGAAAACACGTCGCGGTGGAACACCAGCCAATTCTGATCGACTTCGGCTTTGCCGGTTTCTTGGCCAATCACGGTTACGCGATGGACGTTGTCGCCAAGAGACTCGGGAGCGTTGCGCAGGTAGAACCCTGACGCGCCACCTTCGACGCTCCAGTTGATCTCTTCGATGTTCCGCAAGAACAGCAGCGCACCGGGCCCCAAGTGGCGGAATCCAGCCGTGATGTCCTGCGCTGCGCTCACGTCCTCCGATTTCAGGGGCAGAACGATCTGCGTCTCGTCAGCCGCGCGCGCCGAACGCGCCATCCGTTTCGGGAAGACGTAGTTCTCGATGGCGAAGTCCTCGTCGCCGGAGTGAATCTCCGGAAGATCGGTGACGGTGTAGACGGACTTGAAGCCGAGGCCGAAACGTCCGATGGACGCCTCGTTCTTGGTGCTCTCGGCGATGTCACAGACGCTTCGAACGTCGGCCTCGTCGAATGGCTTGCCGAAATGCGAAAGCGTCAGGCAGGCCGGGCTCAGGTTAAAGGCAACTTTGCGTGATCCCTTCCACTCGCCGCGCCGACCGAGGGCATCTTCGGCGTTCTGCAGCAACTCGAAGATGAAGTGCGTGCGGTCGTCGTACAGGCCTGCGGCCAGCTTGCCGGACTTCTGTGCGCCCTTGGTGCCGTAGCTCTCTCGGTTCTCCTCGCAAATCGCCTCGTAGTTCGATCCCACGGCCATCCCTCTAGGTCAGGCACCAACTCCGGTGCCATGTTTGCTCAAGTCTGCACATTCATGGACTATTATGACAAGATACGGCAGTAAACCAAGCACCGCAGACGACATGGGAAAGCCGATGAGCGACCAGCCGGACGAAATCCTCACGATTGACGAGGTTGCCGCCTACCTGAAGGCAGGCAAGCGCACGGTCTATCGCCTTGCGGCGAACGGCAAGCTCCCGGCATTCAAGCTCGGCGGCACGTGGCGCTTCCGGCGCGGCGAGCTGGATCAGTGGATCGCCAGCCGCATCGGCAAGGCGATGGCCGATGACGACGAGGGAGCGGAATGACCAGCGCCGCCCTTCAATCCAGCGCCAACCCGCAGCAGCTAGAAGCAATCCTCGCCACCGACGGCCCGGTGCTCATCATCGCGGGGCCAGGCTCCGGCAAGACCTTCACGCTGGTCGAACGCATCGTCTACCTCATCACGCAGAAAGGCGTTGCGCCGGAGTCGCTGTTTGTCGTCACCTTCACCGACAAGGCCGCGCGCGAGCTGACCACGCGCATTTCCAACCGGCTGACCGATCTGGGCATCAAGTTCAACCTGAACGAGATGTACCTCGGCACGTTCCACTCCATCTGCCTGCGGTTGTTGGAAGACTTCCGCGAGTTCACGCGGCTCAAGCGCAGCTTCACGCTGTTCGACCAGTTCGACCAGCAATACTTCCTGTACCAGCGCATCAAGGAGTTCCGCGAACTGCCGGACGCCCAGCTCGTCATGGGCGACGACCAATCGGGCCGCTGGGCGCAGTCGGAAAACCTGCTCAAGTGGCTCAACAAGGTCAGCGAGGAAGCGCTCGACGTTGCCACTCTGGCCGCCGCCCCCGACGTGGAAATTCGCGCGCTGGCCGCGTGCTTCGCCAAGTATCAGGAGCTGCTGCAGGAGAACAACTCGCTCGACTTCTCCGGCATCCAGTATGAGGCGCTGCAATTGCTGGAGAAGCGCCCCGAAGTGCTGGCGCAGGTGCGCGAAAAGCTGTCCTACCTGATGGTGGATGAGTACCAGGACACCAACACCATTCAGGAACGCATCCTCCTGCTGCTGGCGGGCGAGAAGAAGAATCTGTGCGTGGTGGGCGACGACGATCAGGGCTTGTACCGCTTTCGCGGCGCGACCATCCGCAACATTCTGGAGTTCCCCGCGCTGTTCGACGACGGCCAGTGCAAGCAGGTCAAGCTGACCGTCAACTACCGCTCGCATCCGGACATCATCCGTTTCTACAACGAGTGGATGAAGGAACAGCAATGGGACGACGGCACGCGCGTCTTCCGTTTCGCCAAGCAGATCGTGCCGCGCGAGGACGACTTCCCCGACATGCCCACGGCTGTGCGGCTGGCCGCCAGCGACGACAAGGGCGAAACCACCAACTGGCACGCCGAGGTGCTGGCCTTCCTGCACAGCCTGAAGGCGTCCGGCAAGCTGACGGACTGGAATCAGGTCGCCTTCCTGTTCCGCTCGGTGAAGAACGACAAGGTGGTGGCGCTGGCGCGTTTCCTCGAAGCGCAGGGCGTGCCTGTGTTCTCGCCCCGCTCGAACATGTTCTTCGAGCGCGAGGAAGTCCGCATGATGATCGGCGCACTGATCTTCCTGTTCCCACAGTTCCCGAAGGTGCGGGCATGGGCCGAAGGCGTGCATCTGGACATCTGGGACTACTACGACCAGCTCTGCTTCAAGCCCTTCACCGACGAGTTGCGCAAGCCGGAAAACAAGCCCCTGCTGGATTGGGCGCGTCCGCTGGCCAAGCGCCACGCCGTGCTCACGCAGAACACCGACTACGCCTTTTCCGGCCTGTTTTACCAACTGCTCCAGTTTCCGCTGTTCTCGCGCTTTCTCACCGAAGAGGCGGCGCAGGGCGTGGACAAGGGACGCGCGGCGCGCAACCTCGGCACTTTCTCCAAGCTGCTCACCAAGTTCGAGTACCTGCATTTCGTCAGCGTGTTGAACCCGGAATGGCTGGAGAAGAACATCCGCGACCTGTTCAACCAGTTCCTGCGCTTCCTGCAGGATGGCGGCATTGGCGAGTACGAGGACGAATCCGAGTACGCGCCCAAGGGCTGTGTGTCGTTCCTCACCGTCCACCAGTCGAAGGGGCTGGAGTTTCCGGTGGTCGTCTGCGGCTCGCTGGAGGCGGTGCCGCGCAAGCAGTACGGCGAACTGGACGTACTACTGGAAGATGGTGGCTACCTCTCCAAGGAACGATTCGAGCCGCTCGACCACATCAAGAACTTCGACTTCTGGCGACTGTTCTACACAGCCTTCTCGCGTGCGCAGAACCTGCTGGTGCTGGCGGCGCAGGAGAAGCAAGGCCGGGGCAAGTCGCCGTCCAAGTATTTTGAGCGCCTGTTCTACGAGGTGCCGAGCTGGCGCGATGTCGATCTGTCGGCGCTGACCTATGAGGCCGTCAAACAGATCAACCTCAAGCGCGAATACTCGTTCACCTCGGACATCACCGTGTTCGAGAACTGCGCCGAGCAGTACCGCTTCTTCAAGGAACTGGAGTTCGCCGCCATCCGCGAAAGCCCGATGCTGTTCGGTACCTTGGTGCATCAAACCATCGAGGACATCCACAAGACCGTGCTGCGCGGCGAGGAAGGCACCATCACCTTCGAGGGTATCAAAAGCTGGTTCGCGGCCAACTACGCCCTGTTGTCGAAGAAGGAGCGCGTGTACCTCGCGCCCAGTTCGCAGCAGGCGGCGCTGCTGCACGTGCTGCGCTACTACGAGCGCGAGAACGGCAACTGGGATCGCATCAAGGAAGCCGAGGTCGAGATTTCGCTGGTCAAGGATCAGTACATCCTCAAGGGCAGCGTTGACCTGATTCGCGGCGAGCACGACACGGTCGAGATCATCGACTTCAAGTCGGAGAAGAAGCCCGACATGGAGAAGGATCGGGAGCGGCTGCGCCAGTACCAGAGCCAGTTGGAGGTGTACGCCCATCTGGTCGAGGAGCGCACCGGCCAGAAGGTCAGCCGGATGCACCTCTACTACACCGGCGAGGACGGCGGGAACCCCTACGTCTCCTTCAGCAAGGATGACCGCGCCATCGGCAAAACCATCGCGCGCTTCGATGACATCGTGGCGCGCATCGAACGGCAGGATTACGGCATCGCAACACGCCCGGCCAAGCTGTGCCAGAGCTGCGACATGCGCGCCTACTGCGACAACAAGAACTGGAAATTCAGGAAAAGCCGATGAGATTGAAGCCGAGCATCATCGCAGTTGCCAGCACCTCAACACTTCGGCAGATCGTCGATGACTATGAATTGAGCGTTGAGGACAAACGCAAACGTCAGGCGCTGGTCGATGCGATCTCGTCGGCGCGGCGATGCAAGCCCGAGGAGCTTCTCGGTTATCTCGGCGAAAGCGAGATCAAGCAGGTTTGCGAGGCGACGGGCGTTGAATCGAGAGGGCGAAAGAACGCGCTGACTGCCCGACTTTTGGAGGCCGCAAACCCTGCGCCGCCACCCGCGCCAACGCCACCAGGGAAATTCCAGCCAAGAATATTCAACCAGCCACCGACGAGAAGACCTATGAGCGACAAACAACCCGCGCAGGAAAGCCTGCAACTGGCCACACCCGATGGCGGCACCACCAACGTCGAGAAGTACGAGTTCGAGCCGATCAAGGGCTATCCGATGCTCAATTGGCGCGGCAAGCGCCCGTTCACCTCGACGCAGTATTACCCGGCGCAGTTGAAGGAAGTCCACGGCGAGGAAGTGGATGGCTGGCGCAACAAGATTTTCTGGGGCGACAACCTTCAGGTGATGAGCCACTTGCTGAAGGAGTTCCGGGGCAAGGTTGACCTGATCTACATCGATCCGCCGTTTGACTCGAAGATCGAGTACAAGAAAACGATCAAGGTAAACAGGCAGAGCGCAGAGACGGCATATACGGCGTTTGAAGAAAAGCAGTACACGGACGTTTGGACGAATGATGAATACCTGCAATTCATCTACGAACGAGCGATCCTTATGCGAGAGTTATTGAGCGATGATGGCGTTTTCTGTCTGCATTGCGATTGGCATAAATCGCATTATCTGCGCGCATTGCTGGATGAAATCTTTGGCGCAGGAACGTTTCAGAACGAAATAGTTTGGCACTACTACAACAAGATGCAGGGCAACATCAATCGTTTCGCGTCTGATCATGACGTGATACTTGTCTACTCAAAATCTGGCAAATTTCAATTCAATAAGCTGCGCGAAAAGCGAGAAAAGCCGGTGCAGCAAATTAAACGGGTGTGGGACAAAGCAACGCAGTCTTTGGTTAATGCCAAAGATGAGAATGGAAACGTCATCTATATAAATTCCACTCATAAAACGATTGACGATGTTTGGCGGTTGCCTATGCTTCAGCCTGCTGATCGCGTCGAAGTGGTGGGCTACCCTACTCAGAAGCCAGAGACGTTGCTGGAGCGGATCATCCTCGCTTACTCGAATCCTGGCGACATTGTCTTCGATTGTTTTATGGGATCAGGAACAACCCAAGCTGTCAGCGCTAAATACGGTCGACGCTATATCGGCAACGACATCAACTTGGCGTCAGTTCAAACCACCTCGAAAAGACTTCTTGCTATTCGTGATGAGATGGCTGATGAAAACTATCAGCCGACCATCAAAAACGGCTTGCGTGACGATGACGACATTCAAGCCAGCATCGAGGAGGAAGGCGAAGAAGCCGCTGGCGACTGGACTGATGTCTTTAAGGTACCAAAGGTTTATCCGGGCTTCGAGGTTCACACGGTCAATCACTACGACATCTTTCGCAACCCCGTTCAGGCGAAAGACCTGCTGGTCGAAGCACTGGAAGTGCAAAAGCTGGAGTTCAGCACCGTGTTCGATGGTGAGAAAGACGGGCGCATGGTCAAGATCATGCCCGTCAACCGCATCGCCACGCGGGCCGATCTGAACGAACTGATCCACAACTTCGACCAGAAAGCATGGCAGCACCGACACAACGAGCACCCGAACCGCCCGGTCGAGAAGATCACCCTCGTCTGCATGGGGCACGAGCCGGACTTGGCCGCGCAACTGGAACTGGCCGCCAAACCCTTCAAGATCGACGTGGAGGTGGTGGACATCCTGCGCGACAAGGCCGACTTGGAGTTCAAGCGCGACTCGCAGGCCAGGGTGTCCATCAAGAAGGGCGAACTGGTCATCGAGAAGTTCTACCCGATGAACCTGCTGCAAAAGCTCTCGCTCCAGAAGGAAGCGGTCGAGGACTGGAAGGAACTGGCCGAGTCGGTGCTGATTGACTGGAACTACGACGGCGCGATCCTGCAACCGGCGGTGGTGGACATCCCAGGCAAGACCGAGATGGTCAAGGGCGCGTACAAGGTGCCGGACGATGCGGGCACCATCCGCGTGAAGATCACCGACTTGCTGTCGGAATCGTGGGAAGGGAGCGTGGCCAATGGCGACTAAGCGCAACGCGACCAAGAGAACTGCCAGCACGACCAGCGCATCGCTGGATTTCGCCTTCTTTCGTTTTCTGTGGCAGTTCTATAAAGACAACCGGGGTGCCATCCGGCAGAACTACAAGGAGCTGACGCGCAAGTTCCTAGACTTCAACAATCCGGAGCGCAACCCCAAGGCTTTCCTGCGCCAGC